>JARKQG010000084.1 GCA_029974035.1 Eubacteriales bacterium | reverse complement strand
GCTCCGTTGAGTATTTCCGCTACTCGCGCTCGATCTGTTCCGCTTAGCCGTACTCCGTACTTCTTGTTCATCCCTATGCCCTCCAGCCCAAGCTTTTGGATATAGTTTATCCATTAATTGTAATATTGTCAATTCACTAGTCGTCCGCGAAGCCTAATTTCCACGCTATGGCTGGATCTTTTCCTGTCCGGCCGTGTCGCTCTCCGCTTGACGCAGCGCTGCTACGCCTGCGCTCCGGCTCCGTGCCGGGCAGAAAAAGCTATGCGCCCTATCATCGGTTCTTAGACTTCGTGGACTACTAGGGCGCTTTTTATGCGCTACGGCCGCTTTCCGCCCTTTTTGGGGGAGGCGGCCGGCTTTGTTTCCGCGCTCCGGTCAACCTTTGCGAAGGACACCTCATAGGTGCCCATGGCGGTCAGCGCCACCAGTACGGCGTTTACGGCGATGAGCGGCACGTCCCGCCAGGCCAGCCCCGCCGTGAAGGCCCGCGCGCCGGTCAGCAGGGCGAAGGCGATGACGAGCGCCAGCACCCGCGTCGGGATGTGGTGCCACCTGTCCAGCGGGGCCTTCAGGAATTGCACGATCAGAAGCGTCGCGCTGGCCGCGCCGCCGACGGTCGCCAGCGAATCCCAGGTGTAGGGCTGGAGCGCGTCCGCGCCCTCCGCCCGGGCGGGTCCTGCCGGCAGCATGAGCCCCGGCAGCGCGTAAAGTGCGATCCTCCGCATGGTCTTCCTCCCTTTTCGCTCCGGCCTGATACAGGCTATGCCGGCCCGTACCCGGACAGACGCGCGGCGTGCCGCCGCGACAGCGCAGTGTATCGGCCGGCCCGCGCGCCGCCCGGAAAGGAAGGCGCGCAGGCCGGATGTATACCGGCGCCGGAAGCTTTCGTAAGAGGGGAGGGGGCCATCCTTTCAATTTCCGGCGCCTATCTGAACCGCCCCGCCTTACTGGGTCTCCGCCGGCGGCGCGAGGGCGGACCGGCGCGGCCTTCCGCGCCCGTTACAGGTTGGAGGTCATCGTGCGGCCGCAGCGGGGGCAGAGGGTGTTCATCGCGCCGCAGGCGGTGCCGCAGTTGGAGCAGGTGCATACCCCGGCGGTGGTGGCGCAGCACCCCGCGCCGGCCGTGCCCGTCGAGGGCTGGCAGATGGGCGTCGAACCGGTGGCCATGTTGGCGCAGTTGCGGCGCGGGTACATCGGAAGCGAGAAGAACTCGTCGCAGACATTTTCGGCAAATTCTTCGCAGGGGGGGATCTCGCAGAAGCCGTAGGCCGGGATCATCAGATCCACTTCCGCCAGGATCTTCAGCGCCACCGTGACGCAGATGGTGATTTCAAACTTGCAGTTGCCCAGGTATTCGCCGGTGACGCAGATGGCGCTGACCATGCTCTCCAGCGTGAAGGGCACGATCGACTCCTCCGGAATGGCCAGCAGTACGTCCTTGACCACGCTCAGCTTGCCGCGGCCCATCCACTCCTGGCAGCGGGCATCCACGAAGATCACGTCGATCGGGATGTCCACGGTGCACTTCACGCGGGCGAACTGGGGCCGGTCGATGAGCCGGTCGATGGTCAGGTCGTGGATGCGGCCGCAGACCGACGCGGAGCGGCAGCCGGAGAAGGTCCACTGGCCGCAGGGCGCGGGCAGCGGGTCCGGGCTGCTGCGCGCGTTTTCCACAGCTTCCGGATAAGTAATGACCCCGTTGGCGCCGCAGGTGCAGTTGCACGAGCATCCGCGGCAGTTGCAGTTGCAGGGCGTTCCGGTGGGCGGCTGGCACGAATTGGCCGCGCCCGGCAGCAGCGGCACGATGTCGGAAACCGTGATCTCCACATCGTCCAGCTGCTCCTGCTGGAGACACGCGTCGTAGACGTTCTTGACCTGTACGCAGATTCGCTCCGTCAGGCCCTGCACCGCGCTGCCTACGATGCTGCCGGGACACTGGTCGGTGTTGGCGTTCTTGTAGCTGAAAAAGGACATCGCTACTCCTCCTTCTGATCTGGGCGGGGCGGGGGCGCCGCCGCCCGGTTCGCGGTTTCGTCCGCGCTGTATCCTATGGCGGCGCGCGAAAATGCGTTCGCACCTTGTCATA
>JARKQG010000079.1 GCA_029974035.1 Eubacteriales bacterium | reverse complement strand
TGAGCTGCTCGCGCCAGATCGGGAAGTGCTTGAGGGCATCCGTCTCGACCACGCCGGCCGAAACCGCGTTGACCACAATGTTCATCGGAGCCATCTCGACCGCCAGATAGCGAGTCACTGCCTCCAGCGCGGCCTTGCTGGCCCCGACCAGGACGTAATCCGGCAGCACCCGCTGCGACCCGAAGCTGGAGATGTTCACGATCGCCCCACCCCCGCGCTCGGCCATGATCGGCGCGGCGACCTGCGCCCCAAAGAGCGCCGCCCGCGCATTGATGGCCATCGTCCAGTCCCAGCCCTTCGCCCGCTGTTCCATGATCGGCCGGTTGTAGCCGCTGGCCGCGTTGTTGACCAGGATGTCCAGCCCGCCCAGTTCCTCGTTCACCTGCCGGATCATGCCCTGCAGTTCGTCCACGTCACCCACGTTGGCCTTGACGATCATGGGGCGCTGGCCCAGCGATTTGATCTCCCGCGCCGTCTCCTCGGCAGGAGCGCGGTTGCGGAAGTAGTTGATCGCCACGTCGGCCCCTTCGCGGGCCAGCCGCAGCGCGATGGCCTTGCCGATCCCCCGGCCACCGCCGGTCACCAAGGCCACTTTGCCTGAGAATTGCATGGGTCTACCCTTTCCTACCCATCAACGGCGATGCAGCGCGGCATCCAACGCTTCAATGCGGATGCGCGCCAGAGTCAGTCCTTGTTCCGGGTTGGGGACGATTCCCCATCCCAGGCGGCCTTGCGGCGTGACGATCGCGGACTGGTTATCAATCCAGGCGATGAACCCCAACGGGCCGCGCGGGCTGCGATCGGTGTCGAGCACGGTCCGCCCGTCCACACGGAAAATCGCGCGGTCAACCCGCCATTCGAGGCCGTACTCGTGCGTTTCCGCCAGCCACTCGCCGGGCAATCCGGCTTCGGCCACCCCCAGGGCGCGCTGCCCAAGCGGCCACAGACGCCGGTACAGGCCCGGCACGCGCATCACGGCAACACCCGGCAGCGCCAGCGGCAGCAGCCCCCAGAACAACGGCCGCTGGGCATCGAACACCGCCGCCTTCCAGCCGTGGCCCGGCTGATCCAGGGCCAGCCGCATGTCGTTCGGCGGCGCACCGAAAAAGAACCAGGCGGCGCGCGGCAGGCGCGGCAAACTCCCCCGGCCGGGCAAAAAGGGATCGTTCCACAGGCCAAAGCCTGCCGTCCCGGCCAGCCCATCCGCCGGGGCCGAAGCCTCGGCCTGCACCGTCAGGCGCAGCGGCGGCCGCCAGGGAAAATCCCGGCGCGCCAGCCCGGCGTAATCGGTGATCTGGGCGTCCGCGTAACGCGCCCCGCCCAGCGCCGGAAGCTGCAAGCGCAGCCCCTCCACC
>JARKQG010000078.1 GCA_029974035.1 Eubacteriales bacterium | reverse complement strand
CATGGAGCCGCCAACAAGCCCACCCCCGCCGGCGCAAAGTGTTACATACGTTTAACAGGTGAAAATATGTCTTCGTTCGTGTTTTATGGTATAATATCAATTGTCCCGTACGGAATGTTCGTGTTTTGAGGTGCCAGCGATGAAGAAGGTAGCCATTATCATGGGCAGCGACAGCGACCTGCCGGTTATGCAGGGTGCGGCGGACGCACTCACCCGCCTGGGCATCCCCTTTGAAGTCCGGGTCCTGTCGGCCCACAGAACGCCCGCGCTTGCGCAGCAATTCGCCTGCGAAGCGCGGGCAAACGGTTTTGGGGCGCTGATCGCGGCGGCGGGCAAGGCGGCCCACCTGGCGGGTGCGATTGCCGCCAACACCACCCTCCCGGTGATCGGGGTACCGATCAGCGCGTCGCTGGAGGGCTTGGACGCGCTTTTATCCACGGTTCAGATGCCGCCGGGCATTCCGGTGGCGACGGTCGCCATCGGCGGCGCGCTCAACGCGGCGCTGCTGGCGGCGGAAATCCTCGCGGTATCAGACCCGGCCCTGGCGGAAAAACTGGAAGCGGAGCGCTCCGCGATGGCCCGGAAGGTTATGGAGAAAGACGCGGCGATTCAAAAGCAGTATGGCGGAGGGAATCAAAATGGTTGAAAAGCTTGAGCAGCTCTACGAAGGCAAGGCCAAAAAGGTTTACGCAACCAGCGACCCGAATCTTTGCATCGTCTCCTACAAGGACGACGCCACCGCTTTCAACGGCCTGAAAAAAGGTACCATCCAGGGCAAGGGCGCGATCAACAACCGGGTGTCCAACCACCTGATGCGGCTGCTCGAGGGAAAAGGCGTTCCCACCCACCTCGTCAAGGAGCTTTCCGACCGGGAGACGCTGGTTCGCAAGGTTTCGATCATCCCGCTGGAGGTCATCGTGCGCAACATCGCGGCGGGGTCGCTGGCCAAGCGCCTGGGCCTCGAGGAGGGCGTAAAGCTGAAGCGGACGGTGCTGGAATTCTGCTACAAAGATGACGAACTGGGCGACCCGCTGGTCAACGAATACCACATTCTGGCGCTGGATCTGGCCACCGAAGAAGAACTTAAAACCATCAGTGCCTATGCGCTGATGGTGGATAAAATTCTCGCGGAGTACCTGAAGGACCTCAACATCGAGCTGATCGACTTCAAGCTGGAATTCGGTAAGACGGCGGACGGCACCATTGTGCTGGCCGACGAGATCTCGCCGGACACCTGCCGCTTCTGGGACAGCCGCACACAGGAAAAGCTGGACAAGGACCGCTTCCGCCGCGATCTGGGCGGCGTCGAGGACGCTTACCGCGAGATCCTGAAGCGCCTTCTGGGAGAATAATTATGGCCAAGATTCACGACGAGTGCGGCGTGTTCGGCATGTACAGCCCGGACGGCCGCGACGTGGTGTCCGCATCCTATTATGCGCTGTTCGCGCTGCAGCACCGGGGCCAGGAGAGCTGCGGCATCGCGCTGGGAGACAGGGGGGTGATCTCCTGCCACCGGGATGCCGGGCTTGTCAGCGAGGTCATGACCGAGTCCGCGCTCCGGGCCATGGGTCCCGGAAACATGATCATCGGCCATGTGCGCTACGCCACCATGGGCGCGGAGCCCCGAAGGAATGCGCAGCCTCTCGTGGTCAACCACATCAAGGGGCAGATGGCGCTGGCGCATAACGGCGCGCTCTCAAACGCCGCGGAACTCCGGGAAGAGCTGGAAATGCGAGGCTCCATCTTCCACACCACCTCCGATACGGAAGTCATCTCCTACGTGATTACTCAGGAGCGGCTGAAGGTCTCGTCCATCGAGGAGGCGGTGTCCGCCGCGATGAGCCGGCTGGAGGGCGCATATTCCCTGACGATCATGTCCCCGACCAAGCTGATCGCGGTGCGGGACCCTCACGGCTTCCGTCCGCTTTGCATCGGCAAGCTGGGCGAGAGCACGGTGTTCGCGTCGGAAAGCTGCGCCCTTGACGCCATCGGCGCACACTTCCTGCGGGACGTGGCCCCCGGCGAGATCGTGGTGGTGGACAAGTCCGGCATGCGCTCCCTGACCGGCCATATGAATTCCGCGCCCAAGACCACCTGCGTATTCGAGTACATCTACTTCGCACGGCCGGACTCGGTCATCGATCAGTCCAGCGTGCATACGGCACGGCTGCGTGCTGGCGCGTTTCTCGCGCTGGAGCACCCTGTGCAGGCCGATGTGGTGGTGGGCGTGCCGGACAGCGGCATCGATGCGGCGGTGGGCTACGCCCGCCAGTCGGGCATCCCCTACGGTATCGGCTTCATCAAGAACAAGTATATCGCGCGCACCTTCATTCAACCCTCCCAGGCCGACCGGGAGAATAAGGTGCGCATCAAGCTGAACCCGGTAGCCGCCACCGTGGCGGGCAAGCGCGTCGTGCTGATCGACGACTCCATCGTCCGCGGCACCACCAGTGCGCGGATCGTGAACCTGTTACGCGACGCGGGCGCCAAGGAAATCCACATGCGGGTGTCGGCGCCGCCCTTTCTGCACCCCTGTTACTTCGGCACCGATATCGATTCCCGCGACAAGCTCATCGCCTGTCAGCACTCCGTGGAGGAGATCCGCCAGATCATCGGCGCGGACTCGCTGGGCTACCTCTCCGTAAACAGCGTAAAAATGCTGGCGGACAATACCCAGGGCTTCTGCACCGCCTGCTTCACCGGCGACTACCCCTGCACGCCGCCGGAGAAGTCGTCCAAGTCCAAATTCGAATCGAAGCTTCCGGAGGGATTGCCGGTATGAAGAGCCAAAGCGAGAGCTATAAAGCGGCGGGCGTGGACATCACCGCCGG
The DNA here is from genome assembly GCA_029974035.1 of Eubacteriales bacterium. Next base: position 23,744 of record JARKQG010000078.1, on the reverse strand, counting down.
ATACCGCGCGGTGGAACTGATGAAAAGCCACATCGCGCGCACGATCATTCCGGGATGTGCCAGCGGCATCGGCGACTTCGGCGGTCTTTTTGAACTGGACCTGACGGGCCTTACGCGGCCGGTCCTCGTCAGCGGTACGGACGGCGTGGGCACCAAACTCAGGATCGCGTTTCTGATGGACAAGCACGACACCGTCGGTATCGACTGCGTGGCCATGTGCGTCAACGATGTCGTCTGCTGCGGCGCAAAACCGCTGATCTTCCTGGACTACATCGCCTGCGGCAGGAATGTGCCAGAAAAAATCGCCGCCATCGTCTCCGGCGTGGCGGAGGGCTGTGTCCAGGCGGGCTGTGCGCTGGTGGGCGGCGAGACCGCCGAAATGCCCGGCATCTACGCGGAGGACGAGTACGACCTGGCGGGCTTCTCCGTGGGCGTGGTAGACCGCTCGAAGATCTTTGACAAGTCCCTGATCCGTCCGGGCGACGCGCTGATCGCCCTCCCCTCTTCCGGCGTCCACTCCAACGGTTTTTCGCTGGTGCGCAAAGCGCTGGGCATTGAGAACGGGGGCGTCTCCAAGTTTTATGAAGAACTTGGAACCACGCTGGGCGAGGCGCTCCTGACACCCACCCGCATCTATGTGAAACCTCTTCTGGCGCTCTCGGAGGCGCTCACCGTCAAGTCCGCGGCCCACATCACCGGCGGCGGATTCTTCGAAAATATCCCCCGCGCGCTGCCCAAGGGGATGACAGCCGCCGTCGAAAAGGGTGCCGTCCCTTCTCAAGCCATCTTTGATATCATCCGCCATGCCGGGAGTATTCCGGAGCGGGACATGTTCAACACCTTCAACATGGGCGTGGGCATGGTCGTCACCGTCGCGAAGGCGGACGCGGACCGCGCGCTCGGCGTCCTACGGAAGGCTGGCGAAGCCGCCTTCGTGCTGGGCGAGGTCGCCTCCGGCGACGAAGGTGTGGTCCTCCGATGAAGGCGCGGATCGCGGTATTGGTATCGGGCGGCGGCACCAACCTCCAGGCGCTCATGGACGCCGAAGCCTCCGGTGTTCTCAAAAGCGGCGCCATCACTCTCGTCGTCTCCAGCCGACCGGACGCCTATGCGCTCACCCGCGCGCAAAATGCCGGGGTCGAAGCGATCACCGTCACAAAGGCGGACGGGGAAGCCGCCCTCGTCGCGGCGCTCACATCCCGTAAGATCGACCTCGTCGTGCTGGCCGGATATCTGACCATTCTCAGCGCGGACTTTGTTCGGCGCTATGAAAACCGCATCGTCAACGTGCATCCGTCGCTGATCCCCGCTTTTTGCGGGAAAGGCTTCTACGGTCTGATTCCACACAGAGAGGCGCTGAAGCGCGGCGTCAAGCTGACCGGCGCCACGGTACATCTGGTCAACGAGATTCCCGACGGCGGAGAAATCCTCGCTCAGAAGGCGGTGGAGGTGCTGCCCGGCGATACGCCGGAAACCCTTCAAAAGCGCGTGATGACCCAGGCCGAGTGGGTGCTGCTGCCCCGCGCGGTCGAGGGGCTTTGCGCCGAAATATCAAAGGAGACACGTCCATGAATCTGATCGATCACCCCGGCCTTACGGCCTACCCCGGTCGCGGCGTCCTGGTGGGCGCGTTTCCCGACGGCCGCGCCCTGGTCGCCTACTTCCTGATGGGGCGAAGCCAAAATAGCCGCAACCGCCTGCTCGTCCGGGAAGAGGATGGCCTCCGGGCCCAGGCCTTCGATCCGTCCAAGGTGGAGGACCCCTCCCTCATCCTCTATTCGCCGGTGAAGGTATGCGAAAACCGGACGATCGTCACCAATGGAGATCAGACCGACACCCTGTACGACTTTCTCCGGCGTGGCGAGACCTTCGAGGCCGCGCTGGCAACGCGCGAGTACGAGCCGGATTCTCCCAACTGGACGCCGCGCATCTCCGGCCTGGTGACGGTTGCGGACGGCGGATTTTCCTATGAACTGAGCATTCTGAAGCGCGGCGCGGGCTGCGAGCGGTTTTTCTTCCGCTATGAGACGCCCACGCCCGGCCTTGTTCACCTGCTCCACACCTACCTGCCCGGCGCGAACCCGCTCCTGCCCTTCGCCGGCGAGCCGGTCGCGCTGAACGTCGATCTTTCGCCGGAAGCCCTCACCCGCGCGCTGTGGAACGCGCTGGATCCGGAGAACAAAGTCGCGCTGTTTGTGCGCGCGATCGACCCCAAGACGATGGCGTTCGAGGATCATATCCTCAACGCGCTGGAGGCATAAGCATGCAATCGCTGGAACTCAAGTACGGCCTCAACCCCAACCAGAAGCCTGCGCGCATCTTCGTGGAGACGGGTGCGCTTCCGGTCGAGGTGCTCTCTGGAAAGCCCGGCTACATTAACTTTCTGGACGCACTGAACGGCTGGCAACTGGTCAGCGAGCTCAAGGTGGCCACCGGCCTTCCCGCCGCCGCGTCCTTCAAGCACGTCAGCCCCGCCGGTGCGGCGGTGGGCGTGCCGCTGACAGAATCGCTGCGGAAGAGCTTCTTTCTGCCCGCGAACGAGCCGCTTTCCCCCCTTGCCGCCGCTTATGCCCGCGCCCGGGGCGCGGATCGCATGTCCTCCTTCGGCGATTTCATCGCGCTGTCGGACGAATGCGATCTCGACACGGCGAAGCTGATCGCCCGGGAGGTCTCCGATGGCGTCATCGCGCCGGGCTACCGGCCGGAAGCCCTGGAAATCCTGATGAAAAAGCGCAAGGGCGCCTACAACGTGGTGGCGGTGGACCCGGCCTACCGGCCGGTCGCCGCCGAACGGCGCACGGTGTTCGGCGTCACCTTCGAGCAGGGCAGAAACGATGTGAAAATCGACGCCGCGCTGCTTGAAAATGTGGTAACGCGAGAAAAAGCGATCCCGGAAAGCGCTCGGCTGGATCTTGTTGTCGCCATGATCGCGCTGAAGTACACCCAGTCGAACTCCGTGGTCTACGCGGAAAACGGTCAGACCATCGGCGTGGGCGCGGGCCAGCAGTCGCGCATCCACTGTACGCGGCTGGCCGGCGACAAGGCGGATCTGTTCCACCTGCGCCTCCACCCGAAGGCGCTGGCGCTGCCCTTCAAAGGTGGACTCTCCCGCCCGGAACGGGACAACTGCGTGGACGGATACCTTCTGAACCTGCCGGAAATCTTTGAACGCTGGCCGGACTTCTTCCTCGAAAAGCCGGAGCCCATCCCCGCGGACGAGCGTGCGGAATGGCTCTCCGGCTTTACCGGCGTATCCCTCGCCAGCGACGCCTTCTTCCCCTTCGGCGACAACGTGGAACGGGCGCATAAGAGCGGCGTTTCCTTCATCGCCCAGCCGGGCGGCTCCATCCGCGACGACCACGTGATCGCCGCCTGCGACCGCTTCGGCATCGCCATGGCCTTTACGGGGCTCAGGCTCTTTCATCACTAGGGGAGGAGATTGCCATGAACGTCATGATCGTGGGCGGAGGCGGGCGCGAGCATGCGCTGGCCGTGAAGATCGCCCAGAGCAGGCGCGTGGAAAAGCTCTACGCGCTGCCGGGAAACGCGGGCATCGCCCGGGTGGCTGAGTGCGCGCCGGTGGCCGCCACGGACATCGAAGGGCTCGTCCGCTTCGCGCTGGAGCACCATATCGACTTCGCGGTGGTCGCGCCGGACGACCCGCTGGCCCTGGGCGCGGTGGACGCCCTCGAGGCGGCGGGCGTGGGCTGCTTCGGGCCCACAAAGCGCGCTGCCGAAATCGAGAGCAGCAAGATCTTTTCAAAGGACCTGATGCGCCGGTATGGCATCCCCACCGCCGCATACCGCACCTTTGACGGCGAGGCGGCGGCCCTTCAATACCTGTCGGGCTGCGCGTTTCCCCAGGTGATCAAGGCGGACGGGCTGGCCCTGGGCAAGGGCGTGGTGATCGCGGAGGACCTCGCCGGGGCCCGGGCCGCGGTGCATGCCATGATGGCAGAGGGCGCCTTCGGCGACAGCGGCCGGCGCGTGGTGATCGAGGAGTTCCTCACCGGGCCGGAGGTGACGGTGCTGGCCTTCACCGACGGCAAGACCCTGGTGCCCATGGTGTCCTCCATGGACCACAAGCGCGCCTTTGACGGCGATCTGGGCCCCAACACCGGCGGCATGGGTGTCGTCGCGCCCAACCCCTTCTACACCGAGGCCGTCGCGGCGCGCGCGATGCGGGAAATCTTCCTGCCCACCGTCGAGGCCATGAACCGGGAGGGCCGCCCCTTCAAGGGCTGCCTGTACTTTGGACTGATGCTGACGAAAGACGGCCCCAAGGTGATCGAGTACAACGCCCGCTTCGGCGACCCGGAAGCCCAGGCGGTGCTGTCGCTCCTGAAGAGCGATTTGATGGATATTCTCCTCGCGGTGCGGGGCGAGCGCCTTGACGCGGCCGACGTGCGCTTTCGCGGCGGCGCCAGCTGCGTGGTGATGGTGGCCTCCGGCGGGTACCCGGGCGCGTACGAAAAGGGCCTGCCCATCGATCTGGGTGGCGCGGAGGAATGCGCGACGGTCTTTCACAGCGGCACAGCCGTGAAGGATGGCCGCCTGGTCACCGCCGGCGGGCGGGTACTGGGCGTCACCTGCGCGGCGGAGGACCTCAAAACCGCTGTGGAACGCGCGACGAAAGCGGCGGCAATGGTGCGCTTTGACGGCGCCTTCTTCCGCCGCGACATCGGCCGGCGCGCACTGGAAGGAAGGGCATAGCATGGTATACCGCGTATACGTGGAAAAAAAACCGGGGGTTGACCTGGAGGCGCAGGCGCTTTTGCGGGATCTGACCGCCTTTTTGGGGGTGGAAGGCCTTGAAGGGCTGCGCCTTCTCAACCGCTACGACGTCGAGGGCGTGGACCGCGCCCTCTTTGAGCGCGGCGTCGCCACCGTATTTTCCGAGCCGCAGCTGGACGACGTGTTCTTTGACCTGCCGGAGGGCGGCGCGGTCTTCGCCGTGGAATACCTGCCCGGCCAGTTCGACCAGCGGGCCGACTCCGCCGCCCAGTGCATGCAGCTTCTGTCCCAGCGCGAAAAACCGCTGGTGCGCACCGCGCGGGTGTACCTTCTTTCCGGCGCGCTGTCGGAGGAGGCCGTCGGCCGGATCAAAAAATACGTGATCAACCCGGTGGAGAGCCGCGAGGCATCCCTCGCGCCGGCCGAAACGCTGGCGATGCCCGCCGCGGCTCCGGCGCGGGTGCCCACGCTTGCGGGCTTTACCGCCATGGACTGCGCCGGCCTCGCCGAGCTGCGCCGCGAACTGGGCCTCGCGATGGACGAGGCGGACCTCGCCTTCTGCCGGGACCATTTCCTGGGCGAAAAGCGGGACCCGACGCTGACCGAGCTGAAGGTGATCGACACCTATTGGTCGGACCATTGCCGCCACACCACCTTTCTGACCCACCTGACGGACGTCACCTTTGACGATCTGGACGCCGAACGGGCCTGGCAGTGCTACCTCGACCAGCGCGCGGCGCTGGGGCGCGCGGACAAACCCGTGACGCTGATGGACATCGCCACCATCGGCGCAAAGATTCTGAAGTCGAAGGGACTGCTCACCGATCTCGACGAATCCGATGAGATCAACGCCTGCACGGTCAAAATCACCGTGGATGTAGACGGAAAACCCGAGCCCTGGCTTCTGCTTTTTAAAAACGAAACCCACAACCACCCCACCGAGATCGAACCCTTCGGCGGCGCGGCCACCTGCATCGGCGGCGCGATCCGCGATCCGCTGTCCGGCCGGGGCTACGTATATCAGGCGATGCGCGTGACCGGCGCGGCGGACCCGACCCGTCCCCTCTCCGAAACCCTGCCGGGCAAGCTGCCCCAACGCAAGCTGACCACCACGGCGGCGGCGGGTTATTCTTCCTACGGCAATCAGATCGGCCTGGCCACGGGCCTCGTGGACGAGATCTACCACCCCGGCTATGCCGCCAAGCGCATGGAGATCGGCGCGGTGGTGGGCGCCGCGCCCGCCGCCCACGTTCGGCGTGAGGCGCCCGTACCGGGCGATCGGGTGATCCTGCTCGGCGGGCGCACCGGCCGCGACGGCTGCGGCGGCGCCACCGGCTCCTCCAAGGCCCACGACGCCTGTTCGCTGGAGGCCTGCGGCGCGGAGGTGCAAAAGGGCAACGCGCCGGAGGAGCGCAAGCTTCAGCGGCTGTTCCGAAACGGCCGGGCGGCGCGGCTCATCAAGCGCTGCAACGACTTCGGCGCGGGCGGGGTGTCCGTGGCTATCGGCGAACTGGCCGACGGCCTTGAGATCGACCTTGACGCCGTGCCCCGCAAGTACGAAGGGCTTACCGGCACGGAGTTGGCCATCTCCGAATCCCAGGAGCGCATGGCGGTGGTGCTGGCGCCGGAGGACGTGCCGGAGTTCATGGCCCTCGCCGCCTCGGAAAATCTGGAGGCCACCGAGGTGGCCCGGGTGACGGACGGCGGACGCATGGTGATGCGCTGGAACGGCGACACCATCGTGGACCTGTCCCGGGAATTTCTGAACTCCAACGGCGCGTCCCGCGCCGCCTCGGCGCACGTGAACGCGCCGACGCCCCGAAAAACGCGGCCGGCGGGGGATTTTGCGACGCGGCTCACGGAAGCCGTGGCCTCGCTCAACGTTTGCTCAAAGCGGGGGCTGGCGGAGCGGTTTGATTCCACCATCGGCGCGGGCACGGTGACGATGCCCTTCGGCGGCGCCCGGCAGCGGACGCCCGCGGAGGCCATGGCGGCGCTGATCCCCGTCGAGGGCGGCCGCACCAAAACCTGCTCGGTGATGGCCTTTGGCGCAAACCCCTACGAAATGGATGAGAGCCCCTACCGCGGCGCGTACCGCGCGGTGATCACATCCGTCGCGCGCCTGGTCGCCGCCGGCGCGCCTTGGCGCGGCGCGCACCTGACGTTTCAGGAGTACTTTGAGCGGATGACCGGCGACGCGCGCCGCTGGGGCAAGCCGCTGGCGGCACTATTGGGCGCGCTGGACGCCCAGTTGGACCTGGGCGTCGCCGCGGTGGGCGGCAAGGATTCCATGAGCGGCTCCTTCGAGCGGCTTGACGTGCCGCCGACCCTCGTCTCCTTCGCGGTTTCCGTCGCGGAGGCGGAAAGGCTTATCTCCCCGGAATTCAAGCGCGTCGGCCGCCGCGTGGCGCTCTTTGCGCCGGAGGCGCGGGAAAACGGCCTGCCCGACGCGGCGGCCATGCGGGCGGTCTTTGACCGGGTGCGCTCAATGATCCGCGCGGGCGAGATCGCCTCCGCGTCCGTGCCGGGCTTTGGCGGCGCGGCCGCGGCCCTCTTCAAGATGTGCCTGGGCAACCGGATCGGTTTTTTCTTCGCGCCGGGGTACGACCGCGGTGCCGCCTTTGACGCGCCCTCGGGCGCCATTGTCGCGGAACTGACCGAGGACGCCCCCGACGCGGGCGAAGTCATCGGCTGGACCGCAGCGGAATACGCCTTTGACGGCATCCCGATGGCGGAGCTGGAATCCGCCTACGAGGGCAGGCTGGAAGGGGTGTTCCCCTCCGGGCGGCCGGGCGGCGGGATCGTCGCCGCGCCCGACTGCCGCGCCGATGGCTGGCCGCGCCCCCGCGTCCGCGCCGCCGCGCCCCGGGTGCTGATCCCGGTGTTCCCCGGCACCAACTGCGAATACGACACGGCGCGGGCTTTTGAGGACGCCGGCGCGGTGCCCCGCGTGTTCGTGGTGCGCAACCTGTCGGCGGAGGATGTGGCGGAATCGGCCGCGCGCTTTGCCGATCTGGTGGCGGAGAGTCAGATTCTCTTCATCCCCGGCGGCTTCTCCGGCGGCGACGAACCGGAGGGCTCCGGCAAGTTCATCACCGCGTTTCTGCGCAATCCCCGGAGCCGGGACGCCGTGACGGAGCTGCTCACGGCGCGGGACGGGCTGATCGGCGGCGTGTGCAACGGCTTCCAGGCGCTCGTCAAGCTGGGCCTGGTGCCCTATGGCGAGATTCGGGATGCCCTCCCCTCCGACCCAACGCTGACCTTCAACGCCATCGGACGGCACCAGTCCCGGCTGGTGCGGGTGCGGGTGGCGTCCAATAAATCTCCCTGGCTGATGCATGAAACGGTGGGCGCCGTGCGCATGGCGCCCATCTCCCACGGCGAGGGCCGCTTCATCATCAATCCGGAGCAGCTGCGCGCGCTTTCGGAAAATGGGCAGATTGCCACCCAGTACTGCGACGAATCCGGCGCGCCGTCGATGGACATCAGCGCAAACCCCAACGGCTCCGCGGCGGCGGTGGAGGGCATTTTTTCTCCGGACGGCCGGGTGTTCGGCCGCATGGCCCATTTTGAGCGCACCGGTCGCCTGCTCTACCGCAACGTGCCGGGGGAATCCGGCGACACCATGTTCCGGGGCGCCGTCGACTACTTCCGCTGAGCCGCACGCGCCTGTGGGCGCGGTCATAGGATGGGCATCGGAGGAGTGATCCTGCGATGCCCTATGACCGTGAAAAGGCCGTGGCTTATGCCCATCAGTGGGCGTTTTTGCGCAACCCCCGCTACGGCACCTTTGACGAAATCGGCGGCGACTGCACCAACTTCGTCTCTCAATGCCTGTACGCCGGATGCGGCCAGATGAACCCCACGCCGCATACCGGCTGGTATTTTTATTCGATGCAAAAGCGCAGTCCGTCCTGGACCAGCGTTTTCTTTTTGCACCGGTTCCTGATCGAAAACCGTGGCCTGGGGCCCTATGGGATGCGCGCGCCGCTCACCGAGGCGCGCCCGGGCGACGTGATCCAGCTGGCGTTTGTCGAAAACCGGTTCACCCACGCCTGCCTCGTGGTGGAAACGGCCGCCCCGCCGGACGTGGGCGGTATTCTGGTGGCGGCCCATACCGTCGACAGCGACTACCGGGCGCTGCGCACCTACCCCTTTCAGCAGGCGCGGCTGATCTCCATCCTGGACTCCAGAGGATAGAAAGCGCCGGGACATCCCGGCGCTCCAAAGCATCAAAAAACCCTGTGAGGTTTTTTTGATGCGAAGGAAAGTGGCTGCGCACACCTGAAATCCTCCGGGATTTCCGGGCGGTGTGCTGACTTATGGTATTGTTTGGTCCATCCGTGTGCGCACTGATGGACCAAACGCGTTCCCGGCGCGCTGGTCGCCGGGAACGGTTGAAGCCCCGTGGGGACTTTGTGGATGATCTGAAGCGCCGGGACAATCCCGGCGCTTACCGCGCGCGCCCGGCGTCGCTGAAGGGGTTTCCGCCCGAGAGCCAGCCCATACGGCGCCAGTAGTCGCGGTCGCGTTCGTTCCACCTGGCGGCCTTCATCGCCTGCCGGATGCCGAGGAAAATCAGGCGCCGCATCGGGGAGCCCATCGGCCGCGCGAGCAGCCGGCCGATCTTCCGCGCCGCGCGATCGGCGCTCTTTTGCATGCGCGCGCGCTTTTTCGCGGATACCTCACCAAAGTCCACCGCGGCCACCGCCATTCCCAGCGACAGCGCGTGGCGCACGCCCCAGAATCGCAGGCTGTTGCGCATGGTCTTTGCTGCGTGCCTGAGCCCCGCGCCGGCGGTGGTGGAGATCGTCACGCCCACCGCGCCAAAGAGCCTGGGGTCCGGCCGATGGACGATCCAGCGGTAACACAGGTGGTCCAGAAGCGTCTTCATGCCGCCGCTCACATCCAGCGCGTAAACCGGCGAGGCCAGCACGATCACGTCCGCCCCGGCGGTGGCCTCCGCGATGGGCGCGACCCGCGCGGCGTGGGGGCACGTGTCCTCCCCCTTCAAAAAGCAGTTGAAGCAGCCCAGACAGGGGTCCGGCAGGTCCCCGGGCATGGAAAACTCGCACACCGTCCAGTCCCCCCGGGCGGTGAGCGCCTCCCGCAGCATGGCCGCATAATGCCAGGTGCTGCCGTGCCGGCCGTTTCCGTATACCATCACAAGCTTCACGCGGTTTCCTCCTCGCGCCTCCCGTCACCCAAACCGGTAACCCGTCATCGACAGCGAACCCATCGTCCGCCCCCTGCAAAACACCTCGGCCGCCTCGCCGGGCGCCCGCGCGCCCAGCGCGTACAAAAGCGGGTAGAAGTGATCGGGCGTCGGGAACGCCTCCCGCGCGCAGTCTCCCGCGCGCTCGTAGTGCACCACATCCTCCGGCCTGTCCTCCAGCACCGCGCGGCACACGTATTCGTCAAATGCATCCGCCCAGGGGTAACCGCCCGTCATGTCCCAGGCCACCCGCCGGAGGTCGTGCACCACGTTGCCGCTGGCAAGGATCAGCACGCCCTCGTCCCGGAGCGGCCGGAGCGCCTGGCCCATCTGGTAGTGAGCGCGGGCCGAAGCGCCGGAATCGACGCTGAGCTGCGTCAGCGGAATGTCCGCCTCCGGAAAGAGGTGCACCAGCACCGACCACGCGCCGTGATCGACACCCCAGCGGTCATCCACAACGGTGTCAGGCAACAGCGCGCGCACGCGCGCCGCCAGATCGGGCGCGCCCGGCGCATCGTACCGGAGGCGGTAGAGTGGCTGCGGAAAACCGTACATGTCGTAGACCTGGCGCGGCTTTTCGCTGGCGTTTACGCGGCGGCCCGCCGCGTACCAGTGGGCCGACACCGTCAAAATGGCGCGGGGGCGCGGCAGCGCGCGGCCCAGCGCGCGCCATGCCCGGGTGTATTCGTTGTCCTCAATGGCGTTCATCGGCGAGCCGTGGCGGACAAAGAGTACCGGCATGCGCATGGACATATCCTCGCTTATCGGTATTTCCCAGAACAGCATTATAGCACATTTTCCCCCGTGCGGCACAAAAAACCGCCCGGCGGATGTCCGCCGGGCCCGGGCGCGGATGCGCCGCTTCAGATACCGTCGATGAAACTGTGCAGACAGGTGAGCGCCGCACCCGTCGCGGCGCCCGCGCCCCTGCGGACGGAGGCGCGAATGTAGTCGCCGGAGCGCTCGAAGATGTTCCGCGCCGCCGTCCGGGCGCGAAGTTCCTCCAGATAGGGCGGCAGGAAGCGGCCCAGGTATCCGCCCACCACCACCTCGCAGTCATAGGCGCACCGGATGTTGTTGATGAGCAGCGCCAGATGGGACAGGTACTCGTCCCACACGACGCGGGCGGCCTCCTCCCCCTTTTTGAGGCGACGGAAAAAGCCCTCCAGCGTTCCCCCCGCGTCGGACAGTATGCGCGTGTTGACGTAGCAGTAGGCACACCCCTTCTGGCCGCAGTAGCAGATCTTCCCGCCCGGCATCAGCGTCATGTGCCCAAACTCCGCGGAGTGCTGGTCCTCCCCTTCAAACATGCGCCCGTCGATCAGCACCGAGCCGCCCACGGTGTTGCTGACCGACAGGTACACCAGGTTTCGGGGGCCCTGGCGGCTTGCGACGGGGCCGTCGGCCCAGAATTCGGCATATCCGCCGGCGTTGGCGTCGTTTACGAGGCGGCAGGGCCAGGGGATGTGCTCCCGGAAGCTGTCCAGATGCAAAATGCGCTTGCCCAGCGGGTCGGCGTTGGTGGTGGACTCCCCGTCGCCGGCGATGATCGCGGGCAGCGAAATGCCCACGCCCACCAGTGCTCCGGGCGCGATGCCGGCCTTTGCCAGGCGGTCGCGGAGAAGCTGGCCCACCTTTTCGTAGTATTCCGGCCGGTCGGTAAAGGGCAGCCTGGCCCTGGCGCTCAGGGCGGCCTGTCCGCGAAGGCCCAGCGCCGTCAGCGTGACGTCCGCCCGGGTGATGTCAAGCCCCACCGCATAGCACGCCCGCTCGTTGATGCCAAAGGCCCGGGGCTTGCGCCCGCCGGTGGATTTCTGTACGCCCTCGACGACGGCCAGCCCGCGTCCTGCCAGCTCGTTCAGGTTCTGAACCACGGTGGGCGCGCTCATGCCCAGCGCCACGGAGATGTCGCGCACGGACGCGGGGCCTCGTTCCATCAGGTGCAGGAACACGGCCTTCATGTTGAGCCGCTTGACCGCGATGTTGCTGACCCCCTGTTTTTCCATGCCCCAACCACCTCCTCGCCTTCTCGGCCGCGCGGCGCCGCGGATGCGGGCGCGCCGCATAACCGGAAAAAGCCCGAGGCGCGGCAGCGCCCCGGGCCCGCGCCGGATTATTCGAACACGATCACGCCTTTGACGACCTCGCTGGCGCGCTCGGAGACGATCCTATACGCCTCCGGCGTTTCATCAAAGGTAAAGCGGTCGGAGATGATGCCGGAGATGTCGATGCTCCCGGCCGCGACAGCGTTGATGGCGATGGGGTAGATGTTGCGGTAGCGGAAGATGGAAGTGAGGGTGAGCTCATGGACGCTGAGCAGGCCGAAGGGCAGGTTGTTGAGATCGCTCTCGCCCAGTCCGACCACCACGATCTTGCCCGCAATGGCCGCCGCGCGCATGGAATCGGCCACGGTCTTGCTGAAGCCGGCGCAGTCCAGCACCACCTGCGCGCCCTTGCCGCCGGTGAGCCGCATGACTTCGGCCACCACGTCCTTCTCCTTGGAATTGACCGCGATGCCGCCCAGCTTTTCGGCCACCGCCAGCCGGTTGGGCAGGACGTCCGCGATGATCACCCGCGCCGCGCCGCAGGCCTTGGCGGCCAGCATGGAAACCAGGCCGATGCAGCCCGCGCCGATGACCAGCACCGTGTCGCCGAGCTTGACGCCGCCGGTCATCGCGGCGTTGATGCCGATGGCGAGGGGCTCGATCAGCGCGCCCTCGACGGAGGAGACGTTGTCCGGCAGCTTGAAAGCAAATTCCGCCGGGAAGGTCACGTAGTTCATCAGGCAGCCGTCATAGGGCGGCGTCGCAAAGAACTTCACATCGGGGCACAGGTTGTAGCGGCCGCCGCGGCATTGTTCGCACTTGCCGCAGGGCACGCCCGGCTCCAGCGCCACGCGGTCGCCCACTGCAAGGCTGGTCACGCCCTCGCCCAGTTCCACCACGGTGCCCGCGCACTCGTGCCCCAGGATAAACGGAAATTCCACCACAAAATCGCCGATACGGCCGTGGTTGTAATAATGCACGTCCGATCCGCAGATACCCACGGCTTCCAGTTTCATCAGAATTTCGCCCGGACCGGGCGTGGGCACCGGGACATCCCGGAACTCCATCGTTTTCAGCGCGGTCAGGACACATGCCTTATTTTTGCCTTCCATACAACTTACCTCCTATGTCGTTTGATTTGATTATACCATATTTTACTTCACAGCGCCCATGGAAAAGCCCTTGACCAGGTATTTCCGCATCAGAAGTCCGCAGATGAGCATGGGCAGCACGATGATCGTGCCGGTGGCCATGGCCTGACCCCAGGCGATGCCCGTCTGCGTGACCAGGAGCGACGCCGCGATGGGGATGGTCTGGGTGGAGGCGCTGGTCAGCGCGCTTGCGAACACGTAATCGTTCCAGGCGAACATCATGCACAGAACGCCCGTCGCGGCGAGCCCCGGCGACGCCGCGGGGATCGAAATAAACAGAAACGTCTTGAACTTTGAAAAACCGTCCACGCGCGCCGCCTCCTCGATGGCCACCGGCACATCCGCAAAAAACGCCATCATCATCCACAGCGCGAAGGGCAGATTGAACGTGGTGTAGGCAAAGATGAGCCCCGGCATGGTGCCGACGATGCGCATCCGGGAGAAGATCAGATACAGCGGCAGGATGACGGCCGGCACCGGCGCCATGCGGGTGGAGATGATCCAGAACGAGATGTCCTTCTGGCGCTTGAATCGCCCGCGGGACAGCGCAAAGCCGCCGAGGCTGCCCAGAAACAGCGCGATCAGCGTGGAGCATACCGAGGCCACCAGGCTGTTGCCGAGGAATTTGCCAAACTCCGCCTGCTCGAACATGTAGCGGTAGGTATCCAGTTCCGGCGGAAAGAAAAACTGCGGCGGCATGGAGAACATGTTGGTGCTCACCTTGAGCGACGAAAGCGCCATCCACACGATGGGCAGCATCGACCACACGATCGCGATGCCCGCCAGCGCGTAGAGCAGCGCGTTCACGGCGGCCTTGCGCCGGCTCAGGGGCTTCTTTTTCCGCGGCATCACATGACCCCCTTTCCCATCAACCGGATGAAGAGCTTGCCCAGAATGCTGATGACCACGATCATGATGATGCCCAGCACCGCCGCCTGGCCAAAGTTCTGGAAGCGGAAGGCCACTTCCATCAGGTGGTATCCGGCAATTTTGGTGGCGTCGGCAGGGCCGCCCTCGGTGATGATCTTGACCGTGTCCACATAGCGCAAAATATCCATCATGCGCACCAGCAGCGCCACCAGGATCGTGCGGGAGGCCAGCGGCAGCACCACGTAGCGGAGCCTGCCCAGGTAGGTGGCGCCGTCAATGGACGCCGCTTCCAGCGCCTCCGTGTCCATCGACTGCAGGCCCGCCAGCACGATCATCGTAATCAGCGGCGTCCACTCCCACACGTCAATGGCGATGATGCCGATGACCGCGCCCGTGGGCGTGGCGAACACCTCGCCGGAATAGCCGAAAAACCCCAGAATCCACGCGTAAAAGCCGTAGGTGGAGTTCAGCAGAAAGCGGCCCAGAAGCCCCGCCACAATCGGCGCCACAAAAACGGGCAGCATGAAAAACGTCAGCACCAGGTTCTGCCCCTTGGGGAGCTGGTAGATGATCAGCGCCACGCCGATGCCCAGCAGCATCTGCAGCACGATGCCCGTTCCCGCGATCACCCCCGTGCGCTGCCAGGAGGACCAGAAGGTGCTGCTTTTCAGCACGCGAACCCAGTTGCTCAGGCCCACGAACGTCGGGTTGTTGACCGACAGGGTAAAATCAAACATGCTGATGTAGAACATGTATAACAGCGGAAAAATGCTGATGATCGCCAGCACAATCAGCGCCGGCGCCAGCATGTAGCGCTCGGTCATGCGCTCGTCCATGAGCCGTTCCCGGCTCAGTCGCCTTGGGAGGTCCCGAATCGTCATAGCCTCATCCCCCGCCTCATCGGATGCGTCCGCCCGGAGCGCCGGCCCCGGGCGGACGGACGGACAATCAGTTGCCGGTCAGCTCGTTGAGCTGCTGGTTGGCGGACTTCATCGCCTCTTCCGGCGTCAGAACGCCGGCCAGCATCTTGGAAAGCTCGGTGTAGATGATGGTGTCGCACTGGGCCCACATCGGAACCTTCGGGCGCAGGTAGGCGTTTTCGGTTTCCCACGCCAGCTGCACGGCGCCGCAGGACTTCAGGTTGGGCATCTTGGCGCCTTCCTCGCTGTCGGGATCGTTGATGCCCTTCTCAACGTCGGGCAGCGCGTAAACCGAGCGCCGGGTCGGCGTGGAGCCGCCCGAGGGGCTGGTCAGGCACAGGTACTGGGTCTGCGGAGAGGTGGCCCAGACGAGGAACAGCCAGGCGGCCTTCTGCTCCGTTTCGGTGGCGTAGGTCGAAATGCCGATGCCGGTGCCGCCGAAGATGCAGGCGTGGCGCACGTCGCCCTTGGGCGCGATGGTCCACGCGGTCTTGCCCACCACCTGGGACTTGGAGGCGTTCTCAAAGTCGGCGGAGAACTCGTGCCACTCGATGATCATCGCCAGGTCGCCGGCCGCGTAGCCCTCGGCCTCGCCGGACCAGTCCCACGACGTGGAGGAGGGATCGGCCACCTCGTTGAGTTTCTTGTAGAACTCGGCGGACTTGATGGCGGCCTCGGAATCCAGCGCGGCCTTGCCCGGATTGGCGGCGCCGATGGCGCCCAGATCGCCGTTTTCAAAATAGTCTCCGCCGTTGGCGGCCAACACGTTGGAGAAGTCGCACATCAGCGAGTCGTGCTGCTTGGCCTGCTGGCCGCAGCCGTACTTGACGCCGGTGATCGCCCCGGCCGCCGCCTGCTCGGTGATGTACGCGGCGACTTCGTAGTACTGATCCCAGGTCATGTCGGCGCTGGGCGTCCAGTCGTAGCCGAATTTGTCCATGAACGCCTTTTTGTACGCCTCGTTGGCGAAGATGTCCGCACGGTAGGCCAGCACCATGGTCGGGTTGTCGTAGGGGATGGCCAGCAGCTTGTCGGTGTCGCCCATGTAGCTGCAGCACTGCACCTGGCTCTCGTAGAAATCCTCAAGGCCGCCGGGAATGTGGGGAAGCGCCGGGTCGCTGTTGAAAACGTTCAGATCCACCAGGTTGTCCTTGTTCTTGGCCATGATCTGCTGGGGGTCCAGGTAGATGACCTGATACTTGGCGGTGCGGGCGTTGACGTCCAGCCCCACCTTCTCGACGACGGCGTTCAGGTCCGCCTGCTCGATGACCACCTTGATGCCGGTCACCTTTTCAAACTGCTCGATGTTGGCCGCGATGGCGGTGGACGGCGTGGTGTTCTCGGAGATGAAGTTGAGGGTGGTGCCGGAAAACTGCTTCCAGTCAAAGCCCTCGGGCGCCTGAATCTTGGGCAGGCCCTCCACCCAGCCCTCAAAGGGCGCGTCGGCCAGCGCGGCTTCCGCCGACGCGCCCAGAGACGCGGCGGGGAGCATCGTAAGCAGCAGGAGCAATGCCAGGATGGTTGCCAGCGACTTTTTCATGGGTCATCCTCCTTTTAATTGAACCGGAAGACACTCGGGCCCGGCCGGGGCGCCATCCGCCCGGGCCCGGGCGCCCTCCGGCCTCGTACCGCCGTTTGACGTCCGGATACGCCATATTGCCATAGTACTTTTCTATAACTGTTTATAGAAAGTATTATATCGATTCCATTGTGCTTGTCAACCCCTCTTTGTTACATTTTATAAATTTCGTACAAGTTTGTTTTTTCGTTTCAGTACCACGTCGCAATGGATGCGCGCCGTTTCACCACCATTGTTAATCAAATTTGAGCGCCCGCTCTTTAAATATATTTTTATCGATAAATATTTACTTCATTTTCAGGCGCTCGAACGGCGCTTTTTTCCCTTTTTTGAAAAGGCAGAAACGCGCCCCGCGCATGTTCGGGGCTGCGATCGCGCAGAATATGCGCGGAGCACCATCAAAAAGGAGCGGTATTAATGGAAGAAAAAACGCCCTTTATCGGCGTGGGCCGCAACCCCGACGGGCCGGACCTGCCGCTGGGCTTTGGCATGCTGCTGGCGCAGGAACCGGCGGCAATTTCGCGCTACGGCGCGCTGACAAACGAGCAGAAGTCGTCGGTCATCCGCTACATTCAGGCAGGCGCCACCGGGGAGGATGCGAAAAACCGCATTGCCCACGCCGTATACGCCCTCCGGGACGGCGACCTGAGCTTTCTCGGCAAGGGTGGCTGACGGCGGGGCCACGCAAAAAGCCCTCGGCGCACTGCGCGCCGAGGGCTTTTTGCATAACGGGCCCGCACCGGGCCGAGGCGGTTGCCGTCAGGCAATCCGGACGTTCGCGGCCCGAAGCTTTTTGCTGTTCTTCGGGTCCGTTTCCACGTCAAAGGTGACGGACTGACCCTCCTGCAAGGACTTGTACCCGCTGCCCGACTCGATGGCGGAAAAGTGCACGAACACGTCGTCGCCGCCGTTGTCGTTTGCGATGAAGCCAAACCCCTTCTCCGCGTTGAACCATTTTACCGTACCAGTATTCATAATGGGTGCCTCCTGATCTTATTCCGTTCCCCAGCATGGAGAAAACCCCGCATCTTCTGTAAACCGCTAAACATCGATTTACAAAAATACGAGGTTTACCACTTACTCTGAACTTGGTTCAAGCGTACCACCCACGCCGCCGGCTGTCAAATTAAGATTGAAATTCACCCGGAAATCGGCCGGCAAAAATGCGCAGGGCGCTCTTTGTTTACAAAAAAGCAATTTGTGGTAGAATGTATGCGTAACCGCGCTCTTTAACGGGGCACGGCCCGGCGCGGCGCATCCATCAATGATCGGAGGGCGGCTATGTACAATATTTTACTTGGCGGAGCGGCTGGACAGGGCGTGGATACCACCACGGCCATCCTGGAGAAGCTGCTCAAGCGGGCGGGCTACCGCATCCTCACCGTCCGGGATTTCATGTCCCGCATCCGGGGCGGGCACAACTTTTCCCTGCTCCGCTTCGGTCCGGAAGCGGTCTACTCCCATGACAGGGATGTGAACGCCATCGTCGCCCTCGACGAGGAGACCTATCGCCTGCACGAAAGCGAGCTGCTTCCGGGCGGGTTTATCCTGTGCGACAGCGCGCTGGCCGTCGACGATCCGAGGGCCGTTAAGCTGGACATGGGCAAAATGGCGAAGGCGCTGGGCAACCCCAGGGTTGCCGGCAGCATTGCCATCGGCGCGGTGCTCAAGATGTTTGGCGAGGGGCTGGACGGCGCGGCGGACGTACTGCCGGCCTTTGTGAAGGCGCAATACCTGGAGATCAACCTGAAGGCGCTGAAGGAGGGCTACGACGCGGTGGAGGCGCGCTATCCGCGCCAGGGCGGCAATGCGGCGGACGAGATCCTCATCACCGGCAGCCGGGCGGTGGCGCTGGGCGCGCTGGCGGCGGGGCTCAGCTTCTACGCCGCCTACCCGATGTCTCCCGCCACGCCCATCCTAGAGCATCTGGCCGGCGTCGCGGAGCGGGCGGGCATCGTGGTCGAGCAGGCGGAGGACGAGATCGCCGCCGTCAACATGGCCATCGGCGCGTCCTACGCCGGCGCGCGGGCGATGACCGGAACCTCCGGCGGCGGCTTTTCGCTGATGGTGGAGGCGCTGGGCCTGGCCGGCATTGCGGAGATCCCGGTGGTCATCGTCAACGTGCAGCGGCCCGGCCCCGCGACGGGCCTGCCCACCCGCACCGAGCAGAGCGACCTTCTGTTCACCATCTCCGCCTCCCAAGCGGAATTCCCGAGGCTGGTGCTGGCCCCCAAAAACCCCGAGGACGCCTTCTACCAGACCATGCGCGCTTTCCACCTGGCGGAGAAGTATCAGATTCCCGCGCTGGTTCTGAGCGATCAGTACCTGGGCGACGCCTCCCGCACCGTGCCGGCGCCCGATCCACGGAAGATCGCCGTCGCAAGGCCCGCCGCCGCCCATGATGGGCCGGAGGAATACCTGCGCTACCGCTTCACGGAAAGCGGCGTTTCGCCGCGGCTTATCCCAGGCTTTACGGAGCACCTGGTGAACGCCGACAGCGACGAGCACGACGAGCGCGGCGCGATCACCGAGTCTGCCGATGTGCGCACGCGCATGATGCAAAAGCGCATGCAAAAGCTTGAAGGGCTGAAGGCAGAGGTTCAGGAGCCGGAATTTTTCGGCGCGGAGGACTTTGACATCCTCCTGGTGGGCTGGGGCTCCACCTGGGGCCCGATCCGCGAGGCGGTGTCCCTCGCCAACGCGCGCGGCGAAACGAAGTATGCGGCGCTGGTCTTTTCAGATGTCTACCCGCTGCCCACGCGCCTTCTGACCGAAAAAGCCGCGCGGGCAAAGAAGATTGTCAACGTCGAGCAGAACGCCACCGGCCAATTGGCCAAACTCATCCGCATGGAAACCGGCATTCGCATGTCCGGCAGCGTGCTCAAATACGACGGGCGGCAGATTTCCGGCCGGGAGATCTGCGAAAGCCTCGAAAAAGGAGGCGCACAATGAGCTTTTTTGAAACCTGCGAGACGGCCTGGTGCCCGGGTTGCGGCAATTTTGTCATCCTGGACTGCCTGAAGGCGGCGCTGGAGAGACTGGGCAAAAAACCCGGCGAAGTATTGCTGGCGGCGGGCATCGGCCAGGCCGCCAAGACGCCCCAGTACCTGTCCGCCAACGCCTTCTGCGGTCTGCACGGGCGCGCGCTGCCCGCGGCGATCGCCGCCAAAATCGCAAACGACGGCCTGACCGTGGTGGTGGACTCCGGCGACGGCGATTCCTACGGCGAGGGCGGCAATCATTTTCTGCACAACATCCGGCGCAACGTGGACATCGCCCACTTCGTGCATGACAATCAGGTCTACGGGCTGACCAAGGGCCAGGCCTCCCCCACCTCCGATCTGGGGTTTGTCACCGGCGTTCAGACCGGCGGCAGCATCAACCAGCCGCTGAACCCGGTGTTGACGGCCATTGCCGCCGGGGCGGGCTTTGTGGCGCGGGGCTTTACCGGCCATAAGGAACAGCTGATCGACCTGATGGCCCAGGCCATCGCCTTTAAGGGATACGCGCTGGTGGACATCCTGCAGCCCTGCGTCAGCTTCAACAAGGTCAACACATTCCAGTGGTACAGCCAGCGGGTGTACGACCTTGAGGGCCACGACCCCGCCGACCGGGCGGAGGCCATGCGCCGGGCGGCGGAGTTTGGCGACAGAATTCCGCTGGGCGTATTGTACCGCTCCGAGAAGCCCACCTACCGCGACAAGACCCCCGCGCTTCAAGGGGCGCCGCTGGCCGCGCGCACGCCGGATCTGGATCTGGTGGAGGATCTTCTGAGTTCGCACCGATAGCGCGCGTTGACGGCGCGATGGGTTATCTACTATACTCAATCCTATTGTGAACCCCGCGCGCGCCCAGGCGCCGGGTTCGGGAGGGGTTGCCATGCGCATACACATCATCGCCTGCCGGGTGCTCAGCCGGGAGATCAGCTACTTTGCAGCCCTCAGCCCGCATACCGTGGACGTCACCTGGCTTCCCCAGGGACTGCACGATACGCCGGACCAGCTTCGCCGCATGCTGCAGGAGGCGATTGATTCCATCCACGACCAGGTGAAAAAGAACCTGCTCAAGCACAGGCCGGACTACATCGCGCTGGGCTACGGGCTCTGCTCCAACGGCGTGGTGGGCCTGACATCGCGGGACATTCCCATGGTCATCCCCCGCACGGACGACTGCATCGCGCTGTTTCTGGGCTCGCAAAAGCGCTATCTGGAGCTTTTTGAGCGGCTGAACGGCGCCTACTGGCTCAACAACGGATGGATCGAGGCCAGCGGCACGGTGGTGCAGCAGCGCGAAACCGCACAGCAGCGCTGGCAGCAGTACGCGGAAAAATACGGCGAGGACAACGCCGACTACCTGATTGAGCAGGAGGGCGCCTGGGTCAGTCACTACAACACCTGCGCCTTCATCCATTCCGATGTGTACGATTCCCCGGCGTTTGTGAAAACGGCCATGGGCGTCGCCCGTGAGAACAACTGGGCTTTTGAGGAGCTCATCGGCAACACGCGCATGCTCAAGGCGCTGTGCGGCGGGGACTGGAACGATCAGGAGTACCTGATCCTCCGCCCCGGCGAGCGCACCGCTGCGGATTACACCGGCAAAAAGATCAGAGCGGAGGCGGTTTTGTAATATTTTTGCGGATATCTCCCCGCATGCTGAGCTGTAACATCTGCGTGGTACAATGAATGTATTCACGTTCCGGGGAGGATAATCGCAATGAACCGCTTCGTCGCCTGCCTGCTGGCTTTGGTATTTGCCGCCGTCTGGATGCCCGCCGCCGCGGAGGACGGCACAATACGGTACGCCGACAGGGGCGATCAGGTTGTCAGGCTGCAGCAGCGCCTGATCGATCTGGGCTTTCTGAACGACACGGCGGACGGACAATACGGCAAGAAGACCGAGGCCGCCATCCGGGCGTTCCACGAAATCCTGATCGCGCGCGCGGGCGGCAATCCCGCGGATGCGTCCGGGCGCTCCATCAGCGCCGAGGATCTCGCGATTTTGTACGCGGACCCCTTCAGTTTCTACGTTTCCGACCTGAAAAACGGCGACAGCGGCAGCGAAGTCGAACGGCTGCAGCGCGCGCTGATCCGCCTCAACTACATGGAGGGCGAGGCGGACGGGTATTTCGCCGATTATACCGAAGCCGCCGTCAAGCTGTTTCAGCAGCTCAACAGCCTGACGGTGACCGGCGTCGCCGACAAGGCGACTCAGGATCTGGCCGCCTCCGGCGGCGTGCGCTCCGATCATCCGGCCTATCGCGATCTGAAAGAGGGCGACAAGGGCGAGAGCGTGCGCGCCATTCAGCAGACGCTGGTGCGGCTGGGCCTCATGGAAGCGCCGGACGACGGCTATTTTGGCAGCGACACCATCGACGCGCTCACGCGCTTTCAGGAATACATGGCAAAGCAGGGCGTCGCCATCGATTTCCCCGAATCCGGCGTGGCGGACGCAGCGCTTCAGCAGACGCTCGCGGAAGACCTTCCGGTGTTCCTGACGGGTCTTTCCTCCGGCACGAAGGAAGCCGCCGAGGTGCGGCGCCTGCAGCGCCGCCTGAACGCGCTGGGCTACCTGGATCGGCGCACCATCGACGGGAAATATGGCTCGGGCACCCGGGATGCCGTCAAGACCTTCCAGACCAACAACGGCCTTTCCCCCACCGGCGAGGCGGACGAGGCAACCCAGAAGGCGCTTTACGCCGATGACCCCGTCGGCATGCTGACCAAGTACCGCCTGCACATCAGCCTGGACGAGCAGCGCGTCTACGTATACGAACTGGTGGGCACGCAGTACGTCGAAATCAAGAACTTTGTCTGCTCCACCGGCCTTGGCAACTCCACGCCGCGCGGGGTGTTCACCCACACCATCCCCGGCCGGCGCTGGCACTACTTCAAGGAATTCTCCATTTGGGCCCAGTACGCCTATTCCATCGAAGGCAACATCCTGTTCCACTCGGTGCTGTTCAATAACAAGGGCGGCAAACCCACCTATGCGTCGGTGAACAACCTGGGCCGCAGGGCGTCTCACGGCTGCGTGCGGCTGGAGGTTGAAAACGCCAAGTGGATCTACGAAAACTGCGCGCGGGGCACCGTGGTCACGATCAACTAGTAATTTGACACTATTATAATTTAGGATAAAGCCATTTGAGCTTGTCCCTAGCGGCGTTGGTCGTGAAGTGCCAGTCAACGGATTTTGAGGCGGCATTTCTGTGTTGTTCCCAGGGAGCGAGTTGGGATTGCAGGCTGTCCAGGTCGGGGATTCTCCGATCCAGACATTGCATTGTCAGGGCGTTGAGCTCAATTTCTGCGATATTCAGCCAACTGCCATGCTTCGGGGTATAATGGATTTCCAGACGTTTTGCCAGTCGCAGCGCGGTTTCCGGTGGGAAGGTTTCATAAAGAGAAGAGATCGTGTGGGTATTCAGGTTGTCCATGACGAGCCGAATTCTCCTGACATGGGGATAATGTACCTCCAGCAGGTCCCGGATCTGCAAAGCCCAGTCTTTCTTGGTGCGCCGCTGAGAAGCATGCACATGACGCCAGTTCGCCAAGGGTTCTGTGAACACAAAGATGCTGCACACGCCGTTTCGTATGTACTCGTAATCCTCTTTTCTCGGCTTGCCTGGTTTCATCGCAATGGGCTGAAGCTTTTCGCCCAGCAGTTGAACCGGTTGTTCGTCCATACAAATCACCGGAATCTCTTCGTCATATGGCAACGCGTATACTTCCAGCACGTCCTCCATGCGGGCAACAAATTCTCCGCTGTACTGGGCGGGAATGCACCACCGCTTCTTCAGGTGAGGCTTGAGCTCCGTTTTTTTAACACCCGACGGATCGTCTCCCGGCTGACCTCCGGCATAATGGATAGCTCAACCACTTTCTCCGTCAGCAGCCGTACCGTCCACCGAGAAAAGCCCTTCGGGGCTTCCCCGCATGCAAGCGCAATGATTCGGGCTTCCTTTTCCCCGGTAACGATGGCTGGACGCGGCGGCTTTTCCCGTTTCTGAAAATGAAGCGTGTACTCAAGTCCACGTTCACAATAATCCCGGATCGTATGATAGACCGTAACGTCGCTTACCCCGCATCGAACCGCGATTTCCTCCTGCGTCATGGGCTTCCCTACGCACTCATCCGCCATGAGCAGTACGTTCGCACGTTTTCGATACCGGGGCGACGTTTCTGCTCCGTTGAGTATTTCCGCTACTCGCGCTCGATCTGTTCCGCTTAGCCGTAC
>JARKQG010000054.1 GCA_029974035.1 Eubacteriales bacterium | reverse complement strand
AATCCCCAGGATGAAGAGCCCGATCTCAAGCGGCGGGAAATGGTACAGCCAGGCCGTGTTGTCCAGCAGCTGCGGGCTGAAGCGCATCCAGAGCTTGATGGCGATGGTGACCAGCGCGATGGGCCAGAGGTAGACGCTGCGCACGGTGATGAGAAAAGGCGCGAACAGGTAGAAGATCAGCTCCACCTCGATGGACCACGCCGGGGCGATGACCGCGAGGATGTAGCCCGGCAGCGCGGCCGGGTCGAAGGTGCAGAGCGTGCCCAGGTCCGGGCACCAGCTGAAGAAGAAGAACTCGTTGACGCCGAAGATGAAGACGTTCGAGAGGATGATGTAGAGGAACGTGAACGGGTCCGCCGCGCTCAAGGCCGCCACCTTCTCCGAGAAGATGGTGAACTTCCCGTTGACCATGGCGATGATGATCGCCCCGACCGTATGCACGAGCACAAGGAACAGGTACGTTGGATACAGGCGCAGTATCCGGTTGCGGTAGAAGCGCATCCTGTTTTCGGGGCCGACGTAGCTCGTGGTCAGGATCAGGGCCATGTAGAAGCCGGAGATGAGGAAGAAGACCTCGACGGACTGGTCCGCCGTGATGCCCATGGGCCTGAGGGGATACCCCTTGGCCGCGGCGTAGTGGTCGTAGCAGACTATCAAGGCGAGCAGCAGGCGAAGCAATCCCATACGCACTCTCGGATTGGATATGGATAGACGCCGGAGGACGGCGTTGAACCGTCATGACGCCGGATGTTGGCGGCACACGCCGGATCCTGGACGAACGCGCTCCGGCAGGGCTCGGGAAAAAATCCCGGGAGCGGGCGGACGCCAGGACGAAACGCCACGGAAGGGCAGGCCCAGGCCGGGCGCGGCGGCGTTGCCGTTCCCCGCAGCCGGGCGGACGGCAAACCCAGGAGGGCTTAAACCATGGGGAGAGGGTGCGCAAGGGCTATCTCGACTTGCCGGGGAGCCGGAACGCCTTGAAATGACGCCCGGACTCGCTGTCGCTGCCCGCAGGGGAGGACAAGGCTCCGGACTGGCGAAGCTGCGCGGCGGCCGAAAAAAAACACGCCGCCTGCCGTGGGAACGGCGGCGGCGCGCGGTCGGGCGGTCACTTTGCCCGCCGGGGTCAACCGGCGGCGATCTTGGCCTGAAGGGCCTTGGACACGTTGCGGCCGAGCTCCACGCAGGCCTTGAGCTGGTCGTGGGT
>JARKQG010000044.1 GCA_029974035.1 Eubacteriales bacterium | reverse complement strand
GTCCGCGCCCAAAGGCCTGCCGTCCTTCTGGCGGGCGCTCAGGTACTCGCCGGGTGCGGGCATATCTTCGCCGGCAAGCTCCGCCGCGCCGGTGAGTTCGGCCGGCTCCAGCAGTTCCTCCGGGCGGAGGTTCGCCGGCTCCAGGATCCTGGCGACCTTGCCCGCGGCGATCTTGTCGGTGAGCGGCAGGGGCTTATCGCCCGCGCGCACGCGCCGTCCGCCGCGGTTGGTGCCGTCCTTGGCCATGCGAAATTCCTCCTTTCCCGATGGGGTTAATCCACCCTTTGAACCGGTTTTTTTGTACGCGTAAGCTGGCGCCCGGTCTCCCGGCCAAATGTAACAGAGATTTAACCCGCCCTACCGGGTGCGCCAGCGGTCGCCATCCCGCGCGGAGACGGACGAATGGCAACGTTTGCAAAGAGAACTGAGATTGGACTCAGGGTTTGAGCCGCCGCGGCCGAGGGGCAGGATGTGGTGCACTTCCGTGGCCGGGGTTGCGCGGCCCTGTTTCAGACACATTTCGCACAGCGGATGCGCCTGCAGGAACCGCTCGCGCACCTTCCGCCAAGTTCTTCCGTAGCGCTTCTTTCCCACCGGGTCGCGGCCGTAGCGGTCGTACTGCTGATCGGTCAGCTTCTTGTGCGCCTCGCAGTACCGGCCAGCGGTCAGCTCCGGGCAGCCGGGGTAGGCACAGGGGCGCTTGGGTTTCGTGGGCATTGTCTTTCCTCCCGGGGTAAACGAAAGACCCCCGCAGGATTCCTCCCGCGAAGGCCTTTCGGTGCCTGTTTCGATGGTACCAGTATATCACGGTCAGCCGTGGATTGCGTCCGCGATTTTACTCATTTGCCGGTCGCAGGATACGCAGGACAAACGAAAGACCCCCGCGGGATTCCTCCCACGAAGGCCTTTCGGTGCCTGTTTCGATGGTACCAGTATATCACGATCAGCGGTGGATTGCGTCCGCGATTTTACTCACTTCCCGAACAGCAGCAGCGCCAGATGCTGGAGCGCGCGGTTCTTCCGGTTGTACGCGGAGGAGCGCTCGATGGCATACCGCTCGCAGATGTTCAAAACCGCGTCCGTCTGCGCCTGACCGTCGTTCAGGTAGAACGCCGTAAGGACATACCGCTCGTCCTCCGACAGCGCTTCCCACGCTGGGCGGAACCACTCCATGTACTCCAGCGCCTGACGGTACCGCTCCCGGAGCACGTCGATCTCGTCAATGCCGGAGGCCAGCCGGGCTTCTCCCGCCGTGGGGTTGTGCGCGGACGGCATGCCGGTCAGCACGGACGCGCGCGGCGCGGTCATCCGATCCTGCACGAGGGCGATGTCCTCGCCGGTATGCTCCAGGATGTAGGCCATGCTCCCATA
>JARKQG010000037.1 GCA_029974035.1 Eubacteriales bacterium | reverse complement strand
ATGATAGGCGCAACAGGTTGACAACCTAATCATAGCGCAAATTTCGCTCAAACGCGGTGGTGAAAACCGGGTTGAACGATCTTCGCGGCGGGGAGGGGTGGCTCAGATTTCGGCGGCGCTGGCGAAGGGGTCAATTTCGGTGCCGCGCGCGGCTTCACGGATGGCGGGGTCGTCTGAGTAGAACCCGCGGCGCTCGGGGGGGATGAGCTCAGCGATGCGGCGCATGATGACGTGCCCTATCTCGTCCAGTTCAGCGCGCGAGGGGCGCCCGCTGGCGCCGTTGGTGAGCGGTCCGAAAGGCTTGCCGATATTGAGGGTCACGGGGGCGCGGCGTTTGCCGAAGTGCTTGAAAAAACCCACCGCGCCGTCAATACCGATGGGCAGGAGCCGCGCGCCGGTGTGCCAGGCGAGGAAGGCTGCGCCCGGGCGAGGCGGTCGCAGCACGGTGGCCCAACTGCCGCCTTCGGGGAAGATGCCGAGCACGCCCTGCTGCTGGAGGATGGATTCAGCCCCGTACAGTGTATCGCGCGAGACGCTGCCGCGCGCCGTGGGGATGACCCCGAACATGCGCTGGAGGAAATGCGTGACCGTCGGCGCGTTGGGCATGCGCGCGCCGCCGATAAACTCCATGGGGTAGGGCAGCAGGTGGATGAACATGAGCGGGTCAAGGAAATGAAAGTGGTTGCCCACCACGATCAACGGTCCGCCGGCGGGCAGGTTCTCGCGACCGTTCACCCGCACGTCCGCCAGCACGCCGAAGGCCAGCGCGATGCCCGATTTAAGGATGCGCCGGATGAACTGCCGGCGCGGATAGGGAATGTGATTTTTCATGCGTGGATGCTTGTCCTCTCAAATGAAAGCTTTGGCGCTACTCATCAAAACGCAGCGGGTCCTGGGGGGTGACCTTGCGCACGATCAACAAGAAGAGCAGCCCCACAACGAGGAAGATCACGATGGAACCGATGGACCAGAGGATGCCGCCGCTCTTGGCTGCCTGCTCGCTGAGGCCGCGGTTAAGGTAATGGTTGGTGAAAGCGGCGTAGACAGAACCGAACACCCAGGGACCAATGAAGGTGGAGGTGCGCCCGGCGACCGAAAGGAAGCCGTAGAACTCGGCCGTCTTGGTGGGGGGAGAAAGCTGGCTGACCATGGTGCGGCTCACCGCCTGCACGCCGGAAAGGGCAAAGCCGGCCAGCGCGCCGATGATATAGAAGAACACTTTGTTACGCGTGAAGAAGAGCAGCGCCACCACCAGGATGAGCATTGCCAGCGAGTAGAGGATGGCCTGCTTGCTGCTCTG
>JARKQG010000024.1 GCA_029974035.1 Eubacteriales bacterium | reverse complement strand
CCCGTTCCCGCAGGTCCAGGATCAGCCCCTCGATGTCGATCTTTGCCGCGCACACCTCGTTGCACCTGCGGCAGCCGATGCACAGCCCCAGGATATCCCGCGCATTCTCGGTCCCGTGGAAGAAAGGGGTCAGCACCAGCCCGATGCCGCCCACGTAGATATGTCCGAACACGTGGCCGCCCACGATCTCGTACACCGGGCAGACATTGGCGCAGGCCCCGCACTTGACGCATTTCAGGGCCTCGCGGAAGCGCGGATCTGCCGCCAGTTGCCGCCTGCCGTTGTCCAGCAGCACGATATGCAGTTCATGTCCCTCGGACGGCCCCCGCATCAGGGAGACATAGGAGGTAATCTTCTGGCCGGTGGCGTTTTTGGGCAGGATGGAAATGATGTCCAGGGCCTCGGCCAGGGAGGGGACGATCTTCTCGATGCCGATAAGGGCGATATGGATCTCGGGAAGGGTGGTGACCAGCCGGGCGTTTCCCTCGTTGGTCACCAGTCCGATGGCGCCGCTGTCGGCCACGGCCACGTTTGCCCCCGAGATCCCGACCCGCGCCGTGAGGAAGCCTTCCCGCAGGGTCTCGCGCGCCGTCTCCACCAGCGACGGGATGTCCGGCGGGCAATCGCGTCCGGTCTCGCGGGAGAACAGGGCCGCCACCTCCCGACGGTTCTTGTGGATGGCCGGCATGACCATGTGGGAAGGCCGCTCGCCCGCCAGTTGGATGATCCACTCGCCCAGATCGGTCTCCAGCGAGCGGACGCCCGCCTTTTCCAGGTAGGGGTTGAGGCGGATCTCCTCCGAGGTCATGGACTTGGATTTGACGACGCACTCCGCCCCTTTGCCCCGGATGATGCCCAGGATTGCGCTCCGGGCCTCCTCAGGGTTTGCGCACAGGTGAACCGTCGCGCCCGCCGCCTCCGCGCTTTCACGGAACCGCTCCACCAGGTCGGGCAGGTCGCGCAGCGCGATGTCCCGGATCGCGGAGACCCGGTCGCGCAGCGACTCGAAATCGTCCCCTTCAAAGGCCCGTGCGCGCGCCGCCGGATACTGGGCCGCGAAGTTTTTCAGGGCCGTGCGCAGGAAGGAGTCATGGATCTTCTGCCTGATGATCTTTTTCGACACGAATCTATTCTCCTTCAAGGATCAGGATATGCAGTTCCTTCGGTCCGTGGACGCCGATGGTCAGCACACGCTCGATATCGGCGGTGCGGCTCGGCCCTGTGGTGAGCGACAGGTAGGCGTGGGGCCGGGAGGAGAGGAGGCTGTCGATGGCCCCGGTCAGCGACGACAGGTCCGGGACGATGGTTGAGGCCCGGAGGAATACCATGTGGATCGGGGGGAGAGCGGTTGCGCTGCGTTCAACGGCATCGGAGATTTCCAGGAGGAGGCTGCCGGTGGCGGCAACCCCGGCCGTGGCGAAGCTCAGGCAGACCGGGGCATTGCGGTGCTCTTCGGGTTGCGCGAAGGAGATGTCGGAGAAATGACGCCGTATATCGTCCGGTAGGGCGGATGCCGCAAGTACAGGACCGGATCTCTGCCGGACGTATGCCGCGGCATCGGCGGCGGAGGAAAAACGCCTGACAACGGCGCCGACCGCCTCGGCGGCGGCCTGGAAGCGGGCAATCATGATCTCCTCACTTCGATGGGGACGGAAAATGCACGAAGCACTAGTCAATGAGGAGCAGGGCACATGCAGGGAGAGGGTTTCCCGGCGAACGTACATCAAACATCGGGGCCCGCGAGTGCGGCATCCCATCTCCCCGACGATATCCCCCGAGCCCTTTCCGGCTCTACTTTCGCTCCACCCGAAGAGCACCGCAATGCCCCGGTCTGCGTGAGCTTCGCCACGGCCGGGGTTGCCGCCACCGGCAGCCTCCTCCTGGAACTCTCCGATGCCGTTGAACGGAGCGCAACCGCTCTCCCCCCGATCCA
>JARKQG010000003.1 GCA_029974035.1 Eubacteriales bacterium | reverse complement strand
GACGTGATGATGGGCACGGGCGGCACCCCCGAGGGCGTGCTCTCGGCCTGCGCCATCCGCGCGGTCGGCGGGCAGATGCTGGCCAGGCTCGATCCCCAGTCCGGAGAGGAGCGCGCGAGGCTTGAAGAGGCGGGCATCGATATCACGCGCGTGCTCACCGCCGAGGACCTGGTGTCGAGCCCAGACACCTTCTTCGCGGCCACGGGGATATCCGGCGGCACCTGGCTGGAAGGCGTGTCCTTCTCCGGCCGGGGCGCGGTGACCCACTCGCTGGTGCTGCGCGGCAAGACCGGCACCATGCGCCGCATCGAGTCCCACCACACCTGGGACAAGCTCATGAAGTTCAGCGCCGTGAAGTACGACTAGGCGAGATCCGGCGACAAGCCGCGCCTCGGCAACCCGGTCCGGTGCTCACAGCCCGCCGGGCGTCTCCCCAAGCGAACGGCGTTCGCAGGGAGCCGTCAGGCGGGCTTTGCTATGCAGCGGGATTTCGCAAGCCCTGGCCGAAGGCGGGAGCACCGGCGCGGATGTTCGCCCGCACCGCCCCCAGGGCGATGAACAGGCACGACAGCGAGACCAGGGCCAGCGATATGGTCCCGAAGCGCCATACGGCCTTGGAAACGGCCTGGATCAGCGCCTCCAGACCGGGGACCGGGCTCAGCGTGGCCAGTTGCAGCAGCGCGGCAAGGGATACTCCCGCGAACGGAATGCGAACGAACACCCACCGGCCCGAAGCTCCCCGGATGGCGGTCGCGCGGCCTTCGCACCGGGCTGAGTTCATCATGACCGCGAAGTACGGAAAGAGCATCACCGAGTCGTAGACCGAGTGATACGCGTAATGCATGCTGAAGACCCCGGCCACGGCGAACACGAAGTCATCGTCCAGATTCCTGATCCTGGACACGGCGAACGCCACGCCCACGCAGAAAAGAAGCACCGCGTACTTCGCCACGCCAGGCACTCCGTGATTCGAGGTCCAGTGTTTGTTGAAGTTGAAATACTCGACCACGGCCAGCCACTGCCCGTGAATCTCGACCACTCCGGCCCCGGTGGCGTGGCCGACGTAGAGCGTGAGCAAGGCCACCGCCCCCGCAGCCACGAGAAGCCTCGGCAGCCGCCTGGAGTCGAGGAAGAGCGCGACGAAGGGCAGCATGATGGAGGGCTTTATCATGGCCACGGCCAGGGCCAGCCCGGCCGTCACCGTGGAGGAGTCGGCGCGCCAGGCGTAAAGAAGGCACGCCAGCACGAGAATGGAATACTGGCCGTGGTGGATCGCCAGGAGAAAGGGAAAAAACGCCATGGCCAGCAGAAACATGCGCCAGAAGCCGTGCGGGCGGCCGTAATGGCGCGCGATGAGGGCCATGCAGGCCAGCCCCGCCAGGGACCACAGCGCCGTCAGCAAGCGAAGGTCTGCGACGCGTCCGATGGTGGCCTGAAAAATCGCGGCGGAGAACGGCGGATACGTCGCCTCGACCACCGAGAGCCCGTCCGGGAGCGTCACACCGGCACGCTGCGCCGCGTCCGGCGGCATGGACCAAAGGTTGAACTGGGGGACGAGCGGCCCGCCGCCATACAGCCCCTTCAGGATATCCAGCGTCAGACCGTAGGGATTGCAGCGCTGGTCCAGGTACTGGGCCACCTTCCATTGGCGCAGGAGATCTCCGCGATGCGAAAAGGAGTCCGCCAA
>JARKQG010000010.1 GCA_029974035.1 Eubacteriales bacterium | reverse complement strand
GATCTTGCCGGGTGACCTGGACGCGCCCACGATGGCAACCGATTTCGGGCTGAAGAGCGCGTCAAGGTGCATGTTTACTCCAGAAGAAGATCCGCGCCGGGCGAGCGGGCGCCGTCTTGCGCGCAGACAATCCGGAAACTTGCCGCCGTGACGTTTCCGGGCGCGTGTGTTCGCAGGCCATTACAACTTTCGTTCCAAAAGCAAGCGTCAATGAAATGCGAAGGTTACGGTCCCGTGTCGTGTCCGGTGCGCCGGATTGCCGGTTTGAATCCGGGAAAACGGACCGGGCATGGGGCCTGTTCTGTCCGGATGTCCGGACAGATGGATGAAGCTCCCACAGTGTATGCCCCATGGAGGGCATCGAGTCAATGAAACGGCTGAAATGCGCATTCCGCCGTCTCAACGGCAGGGGGAGGGGACGAAATGCGCGCGTTCAGGCGGACATCCGCCACGGAGGGAGTCCGCCCCGGCCGGGGTGACGTCCAAGGCAGGCGGTGAGGCCTGGATGTCGCGCGTCCCCACGGATGCCCGTTCCGTTCGAGGGGACCCCCCCAAGGGCGGCTGGGGAAGAGGCCTGGACCGTGCGCTCGGGCTCGGAGGGCGACGCGGGGGCGGTGGGCTAGGAGGCTTCCTGCCGTGTGGGCTTCTCGATGACCAGGCCGGGCAGGGTGAGCAGGGTGCGCCGGGCCTTCTTGCGGCGGCGCTCGAAGATCTCGGGGCGCGAGCCCAGCCTGAAGCGCCAGAGCGGGCAAGGGTCGAAGGGGGCTCTGCACGAAGGCGAGGCCGCGCAGGCGCGCACCTGTTCGCGGTTGCCGCAGCAGCAGGCCAGGCACTGGCGGCGGATGGTCCTCACGGGCGGGCGTGCGGCGTCACCAGCCTGGCCCAATCGGTAGGCGTGCAGGGGGCAGTCCGCCTGCGCGCACTCCGAGACCAGGACATAGGAGCCGCCCATGCAGGCGACGCAGAACTTGCGGATGGATTCGGCCGCTGAGAGCTTTCGCGTGTGCGCGCCGCTCATCGGAACCTGCCTTGTGGTGGTGTCGCCCGCCCTGAGCCGGGACGCCGCCAGGGCGACGGGCGCTTCAGGCCCACTAGTCTTTTCCTGGGGCAAAACGCAAGACCGGTGATG
>JARKQG010000002.1 GCA_029974035.1 Eubacteriales bacterium | reverse complement strand
TGCTCGATCACGTCCTCGTCGTAGGTGGCGTCGTGGCGCACCTTGATGTAGGATACGATGTCGTTCACCTCGTCGTCCGACACCCAGGCGCCCTGCACGCGGGCGGGCTTGTTGACGCCCGCCGGCGCAAACAGCATGTCGCCCCGTCCCAGCAGCTTCTCCGCGCCGCCCACGTCCAGGATGGTGCGGCTGTCCACCTGGGAGGCCACGGTGAAGGCGATGCGCGAGGGGATGTTGGCCTTGATGACGCCGGTGATGACGTTGACCGACGGCCGCTGCGTGGCGATGACCAGGTGGATGCCCGCCGCCCGGGCCAATTGCGCCAGGCGGCAGATGGAGTCCTCCACCTCGCCGGGGGCGACCATCATGAGGTCCGCCAATTCGTCGATGATGATCACGATCTGCGGCATGGGGGGCTCGTCCTCGGGCCGGTGCAGGTTGTAGCCCTTCATGTCGCGCACGCCCAATTCCGCAAACTTCTTGTAGCGCCCGCTCATCTCGGCCACGGCCCAGTCCAGGGCGCTGGCGGCCTTCTTGGGGTCGGTCACCACCGGCACCAGAAGGTGCGGGATGCCGTTGTAGCTGGACAGTTCCACCACCTTGGGGTCGATCATCATCAGCTTGACCTCGTCGGGGGTGGCGCGGTAGAGGATGGAGCACACGATGCAGTTGATGCACACCGACTTTCCCGAGCCCGTGGCGCCCGCGATCAGCACGTGGGGCATCTTGGCCAGATCGGACACGATGTAGCGGCCCGCGTTGTCGCGGCCCAGCGCCACCGCCAGGCGCGACGGGTGCTTGCGCGCCTCCTGGGATTCCAGCACATCCCGAAGCGGCACCACCTCGATGGTGTCGTTGGGCACCTCCACGCCCACCGCGGCCTTGCCGGGGATCGGCGCCTCGATGCGCACGCTGACCGCCGCCAGGTTGAGGGCGATGTCGTCCGCCAGCGCCGTGATGCGGCTCACCTTGATGCCCGCCGCCGGTGACAGCTCAAACCGCGTGACCGTGGGGCCGTGGGCAATGCCGATCAGCCGCGCGGCGATGCCGAAGCTGGCCAGCGTTTCGATCAGCTTCTTGGCCTTCAGCTCGTCGGCCTGCTCGCGGTTTTTTATCTGCGAGGGCTTGGCCGCGGTCAACAGGTCAATGGGCGGGTAGTTGTAGGCGTCCGGGTCCTCCGGCTGCTGCCGGGCCGGCTGGGGCGCCGGCTTTTTGGCCTTCTTGACCGAGGGCGCGATGATCACCGGCCGCTTTTCCTTGCGGGCCGCGGTGGGCTCGATGGGCGGCTCCGGTTCGGCGTCCGGCCCGGGCGCGGGCTTGGCGGAGAAGTCGAGCGCCTCGTCCCCCAGCTTGACCTCCTGCCAGTCGCCGCCGGCAAACTCGGCCTGACCCCGGGTTTCATAGGGCGCGCTTTCGGCCACCTCGCGGCCGTCGGGCTGGGGCGGGAGCGGCTCCGGTTCCGGCCGGTAAAGCGGCTCCGGCTCCTGCACCCGCAGCTTCTCCGGCTTTGAGCCGGCGGGGCGGCGCTTTGCCAGGAAGTTGGGTACGTCCGGCGCCTCCGGGCCATCCTCCGCCGGGCGCACGCGGGGTTCGCCGGGCAGCGGATCGTCCGGGCGGATGCGCTCGATCACCATCCCGCCGTGGTCGGACGCGCCGCGCCGGGAAGGGGCCGTCCTGGGCAGGTCCCAGTTCTCCAGATCGTCGCTGTCGGGCAGCTTGGGCCTGGACTTGGCGGTGCGGGGGTCGGCGGCCGCGGCCGCCCCGCCGGCGTAGACCGTGGGCACCACCATCGCCTGCTGGCGCTCCAGGACCGCCTGGCGCTTCTCATCCGCCCGCTGACGCGCGTGCTCCACGTACTGGTCGTAGGACTGGCGCACGCGCCCGCCCAGCCGCCGGAGCGATATCCGCCGCAGCAGGATCAGGTCCGCCACCGCCAGGGTGCAGAGCACCACCACCGAGCCGAACACGCTTTTCTGAGCGATATACATGTGCACCGGCCACGAAAAAAGCGCGCCCAGCACGCCCGCGCCGCCCCGCTTGTAGCGGTAGGACTCCGCGATGAAGTTGCTGAAGCTGTCGATGCTGGTGGACGGATGCACCGAATCAAAGGCGTTGAGGTGCCAGACGGCACAGACGAGCAGCGGCAGCAGAAAGGACAGCGCCAGCCGCCCGGGCCGCACCCTGCGTTCACGGTTTGAAAAGACGGCCAGCGCGCCGGCCCAGATCACGATCAGCGGCACCAGAAGGTACAGCGACCCCGCGATGCCCCGCAGCACGCCCGTGACCGCCCGGGCCGCGTCGCCCTCGGCAAATGCAAAGTACGCGAGGAGAAGCCCGGCGCCGATCACCAGCACGCCCAGCACCTCGCGCAGAAAGCTCCTGTCCTCAGGAGGCTGGGGCGCCGGCGCGGCCTGGCGCGGCTTTGCCGCGCGCGGCGCGGCGGCCTTTGCCCCGCGTTTCTTGGTTGAACCCGATTTACCCGCCATCGAACCCTCCGAAACCCATCATTTCACTCATACAGTATACATCAGACCGCCGGCAAATTCAACGGCGCTGTTTTGCCGCGGCGCCCCGGGCTAGGCCATCAGCGGCGTCAGATCGCCGTCGTAAAGCACCGCCAGGCGGTGCAGCGCGCGGGTCAGGCACACGTAGAGGAGGCGCGCGGAGGCGGGGTCCGCCGGGTATTCGGCTTCGCCCGCGTCCGCCAGGATCACCGCGTCAAACTCCAGGCCCTTGACCGCCTGCGCGGGGGCCAGCATCAGGCCGGAGAGGGCCTCCGCCGCCTCCGCGCGAAGCAGCTTTGCGCCCAGATCCTCCGGGAGCGCCCCGAGAAGCGCTCGAAGCCGCGCCCCGTCCCGCCCGATCACCGCGATGGAGGCCATGCCCTCGGCCCGCCACGCGCGGGCGAGGTGCGTCACCGCCGATGCCAGCGCCGCCGTCCCGGGGGCCGCCCGCACCACCGGCGCGTCGCCGTGGCGCAGCACGGTCCGGGGCGGGGTCACGCCCGGTGCGGGGAAGCGGGAAAACACCCTTTCCGCCATCGCCATAATCTCCACGGTGCTGCGGTAGCTGATGGTCAGTTCCCGCCGGACGGCCTCGCGGAGGGCAGGCGGCTGACCCCAGTCGGTGAGACCGCCCGCGCCGACAGACTGCATCAGATCGCCCACGGCGGTACAGGTCGCATCCGGCGCCAGCCGTCGGAGCAGCGCAAATTCCAGCGCGCTGAAGTCCTGGGCTTCGTCGATCACCAGATGCCGCGCCTCCGGCCGCTTGACTTCGACCATGCGCAGCGCGATCAGCCCCAGCGCCGCCAGGTCGCCCCGAAGGATACGCCCCCTCTTTTCGACGCGCGCAAGCGCCCGGCCGCAGGCGGCGCAAAGCGCCCCGCCACCCGAGGCCGACTGAAACGCCAGCCAGGCGCGGTACACCCGGGCCGGGTCCGTGGGCGGGAAAGCCGCCATCTCCCGCTTCAGAAAGGGCTTCACCTCGGCCCGGGTCTGCGCGACCCGCTCGTCCAGGCTCTTATAGAGCATTCCCAGTTTCTCCCTGAGCACCGCGGGATCGGAGGCCGTGCGGCGAATTTTCTCCGCCCGCCGTGCGGCTTCGTCGGTCAGGTACTTTTCAATCGTTCCCGCCGCGCGCTTCGCCCGGGCGGACAGCTGCTTTTCAAACTCCTTCAGCCGCCGCGCCATGGGGAAGGGGGCCTCGTCCACCAGCAGGAAGCGGCGCAGTTCCGCGCGGCCGTAGAGCGGCACCGGTCCGAAGGCGATGTCCCGGTCCGCGAAGGACGCCTCATAGGACGCGAGCCATTCGTCAAGGCGCGCCTCGTTCTCCGGCGCGCCCATGGCGCGCCCGTCCGCCGCCCACGCCTCCGGCAGTTCCGCCGGCGGGGCCTCCGCGGCGGGCAGCGGCATCAGCGTCCGCAAAAAGCCCTCGAAGGTGGTCTGCCGCACGCGCTCCACGCCCAGGTCCGGCAGCACTCCCGCAATGAAGTTGAGAAACAGCGGGCTGGGGGCCAGAATCACCATCTGCTCGGGCGCAAGCTGCGGATGGGCGTACAGAAGGTAGGCGATGCGGTGCAGCGCCACGGTGGTCTTGCCGGAGCCGGGCGCGCCCTGCACCACCATGGACTTCTCCAGCGGGTGGCGGATCACCAGGTTCTGCTCGGACTGGATGGTGGTCACGATGTCCCGGAGGCGCTCCGACGTGCGCTCCGAAAGCACCTTCTGCAAAAGCGCGTCCGCGGTGGCCAGGTCCACGTCGAAGAGGCTGATCAGCTCGCCCTTTTCGATGCCGAATTGGCGCTTGAGGGTCAGCTCGCCCTCGATCACGCCGTCCGGCGCCTCGTAGCGCATAGGCCCGATCTGACCGGAATAGTAGAGGTTTGCCACCGGCGCGCGCCAGTCGGTGACCACGATGTCCAGGCTGTCGCTTTGCATCACGCCCCAGCGGCCGATGTAGTAGACGCGCCCGATGCCGCCTTCGGTGAAGTCGATCCGCGTAAAATAGGGGCGCTGGGCGGCGAGCGCCAGGCGCCGCGCCGTCTCCTCCGCGCGGGAAAAGAGCATTTCCCGCACGGGCAGCGCGTCCGGCAGGCTGCGCCTCGCCTCGGCCAGCGAGGCGGCGGCGCGGGCGCGTTCCTCGTCCGCACGGGCGCGCTCGCGGCGGATGATCGAAAGGGTGTCGGTGAGGTGCGCGCGCTCCTCCCGGAGCGCGGGGTGATCCTGCATGCCGGCCGCCTCCCGTCCCGTATGGATAAAACCGATGGAAACTTGATTATAGGCCGGACGCCCGCCTCTGATCAAGTTAAATTTTCGGGAAACGTGGACGCGCTTTTTCAGGCTTCGGTATAATGGAGCGGAGGTGAGGGCGATGACCAGAGGGCTGACGCACATCTACACCGGCGAGGGCAAGGGCAAGACCACGGCCGCCATGGGCCTGGCGCTGCGCGCGCTGGGCGCGGGGCTTCAGGTGCGCATCTTTCAGTTTATGAAAAACCAGCCCACGGGCGAAATGGCCTCGCTGGCAAAGCTCGCGCCGGGCATCCTGCGCCGGGCGGACTGCGACGTGCGCAAGTTCACCTGGGACATGACGCCCGCGGAGAAGGAAACCTGGGCCGAGGCGCAGCAGACGCTCTTTGACGAGGCCTGCGACGCCGCCTGTGACAAGGACGTGGATCTGGTGGTCCTGGACGAGGCGCTGGGCGCGGTGGGCGCGGGCGCCATCGGCGAGGATCAGCTTTTGTACCTGATCGGCCACAAGTACCGGGGCACGGAGCTGGTGATTACCGGGCGCGGTGCGAGCGAGCGGCTGATTGCCCTTGCCGACTACGTTACCGAAATGCGCATGCTGCGCCACCCGTACGCGGCGGGGATCCCGGCGCGCAAGGGCATCGAGTATTGACGGCGTTGACATTCCGCCCAAGTCCTGCTATCATTTTTAACGGATCGTTACCAAAGGGAGCGAACGCATGAATCTGCCAAACCTTCTCACCGCGCTGCGCATCGCGTTGATTCCGGTGTTCGTCCTGACCTACGAGCGCATCGCCCCCGCGGCGTCGCTGCTCATCTTTTTGTTGGCCAGCCTCACCGACTGTCTGGACGGATACCTCGCCCGCAAGTGGAACCAGATCACCTCCTTCGGCAAGCTGTTTGACCCGCTGGCGGATAAGCTTTTGCTGCTTTCGGTGCTGCTCTGCTTTGCGCGGAGCGGCCTTGTCCCCTGGTGGGTGATGATCGTGGTGGCGGTCAAGGAGCTTCTGATGATGACCGGCAGCATGTGGCTTTTGCGAAAGAGCGTGGTGGTGTCGGCCAACAACCTGGGCAAGGCGGCGACGGTTCTTTTCATCCTGGCGCTGACGTTTATCTTTCCCTGGCATCCCGACGGATGGATGACGGTGGCCGGTCGGGTGCTGCTCTACGCGGCGGTGGCGCTCTCGGTGGCGGCGCTTTTTGTGTACGCCCACGGCGCGCTGACGCGGCGGCAGAAGCAAGGTTAAAATTGATGCACCGCGATTGACGGCGCGGAAATTGCCGATTATAATGGCCGTATATCCCCATACCGCCGATGACGAAGAGGAGTAGGCGAAATCCCCCGCAAGAGAGGGCGGCCCGCCGGCTGCAAGACCGCCTCGGGAAGGGTTCGCGCGAAGGTCGCTTCGGAGGCTGCCGGGTGACAGTCAGCCCGCAGGGGTGCGCCCCTTACAGCGCCAGGAGGCGGCCTCGGCCGCAAAAAAGGTGGTACCGCGGAGCGATTCGCCCTTTATCGGGCATCGCTCTTTTCATTTGGAAAGGAGCGTCAGCGTGGAAAAGCAGTTTGAAATGGACAAGGTGTTCTCGCCGCAGGAGGTGGAGCAGCGGCTCTACAAGGAGTGGGAGGAGAGCGGCTACTTCACCGCCAGGCGCGTGCCGGGCAAGAAGCCCTTCGTCATCATGATGCCGCCGCCCAACATCACCGGGCAGCAGCACATGGGCCACGCGCTGGATACGTTGCCCCAGGACGCGCTGACCCGCTACCATCGCATGAAGGGCGATCCCACGCTGTGGCTGCCGGGCACCGACCACGCCTCCATCGCCACCGAGGTCAAGATTGTGGACGCCCTCAAAAAAGAGGGACTGACCAAACAGGATCTGGGCCGCGAGGAGTTTTTGCGCCGCGCGTGGCAGTGGAAAAGCGAGTACGGCGGGCGCATTACCCGCCAGCAGCGCCGCCTGGGCGCCAGCTGCGATTGGAGCCGCGAGCGCTTCACCATGGACGAGGGGCTCAACCGCGCGGTGGTGGAGGTGTTCGTGCGCCTCTACGAAAAGGGCCTCATCTACCGGGGCGACCGCATCATCAACTGGTGCCCGGTGTGCAAGACGGCGCTTTCTGACGCCGAGGTGGAGTACGGCGAGGTGAACGCCAGCCTGTGGCACATCCGCTACCCCGGCGAGGACGGGGGCTACGGCGTGGTGGTGGCCACCACCCGGCCGGAGACCATGCTGGGCGACACCGGCGTGGCCGTGAACCCCGGCGACGAGCGCTACACCGATCTGGTGGGCAAAAACGTGGTCCTTCCGCTGGTGGGGCGCAGTCTGCCCGTGGTGGCGGACGAATACGTGGACCCCGCCTTCGGCACCGGCGCGGTCAAGATGACCCCCGCCCACGACCCCAATGACTTTGAGGTGGCCCGGCGGCACGACCTGCCCGTCCTGCGTGTGCTCAACGACGACGGCACCATGAACGAGGCCGCCGGCCGCTTTCAGGGCATGACCCGGCAGCAGTGCCGCAAGGCGGTGCTGGAGGCGCTGGAGGCCGAAGGTCTGCTGGTTAAAACCGAGCCGCTCACCCACAACGTGGGCGCCTGCTACCGCTGCCACGACACGGTGGAGCCGCTGGTGTCCACCCAGTGGTTTGTGAAGATGAAGCCGCTGGCCGAGCCCGCCGTCCGGGTGGCGCAGACCGGCGAGCTCAAGTTTGTGCCGGAGCGGTTCACCAAGATCTACCTCAACTGGATGGAGAACATCCGGGACTGGTGCATCTCCCGCCAGCTGTGGTGGGGCCACCGCATCCCCGCCTACTACTGCGACGACTGCGGCGAGATGACCGTCGCCCGCACCGCGCCGGACAAGTGCCCCAAGTGCGGCGGGGCGCGCCTCCATCAGGACGAGGACGTGCTGGATACCTGGTTTTCCTCGGCACTGTGGCCATTTTCCACGCTGGGTTGGCCGGAGGAAACCGAGGACCTCAAATACTTCTATCCCACCAGCGTCATGCTGTCGGGGTACGACATCATCTTCTTCTGGGATGCCCGGATGATCTTCTCCGGCCTCGAGCAGATGGGAAGCCTCCCCTTTGACACCGTGGCGCTCCACGGCCTGGTGCGGGACGCCCAGGGCCGCAAGATGTCCAAGTCCCTGGGCAACGGCATCGATCCCCTGGAGGTGATCGATCAGTACGGCTGCGACGCGCTGCGCTTCTCGCTGGCCATGGGCGTGGCCCCCGGCGGCGACGTGCGCGTGTCCGGCGAAAAGTTCGAGGCCTTCCGCAACTTCGCCAACAAGGTGTGGAACGCCGCCCGCTTCGTGCTGATGAACCTCGCGGGCGAGGCGCCCGCGCCCCTGGCCGCAATCGACCCCGCGCTTCTCGAGGCGCCGGACCGCTGGATTCTGACCAAGTACCACCAGGCCATCCGCGGCGTGACCGCCGGGCTCGAAACCTACGACCTGGGCCTTTCGGCGCAGAAGATCTACGACTTCGCGTGGAGCGAATTCTGCGACTGGTACATCGAAATGGCCAAGCCCCGCCTGTCGGATGCGGCGGGCGCGCCGGTGGCCCGCGCGGTGCTCTACCACGTGCTGATCGGGCTTCTGAAGCTCCTGCATCCGTTTATGCCCTTCATCACCGATGAGGTGTACCACCACCTGCCGGGCGCGGATGGCTCCATCATGGTGTCCAGCTGGCCGGAGGCCGACGCCGCCCATGACTTCCCCGAGGACGAGGCCCGCATGGAGGGCGTGATGGACATCATCCGCGCCGTGCGCAACCTCCGCGCCGAGATGAACGTGGCCGCCGGCCGAAAGGCGCGGCTCATCGTCCGCCCCAGAGAGGGCGCGATCGACTGGGGGCGCGCCATCGCCGCTTCCGAAACCTACTTCCGGCGTCTGGCCTCCGTCAGCCAGCTGGAGATGATCGGCGACGCTGATCCGAACCCGGATAAGTCCGCCTCCGCTGTGACCGACGCCGGACAGCTGTTCATGCCGCTGGGCGATCTGGTGGACATCGACAAGGAATTGGCGCGGCTTGGCAAGGACCGCGACGCCACCGCCCGCGACATCGCCCGCGGCGAGGCGATGCTGAAAAATGAGGGCTTCCTCGCCAAGGCGCCCGCCCAACTGGTCGAAAATGAGCGAACAAAGCTGGAAACCTCTAAAAAGACGCTGAAAACCCTCGCCGCGCGCATTCAGGAGATCGAAGCGCTCCGTTAACGGAGCGGCGGACAGGCCGCGCCCCGCGAGGGGCGCGACGTTCGTCGCGTAAACCCTCCGCAATGCCCCGATTATTCCAATCCCCGCGCCCCGCGAGGGGCGCGACGCGCAGGTTCAAGTCCCGTCGACCGCACCACAATCCGTCTCGAAAGAGACGGATTTTCCATTGCTCAATTCAAAAACAGGCTGATTTTGCTTAAAATCAGCCTGTTTTTGCCGATATTTGCGTATTTACGCCGTCAGTCTCCGTCAAATTGGCATGGGTATCCCCTGGCTCTTTCTTCTGCGGATTGCTTCCATCATCCGG
>JARKQG010000127.1 GCA_029974035.1 Eubacteriales bacterium | reverse complement strand
CGAGGACACCGACCAGGAGCGGGAGGTGCCCGGCGCGGTGGAGAAGATCTACCGCTCGCTGGAGATGGCCGGGCTGGACCACGACGAGGGCCCGGACGTGGGCGGCGATTACGGCCCCTACATCCAGACCCAGCGGCGGGATATCTACCCGAAGTACGCCCGGGAACTGATCGAGCGCGGCGGTGCCTACCCCTGTTTTTGCACCAAGGAGGCGCTGGACGCGCGCCGCGCCGAGGCCGAGGCCCGGGGCGAAACCTATAAGTACGACAAGCATTGCCTGCACCTGCCCAAGGACGAGGTGGCCCGCCGCATCGCCGCGGGTGAACCCTACGTGATCCGGCAGAACGTGCCCCTCGACGGCGAGGCCGGCTTTGACGACGCCCTCTACGGACGCGTGTCCGTCGCCTGCGCCACGCTGGACGACAACGTGCTCATCAAGGCGGACGGCCTGCCCACCTACAACTTCGCAAACGTGGTGGACGACCACCTGATGGGCATCACCCACGTGATGCGGGGCACCGAGTACCTGTCCAGCGCGCCCAAGTACAACCTTTTGTACGAGGCCTTCGGCTGGACGCCCCCCACCTACGTGCATTTGCCGGTGGTCATGCGCGACGCCACCCACAAGCTGTCCAAGCGCCACGGAGATCCCTCCTTTGAGGACCTGCTGGATCAGGGATACCTGAAGGAGGCCATCATCAACTTCATCGCCCTTCTGGGCTGGAGCCCCAGGAGCGAGCAGGAGTTCTTTACACTAGACGAGCTCAAGCAAAAGTTTGATCTGGAGGGGCTCAACAAGTCGCCCTCCATCTTCGATACCGCCAAGCTGCGCTGGTTCAACGCCGAGTACATGCGGCGTCTGACGCCGGAGGAATTTCAGAAAATGGCCGCGCCCTGGCTGGAAAGGGCACTGGGCCTGGGGCGGTTTGACATCCGCCGGCTGGCCGAACTGCTGCACGGGCGCACCGAAGTGCTCTCCGACATCCCGGGTATGGTGGCTTTCCTCGCGGAAATGCCCGCCTTCGGGCCGGAGCTCTACGTCCACAAGAAGATGAAGAGCGACGAAAGCGTGGCGCGGACCGCGCTTTGCGCGATGCGGCCGGTGCTTGCGGGCGTTGGCGACTGGACGGAGGCGGCGCTGCACGACGCGCTGATGGCCGCCATCGCCGAGCGCGGCATGAAAAACGGCCAGGTGCTCTGGCCCCTCCGCGTGGCCATCTCGGGCCAGGCGTCCACCCCCGGCGGCGCCATCGAGATTGCTTACCTCCTGGGCCGCGACGAAACCCTGCGCCGCCTCGAGCGGTCCATCGAAGCCCTCGAAAGCGCATGATCTTCCCGGATTACCGCCGCAGCGTGCTGAACGTGGCGTGCTCGGTTTTGAAGCTTTTTGGCGCCGAGCCGCTCCACGATACCCTGCCGGAGATCGACGGCATGCGGGGCGCGTCCCATGTGGCGCTGGTCATTCTGGACGGCATGGGGGTGGACGCTCTTTCGATGCTGCCGGAGGACGCCTTTCTCAGGCGCCGTCAGGCGGCGACGCTGACCAGCGTGTAT
Organism: Eubacteriales bacterium; assembly: GCA_029974035.1. The sequence goes on along the minus strand of JARKQG010000127.1, from coordinate 13,319 downwards.
CCCTCCACCACCGCCGCCGCCACCACCAGCCTCTACACCGGGCTCTCCCCGGCGGAGCACGGCTGGCTGGGCTGGAGCTGCTATTTCAAGGAATACGCCCGTCAGGTGGACCTCTTTCTCGACCGGGACAGCTATACCCAGGAGAAGCTTCCCGCCTCGCCCGCCCGCGCGCTGATGCCCTTTGAGAGCGTGTTCTCCCGCATCCGCCGCGCCGCCGGCGGCCGGGTGCAGACCCGGGCCGTGTTCCCCTTTGATCCCGGCTTTACGGGGATGGACGAGCTGCGCATCGCCCGCACGCCGGAGGAGGCGGCCCTTGCCGTGCGGGGCCTTGACGGCCGGGCGGCGTTTACGCTTCTCTACTGGCCGGACCCGGACGAAACCATGCACGAGCACGGCGCGCACAGTGAAAGGGCGCGCCGCGCCGTTGTGCGGCTTGACGCCTGGGCGGAGGCGCTGGCCGCGCGCCTTCGGGACACCGCCCTCGTCATCACCGCCGACCACGGCCTTACGGATGTGACCGAGGTGGTGTGGCTCAACGAACGGCCGGAGCTGATGCGCTGCCTTCGAATGCCGCCGTCGGTGGAGAGCCGCGCTTCGTCGCTCGTGGTCAAGCGCGGCTGCGAGGCGGCGTTTGAGCGGGCCTTCCGGGCGGAACTGGGGGAGGATTTCCTTCTGATGCCCCGGGCGGAGGCGCTCTCCCGGGCGCTGTTCGGCCCCGGCGCGCTGCACCCCAAGGCGGACGATTTTCTCGGGGACTACATGGCGCTGGCCACCGGCGGCAAGGCGCTGTACTACCGGCCGCGGGGCGTCCCCGCCCGCAGCCGGATGATTGGCCACCACGCGGGGCTGACCGAGGCCGAAATGCGGGTGCCGCTGATCCTGGCGTGAGGTGAAAGGAATGCTCGATTCGATCCGCCTGAAGTGCTTTGAGGGGATGCTGCGGCTCAGCCGCAGGAACCTGCTCAATTTCCTGCCCGACCGCGCGTACCTGAAGATCCAGTACTTCCTGAAGCTGGGCCGCAGGCTGGATCTTGAGAACCCGCAGCTCTACAACGAAAAGCTGCAGTGGATCAAGCTCTGCGACCGCAACCCCCTCTACACGCGCATGGCGGATAAGCTTTCCGTGCGGGACTATGTGGCGGAGCGCGGGTGCGGCGAATACCTGATTCCGCTGCTGTCTTTTTGCGACCGGCCGGAGCAGATCGACTGGGACAGCCTGCCGGACCGCTTCGTGGTCAAGTGCAGCCACGGCTCCTCCTCCAACATCATCGTGCGGGACAAGGCCGCTCTCGACCGCGCGGCGGCGGTAAAAAAGCTCTCCGGCTGGATGCGGCGCAATTGGTTCTGGCTCAGCCGCGAGTGGCCCTACAAGGACGTGAAGCCCCGCATCCTGATCGAGCGGTTCATCGGCGGCGAGGACGGCAAGGCGCCCTACGACTACAAGATCCTGTGCTTTGGCGGCGAGCCGGCCTACGTCATCGTGGACGCCGACCGCTACGAGGGCCACACCCGGAATTTCTACAGCCCCGACTGGATCAGGCAGGACATCTTCAACCGCCATCCGCCGATCCCGCGGGACATCCCCCGGCCGGAGCACCTTTCCGAAATGCTGGAGGTGGCCCGGAAGCTGTCCCGGGGCATCCCCCACGTGCGGGTGGATCTTTACGAGGCCAACGGCCGCGTGTACTTTGGCGAAACCACCTTCTTTCACGGCTACGGCATGGAGGTGTTCCGCCCCCGCGCATTTGAAAAACACCTGGGCGACCTGATCCCGCTGCCGAAAAAGCCGGAGGCGGGCCAATAAACCGGCACCCAAACTTAAAGGAGCAAAATGGATTTCTACGTTCAAACGCACCTGCACACCTCGGAGACCAGCCGCTGCGGCGAGGACTCCGCAAAGGACATGATGCGCGCCTGCAAGCGCGCGGGCTACGATCTCGTGGTGGTGACCGACCACTTCATGAACGCCAACATCCGCGTGAACCCCTTCGCCCGCTGGCCGGAAAAGGTCGACGCGCTGATGAAGGGCTACCGCGCCGCGAAGGCCGAGGGCGACAGGATTGGCCTTGCCGTATTCTTTGGCTGGGAGACCTACACCGGCGGCCCGGAGTACCTGACCTATGGGCTGGGCGAGGACTTCCTTCTGGACCACCCCGGCATCGACCGCCTGGGCGCCCGGGAATACCTTCGGGCGGTGCGCCGGGCGGGCGGCTTTGTGTGCCACGCCCACCCCTTCCGGGAGGCCTGCTACATTCCGCACTTTACGCCCATCACCGACGAGATGGACGCCATCGAGGTCTTCAACGCCGGCAACGCCGACCCCGCCTGGAACCATAAGGCGCTGGCCCTCGCCGAAAGGACGGGCCTCGTCCAAATGGCGGGCGCGGACGCCCACGATGTTTCCCGCGTCGGCTACGGCGCCATGCGGCTGGACGCGCCGGTCGCCACGATGGACGAGCTGATCGCCGCGCTGCGCGAAGGGCGCGCCCGGGCGGTGGAGAAACTGCCCGCCTTTGAACCTTAACCAGGACTGTGGTATAATGACGCGATTGGCACCCATGAATCCCGGAGGATAGAACGCATGCTTGATTTTCTGAAGAGTTTTTTGAAGGGCTCCAACGAGGCGGAGATCCGCCGGCTGAAGCCGATGGTGGACAAGATCGATCAGCTGGAGCCCCGGATGCAGGCGATGACCGACGACGAGCTCTGCGGCCAGACGGCGCTGTTTCGCCAGCGGCTGAAGGACGGTGAAACGCTGGACGACCTCTTGCCCGAAGCCTACGCCACCGTGCGCGAGGCCGCGGTGCGCACCCTGGGCCAGCGCCCCTTTCCCGTGCAGCTGATCGGCGCCATCGTGCTGCATCAGGGCCGCATCGCGGAGATGCGCACCGGCGAGGGCAAGACGCTGACCGCCGTACTGCCCTCCTACCTCAACGCCCTCTCCGGCGAGGGGGTTCACGTGGTCACCGTCAACGACTACCTGGCCCGGTTCCATTCCGAGTGGATGGGCAAGATCCACCGCTTCCTGGGGCTGACGGTGGGCCTCGTCGAGCACGACATGCCCTCCGAGGCGCGCAAGGCCGCCTACGCCGCGGACATCACCTACGCCACCAACAACGAACTGGGCTTTGACTACCTGCGCGACAACATGGCAACCTATAAGGAGCGCATGGTGCAGCGGGGGCTCAACTACGCCATCGTGGACGAGGTGGACTCCATCCTGATCGACGAGGCCAGAACGCCGCTGATCATCTCCGGCCAGGGCGACAAGTCCACCGAAATGTACGCCCGGGCCGATCGCTTTGTGCAGCGCCTGCAAAACGAGCAGGACTACACCCGCGACGAGAAGCAGAAGACGGTGGTGCTCACCGAGGAGGGTGTGCGCAAGGCGGAGCAGTCCTTTGGCGTGGAGAACCTGACCGATGCCGCCAACACCGAGCTGCACCACCACATCCTGCAGGCGCTGAAGGCCAACACCATGATGAAGCGGGACGTGGACTATGTGGTCAAGGACGGCCAGGTGGTCATCGTGGACGAGTTCACCGGCCGCCTGATGACCGGCCGGCGCTACTCCGACGGACTGCACCAGGCCATCGAGGCCAAGGAGCACGTGAAGGTGGAGCGGGAGAGCAAGACCCTGGCCACCATCACCTTCCAGAATTACTTCCGCATGTACAAAAAGCTCGCCGGCATGACCGGTACCGCCAAGACCGAGGAGGACGAGTTCCAGGGCATCTACCGGCTGGACGTGGTGGTCAGCCCCACCAACAAGCCCATGATCCGCTTGGACAAGAACGACTCCGTCTACACCACCGAAAAGGGCAAGTTCCTGGCGGTGGCCGACGAGGTGGAGCGGTGCCACAAGTCCGGCCAGCCGGTGCTGGTGGGCACCGTATCGGTGGAAAAGAGCGAGCACGTCAGCCGCCTTTTGGAAAACCGCGGCGTTTCCCACGTGGTGCTGAACGCGAAGTTTCACGAAAAAGAGGCGGAGATCATAGCCCAGGCCGGCAAGCGCGGCGCCGTCACCATCGCCACCAACATGGCCGGCCGCGGCACCGACATCCTCCTGGGCGGCAACCCGGAATTCATGGCCCGCCACCGCATGAAGCAGCTGGGCTACGAGGAGACGCTGATCGAGGAGGCCATCGGCCACGCGGAAAACGTGCCCGACGAGGTCAAGGAAGCCCGGAAGCGCTTCCGGGAGCTCTACGCCCAGTACCGCCAGGAGACCGACCGCGAGCACGAAGAGGTGATCCGGCTGGGCGGATTGCACATTCTGGGCACCGAGCGCCACGAATCCCGCCGCATCGACAACCAGCTGCGCGGCCGCGCCGGCCGCCAGGGCGATCCGGGCTCCAGCCAGTTCTTCATCTCGCTGGAGGACGATTTGATGCGCCTGTTCGGCTCCGACCGCATCCAGCCGCTGATCGAGCGGCTGAAGATCGAGGAGGGCCAGGCGATCGAGTACGGCATCCTCTCCAAGCAGATCGAGGGCGCGCAGAAGAAGGTCGAGGCCCGGAACTTCGACATCCGAAAGAGCGTGCTGCAATTTGACGACGTGATGAACCAGCAGCGCGAACTGATCTACCGTCAGCGCCGCGAGGTGCTGGAGGGGGACAGCATTTCCAGCCACATCGACGGCCTCCGGGAGTCGCTGATCGCCGACGCGCTGGAGCGCCTGGCCGTCAACGCCCAGGACGATACCACCTGGGATGTCCCCGGCGTCGCGGAATACCTTGAGCGCATCTGCCTGAAGCCCGGCGACGTCCAGGCTGCATTCGGTTCGCTCGAGCGCCGCGACCGCGACGAATTCCGGCAGGCGCTGATCGAGCGCAGCGCCGATTTCTACCGCGAACGGGAGAAGATGATCTCCGAAATCGGCATCGACATGCGCGAGTTTGAGCGCGTGGCGCTCCTGGGCGCGGTGGACCGCCGCTGGATGGACCACATCGACGCCATGGACCAGCTGCGCGACGGCATCGGCCTGCGCGCCTACGGCCATAAGGACCCCATCGTCGAGTACAAGATCGAGGGGTTCAACATGTTCGAGGAAATGAGCCGCATGATCCAGGAGGATACCCTCCGGCGGCTGTATATGGCGACGCTGGTGCGCCCGCCGGAGCGCAGGGAGGCGGCCACCCCCACCGCGGCCACCCATGGCGGCTCGGACGCGGGCGCGTCCGCCAAAAAGCCGGTCAAGGCGGGCGAAAAGGTGGGCCGCAACGCGCCCTGCCCCTGCGGCAGCGGCAAGAAGTACAAGGAGTGCTGCGGGAAGGGGCAGTAGCGCCGCACCCTTGCCGCGCGCCCCTTCGTGGGGATCACGGACGTTTCCCGGCGCGATAATTTTATAAGGATGTGAACTCATGATCGAAACCGATGGCTTCAAGCAGGATCTCATCGCCATCCGCAAGCTGATCCGAGAGGCAGGTGACTCACTTTGACGTGGCTCACCTTGAGGAACAACTGACCGAATACCAGGAGGACATGGGTTCGCCCGGCTTCTGGGATGACCTTGAGCGGGCCCAGAAGGTCAACCGCAAGGCCCACGCCGCGGAATCCCGGCTGGAGCACTTCCGCTCGCTCAACCGGCGCGCCGACGATCTGGAGGTTTTGATCGGCCTGGCCGACGAGGAGGACGACGCCTCGCTGGTGCCGGAGATCGCCGCGGAGATCGCCGCGATGCACAAGGACCTGGAGGCCCTCCGGCTGACCACGCTGCTCTCCGGCGAGTACGACCAGAACGACTGCATCCTGTCGCTGCACGCCGGCGCTGGCGGCACCGAGGCCCAGGACTGGTGCCAGATGCTCTACCGCATGTACACCCGTTTCGCGGAGCGCATGGGCTTTTCGGTGAAGGAGCTGGACTTTCTCGAGGGCGACGAGGCCGGCATCAAGTCGGTCACCTTCGAAATCAGCGGCGACTACGCCTACGGCTTTTTGAAGAGCGAGCGCGGCGTGCACCGGCTGGTGCGCATTTCGCCCTTCGACGCCGCCGCCCGGCGTCATACGTCCTTCGCCTCTTTGGATGTGGCGCCCGTCATCGACGACAGCGGCGAAACCGAAATCAAGAGCGACGACCTGCGCATCGATACCTACCGTTCCTCGGGCAAGGGCGGCCAGCACGTCAACCGGACGGACTCCGCCGTGCGCATTACCCACCTGCCCACCGGCGTCGTCGTGCAGTGTCAGAACGAGCGGTCGCAGCTGCAGAACAAGGAAACCTGCTTTCGCATGCTGCGGGCGCGGTTGGCCGAGCTCAAGGAGCGCGAGCGGCAGGAGCAGATGGGCGACATCAAGGGCGAGCTCAAGAAGATTGAGTGGGGCAGCCAGATTCGCTCCTACGTGTTCCAACCCTACACGCTGGTCAAGGACCACCGCACCGGTCATGAAATGGGCGATATCGACGCCGTCATGGACGGGGATCTGGAGGGTTTTGTGACCGCGTACCTGCAGAAACTGTGAGTTATAAACCGAACAACGGTCTGTTTTTGGCGGATTCCGTCGAAAACAGACCGAAGTACTGTGAAAAGTGAGGCGGATTGCCGGTGCGTACCCCCTCAAATGGGCTTCGGAGCCTGATGGCGGTGCTGGGCATGCTGCTGCTGACGCCGGCGCTGATGCTCTGGGCCTTTGACCGGAGCGCGCTGGACGGGGCGTACCACCGGCGGCTGTACGCGGCGCTGGGCTCCGCCCGGGCGGCGGGCGTCGACGAGGCCGCGCTCTTTGGCATCGGCGACATGCTGGTGGACTATTTAAAGGGCGCGCGGGCGGACCTTGCCATGACCGCGACGGTGAACGGCGCGGCGCAGGCGGTGTTCAACGAGCGGGAGATTGCCCACATGCAGGACGTGCGGGCGCTGTTTTTCCTGGCGCGGCGCATCGGCGCGGCGCTGGGCGCGCTGGGCCTCGGGCTGCTGGCCGCGGGGCTTCTTGGCCGGGGCTGGGCCCGGCGGCTCAAGCGGGCGGGCCTGACGGGGCAGGTCTTCTGGCTGGCGCTCATCGCGGCCTTCGGGATCTGGGCGGCCGCGGACTTTGACGGCGCCTTCCGGAGCTTTCACGCGGCGCTGTTTTCAAACGATCTGTGGCTTATGAACCCCGCGACCGATCTCATGATCCGCATGCTGCCGGAAAAATTCTTTGCGGCGGTGGCGGTGCACGCGCTGGGTGGAGTGCTGGTTGCCCAGACCGCGCTTGCGTGCGCCTGGGGGCTTCCCGTGGCCATCGCGCGCCAAATGCGCCGGAGGGAAACGACATGATCTATCAGGAATGCGCGCGGCTCCGGGCGGAGGCGCTCCGCCGGGCGGGCCGGGCGACCATACTCGCCATCGAGTCCTCCTGTGACGAAACCGCCGCGGCCGTGGTCGAAGACGGACGGACGGTGCGCTCGGGGGTCATCGCCTCCCAGATTGATTCCCACGCCCTCTACGGAGGCGTGGTGCCGGAGATCGCGTCCCGCATGCACGTGGAGGCGCTGGATCATCTGGCGGCGGAGGCGCTGTCCCGGGCGGGGTTATCAATGGAAGAAATCGACGCGGTGGCGGTCACATACGGGCCGGGGCTCGTGGGCGCGCTTTTGACCGGCGTCAGTTGGGCGAAGGCCTTTGCCTACGGCCGTGGCCTGCCGCTGATCCCGGTCAACCACATCGAGGGGCATGTCAGCGCCAACTACCTGGCGCATCCGGCGCTTCAGCCGCCCTTTGTGTGCCTGGTGGCCTCCGGCGGCCACAGCCACATCGTGGAGGTGTCGGGCTACGGCGCGTACCGCCTGCTGGGCCGCACCATGGACGATGCCGCGGGCGAGGCCTTCGACAAGGTGGCGCGGGTGCTGGGCATTCCCTATCCCGGCGGGCCGCTGCTGGACAGGCTGGCCGAAACGGGCGACCCCGCCGCCTACCGCTTCCCGAAGGTGACCACCCAGGGCCGGTACGATTTTTCCTTCAGCGGGCTCAAGACCGCGGTGATCAACCAGGCGCACACCATCCGCCAGCAGGGCGGGGGGATCGATCAGGCCGGATTTGCCGCCTCCTTCCGGCGAGCGGTGGTTTCAATGCTGGTGGAAAAGACGGTGCGGGCCGCGGTGGATGCCGGCGCCGGGCGGTTGGCGGCGGCGGGCGGCGTGGCGGCCAACGCGCTGCTTCGCCGGGAACTGGCGCGCGCCGGTGGCGAGGCGGGTCTCGAGGTCTTTTTGCCACCGGCGCGGCTTTGCACCGACAACGCGGAGATGATCGGCAGCGCGGCCTTTTACCGGTTGATGGCGGGCGATTTGGCGCCGCTCTCGCTCAATGCCGACCCTGCCGCGCGCCTCGACGGGTTCGGTACCTAAAATCCCCGCGCCGGTTTTCCCCGGCCCGACCGGAGAATTGTGGACACTTTGGGGAAACCGTGCTTTGAACGGACCGCGTAGTTTTTGCGCCCGGGGCGCCTCCGGCGGTCCGTTTTTCGCCAAAACCGGGCGCGGCGGCCGAAAAGCCGCCCGGCGCGCAAAAGACTCGGGCGAAACCGACCGCCGCCGGACGAAACGCCCCAAAAACCGGCGCCGTTCTGTGGATAACTTTTTGATTTCCTCATGAATAATCCACCGGGATTCCCAAAAATCCGCCAAAAACCAGCGTTTTCCGGGCGGTTTCTGTGGAAAAGCCTGTGGATATTGTGGATTACTGCGGAAAAACCGCGGCGCGGCGATGCATAATGCATGTATGCCGCCGGGGGCGCAAAAACCGTTGGCCGCGCGGTGAAAAAGCCGTTGAACGGACACCCTCAAACTGTTATAATGGCATCATACGAAGAAAGCGGGGAGTGCCATGAATACGAAGACATTGAACCTGCTGGGCTTTGACTTTGGCGCGTCCAGCGGCCGCGCGATGCTGGGCTCGTTTGACGGCGAGCGCATCCGCCTGACCGAGCTGCACAGGTTCTCCAACGATCCGGTGACGCTGAACGGCCGCATGGTTTGGGACGTGCAGCGGTTTTTCTTTGAGATGAAGCAGGCGCTGACCAAGGCGGCAAAGGAAGGCATCAAGCTGGACTCGATCGGCATCGACACCTGGGGCGTGGACTTTGGGCTCGTGGGCGCGGACGGCGCGCTGGTGGGCGTTCCGGTCCACTACCGTGACACGCGCACCGACGGCATTATGGACGAGGCCTTCAAGGTGATGCCCAAGGCGAAGATCTTTGAGCGCACCGGCCTGGCCTTCATTCAGTTCAACACCATCTTCCAACTCTACGCGATGAAGCGCGCGGGCGATCCGGTGTACGGCATCGCCGACAAACTGCTGATGATGCCCGACCTTCTGGCCTACTTCCTGACGGGCAAAATGGCCACCGAGTACACCATCGCCTCCACGTCGCAGCTGATCGACCCCAACGCCCGCCAGTGGGCGTGGGACCTGATGGACGCCTTCGGCATCCCCCGCGGGCTGTTCACCGCCATTGAGCAGCCCGGCGCGGTCCGGGGCACGCTGCTGCCCGGCATCGCCCGGGAGACCGGCGTGGGCGAGGTGCCGGTGATCGCGGTGTGCGAACACGACACCGCCTCCGCCGTGGCCGCGGTGCCGGCGGAGGGCGAAAACTTCGCCTACATCTCCAGCGGCACATGGTCGCTTCTGGGCACCGAGATCCGCACGCCCCTTTGTGATCCGGCGGTCATGGAAGCCAACTACACCAACGAGGGCGGCGTGGACGGCACCACGCGCCTGCTGAAAAACATCATGGGCCTTTGGATCCTGCAGGAGTGCAAGCGCGAGTGGGACCGCCGTGAGGACGCGGTGGACTTCGACACGCTGGACCGGATGGCCGCCGGGGCCCAGCCCTTTCTGGCGATTCTGGACGTGGACGACCCCTGCTTTTTGCAGCCGGGGGGCATGCCCGCCCGGGTGCAGGCCTACTGTGAGCGCACCGGACAGAGCGTGCCCAGGGGCCGCGGCCAGATCATCCGCGTGATTTTGGAGAGCCTGGCCCTCAAGTACCGCTGGAGCGTCGAGCGGCTGGAGAAGGACCTGCTGCACCACCCGGTGGACGCGCTCAACATCGTCGGCGGTGGCAGCAAAAACGTGATGCTCAACCAGTTCACCGCCAACGCCCTTCGCAAACCCGTCTACGCGGGCCCGGGCGAGGGCACGGTGATCGGGAACCTGCTGGTGCAGGCGATGGCGCTGGGGGCCGTGGACACCGTGGCGGAGCTGCGGCGCGTGGTGGCGCGGTCGTTCCCCACCGGCACCTACCAGCCCGAGGGCGACGGCGAGGACTGGAAGGCCGCTTACGGGCGCTTCCTGAAGCTATTGTGACAGGCCTGCCCGGTTCCCTCGAACTCGCCTATCTCGGCGACGCGATCTACGACTTTTACGTGCGGGACCATCTGGTGCGCGGCGGGGACCGCATCCGCGCGCTGCACCGCTCGGCCGTGGCCATCGTGTGCGCCCACGCCCAGTCGGAGGCGCTGGCCAGGGTCGAACCGCTTCTGACCGACGAGGAGCGCGCGGTGGTGCGCCGCGCGCGCAACGCGCGCCAGACGCCGCCCCACAACGCGGACCCGGCCGAGTACCACCGGGCGACGGCGCTGGAGGCGCTGATCGGGTATCTTTATCTGACGGAGCAGAAGGAGCGCATGGAGGCGCTGATCGCAGCCGCGCTGGGCGCGTAAGGAGAGGGAAGGTATGGATGGGAAAAAGGGCGGCGGCAAGGGCCGCGGTTTTGAAAAATACTTTGGAAGCGGCGGCAAGGGCGGCCGCTTCCAGGGGGACAGGTCCCGGGACGGCAAGCCCCGGGACGGCAAGCCCCGGAGCGATCGCCCGGGCGAGGCAAAGCCCGGGGACGGCAGGCGCTATGACAAGGGCCCCGGCCCGCGCTTTTCCAGGGCGCCGGAGCGCCCCGTGCCGCCCGCCGTGTTTGACGACGGCCGCCGCGCCCGGCCCGAAGCGCCCCGGCCCGACCGGCCCTCGCCCCGCTACGGCAGGCCCGTCGAGCCCCGAGGCGACCGCCCGGAGGGGCCCCGCTACGGCCGCCCCGCGCCGAAGCATGGCCCCGCGCCGAAGTATGAGCGCCCCGCGCCGCCCGCCCCTTCGGAACCCGAGGGGGCCGCTCTGCCGGAGGAGGACAACCTTCTGGTGGGCCGCAACCCCATCCGGGAGGCGCTGAAGGCGGGGCGCTCCATCGAAAAAATGCTGGTGGCCCAGGGCGAACTGTCCGGCTCCGCGCGGGAACTGGTGGCCAAGGCCCGCGAGGCGGGCGTCGTGGTGCAGTTCGTCGACCGGGCGCGGCTCGACGCGGTGTACCCGAACCATCAGGGCATGCTGGCCTACGCCTCGGCGGCGGCTTATTCCACACTGGAGGCCATCCTGGCCCTGGCTGCCGAGAAGGACGAGCCGCCCTTTGTCGTCGCGCTGGACGGCGTGACCGACCCCCACAATCTGGGCGCCATCATCCGCACCGCCGAGTGCTGCGGCGCCCACGGCGTGATCCTGCCGGAGCGCCGCTCCGCGGGGCTGAACCCGGCGGCGGTCAAGGCGGCGGCGGGCGCGCTTTCCTACCTGCCGGTGGCGCGGGTCGGCAATCTGTCCCGGGCGCTGCAGGAGCTGAAGGAAAAAGGACTTTGGGTGATCGGCTGCGACATGTCCGGCGGCGACATCCGCACAAGCGACCTCTCCGGCCCGGTGGCGCTGGTCATCGGCTCCGAGGGCGAGGGCATCTCCCGGCTGGTGCTGGAGCACTGCGACCGGGTGGTGTCCATTCCGCTGAAGGGGCAGATCGCCTCGCTCAACGCCTCCGTCGCGGCGGGCATCGCCCTCTACGAGGTCATGCGCACCCGGAGCGGCCAATGAAGCGCAGGCGCCTGCTGCTGGTGGACGGCTACAACGTGCTGTGCGCCTGGAAGGGCGTGCCACGGGGGCCGCTGGCCGACGCGCGGGACGAGCTCATTCACATGCTCTCCGATTACGCGGGCTACACCGGCCAGCAGGTGATCCTGGTGTTTGACGCATGGCAGTCCGACCGGCCCGTGCGCACCCGGGAGCAGGCCGGCGTTCTCAGCGTGGTGTTCACCCGGCGCGGCGAAACCGCCGACCACTACATCGAGCGGTTGTGCGACACCTACGCCGCCGCCATCGAGGCCGGACGGCTGGAGGTGCGGGTGGCCACCTCCGACGCCGTGGAGCAGACGGTGGTGCTGGCCCGCGGCGCGACCCGGCTGCCCTCCCGCGAGCTGATCGAGGAAGTCGAGCGCATGCGCACGCCGCCCGCCATCGTCCGGCGCGAGGTGCCCCGTAAATCCACCGTGCTGGAACATCTGCCGGAGGACGTCCGTCAGAAGCTGGAACGCATGCGTAGAGGAGAATAGCTTCTTGGTTCTGTACGAACGATTCGAGCATATGACCGACGAGCAGGTGGTGCGGCTTGCGCAGCAGGCGGACGGCACCGCGTTGGAGTACCTGCTCAACAAATACAAAAATTTTGTGCGCTCCAAGGCGCGCAGCTATTTCCTGATCGGCGCCGACCACGAGGACATCGTGCAGGAGGGCATGATCGGGCTGTACAAGGCGATCCGCGACTTCCGCGAGGAAAAGCTGACCTCCTTTCGCGCCTTCGCGGAATTGTGCATCACCCGCCAGATCATCACCGCCATCAAGACGGCCACCCGCCAAAAGCACATCCCCCTCAACAGCTACGTGTCCCTCAACAAGCCCATCTACGACGAGGAGTCCGACCGTACGCTCCTGGATGTGATCACCGAGGGCTGGGCAGCCAATCCGGAGGAGGTGCTCATCAGCCGGGAGGATGTGTCCGTCATCGAGGGGCGCATTGGCAAGATGCTGTCGGGGCTGGAAAAGCAGGTGCTGCTCCGGTACCTCGAGGGCAAGAGCTACCAGGAGATTTCGGCCGAAATGCACCGGCACGTCAAGTCCATCGACAACGCGCTGCAGCGGGTCAAGCGCAAGCTGCAGCGGATGCTGCAGCAGTAGCGCGGCCGGGCCGTCCATTTTTAACCGTCGAAGCGCAAAGTTCCTGCTTGACAAAAGCCGCGCCATTCAGTACAATATCCACCGTATGACGGCGTGTTTGCTATGCTTTCCACGCCGCCGCGAGCGGGCGCGCGGGTGTAGCTCAATGGCAGAGCTCCAGCTTCCCAAGCTGATCACGTGGGTTCGATTCCCATCACCCGCTCCAAATTTATTCCGGATTGACTATGATTAGGGAGGAACCAAGGGATGGCGAAGGCAAAATTCGAGCGGAATAAGGTACACGTAAACGTGGGGACGATCGGGCACGTCGACCATGGGAAGACGACGCTGACGGCGGCGATCACGATGGTGCTGGCGAAGTTTGGC
>JARKQG010000104.1 GCA_029974035.1 Eubacteriales bacterium | reverse complement strand
GTACATTCCGCCCATTCCGCCGCCGGGCGCCGCGGGCATCGGGGGCTCCTTGGAGGGCAGGTCGGTCACCAGCGACTCGGTGGTCAGCACCATCGCGGCGACGGACGCGGCGTTCTGCAGCGCGCTGCGGGCGACCTTGGTGGGGTCGATGATGCCGCGCTTGACCATGTCGGCGTACTCGCCCTTGGTGGCGTCGAAGCCGTAGCCCAGGGCGTCATGGGTCTTGATGTTCTCGGCGACCACGCTTCCCTCGACGCCCGCGTTGATGGCGATCTGGCGGACGGGCTCCTCCAGCGCGCGCAGCACGATGGCCGCGCCGGTCTTGACGTCGCCGGTCAGGTTCTCCACGAGGGCCACGACGGGCTTCGAGGCCGCGATCAGCGCGGTGCCGCCGCCGGGCACGATGCCCTCCTCAACGGCCGCGCGGGTGGCGTTGAGCGCGTCCTCGATGCGCAGCTTGCGCTCCTTCATCTCGATCTCGGTGGCCGCGCCGACCTTGATCACCGCGACGCCGCCGGCGAGCTTCGCCAGGCGCTCCTGCAGCTTCTCCTTGTCGTAGTCGCTGGTGGTGTCGGCGATCTGCGCGCGGATGGAGGTGATGCGCGCCTTGATCTCGGACGGGTCGCCCGCGCCCTCGACGATGATGGTGTTTTCCTTGTCCACCTTGACCTGGCGGGCGCTGCCCAGCATGTCCATGGTGGCGCTCTTGAGCTCAAGGCCCAGTTCCTCGGTGATGACCTGGCCACCGGTCAGGATGGCGATGTCCTGCAGCATGGCCTTGCGGCGGTCGCCGAAGCCCGGCGCCTTGACCGCGACGCAGTTGAAGGTGCCCCGCAGCTTATTCAGCACCAGCGTGGCCAGCGCCTCGCCCTCGACTTCCTCGGCGATGATCAGAAGCTTCTTGCCGGCCTGCACCACCTGCTCCAGCAGGGGCAGCAGTTCCTGGATGTTGGAGATCTTCTTGTCGGTGATCAGGATGGCCGGGCTTTCCAGCACGGCTTCCATGCGCTCGGAATCGGTGACCATGTAGGCCGAGGCGTAGCCGCGGTCAAACTGCATGCCTTCCACCAGCGTCAGCTCGGTCTTGAGGGTCTTGGATTCCTCGACGGTGATGACGCCGTCCTTGCCCACCTTTTCCATCGCGTCGGCGATCAGATCGCCGATCTCGGCGTCGCCGGAGGAGATGGAGGCGACCTGCGCGATGGCCTGCTTGTTTTCCACGGGCTTGGAAATGTCGCCGAGGGCCTTCACGGCGGCCTCGGTGGCCTGCTCGATGCCGCGCTTGATGACCATCGGATTGGCGCCGGCGGCCACGTTCTTCAGGCCCTCGCGCACGATGGCCTGGGCCAGAAGCGTCGCGGTGGTGGTGCCGTCGCCGGCCACGTCGTTGGTCTTGGTGGCGACTTCCTTCACCAGCTGCGCGCCCATGTTCTCAAAGGGGTCTTCCAGCTCGATGTCCTTGGCGATGGTCACGCCGTCGTTGGTGATCAGCGGAGCGCCGAACTTCTTGTCCAGCACCACGTTGCGGCCCTTGGGCCCCAGGGTGATCTTTACGGTATCAGCCAGCGCGTTGATGCCTTTTTCCAGCGCGCGGCGGGCTTCCTCGCCATACTTGATCTGCTTTGCCATGTTCGTGTACCCTCCCGGTTCTTACTTGCGTTCTTCGCGAAATGTCATTCGACGACGGCCAGCACGTCGCTCTGGCGAACGAGGATGTATTCCTCGCCGTCCAGCTTGACTTCGGTGCCGGCATACTTGGAATAGATCACCTTCTGGCCGGCCTTCACGTGCATCGTGATCTCCTTGCCGTCCACGTTGCCGCCCGGGCCTACCGCCAGGACTTCGGCCATCTGCGGCTTTTCCTTGGCCGAGTTGGTCAGGAGAATGCCGCCCTTGGTGGTCTCTTCCGCTTCAAGATTCTTCATCACGATGCGGTCACCCAATGGATTGATCTTCATGTCCATGCCTCCTGAAATGCTCTCTGTTTGTTAGCACTCATCGAAATCGAGTGCTAACCGCATGCTCTAGTTTACCCAATATGGTGCCAAAATGCAAGCCGTTGCGCCGTAAAAAGAATGTAAAAAAACGGATACGCCCGCCGCCGGTTCACCCCTCGGGCGGCGGGTTTGGAAGCGGCGCCTGTTCCGCCGCTTCGTCCCACAGCCAACGCTCCTCCATTAGGCGCGGGGCGGAACCCCCCTCCCGCAGGGGCGCGGTCAGATAGCCCTGGCGGCGGAAGCTGGTAAAGCGGTCGCCGTCCATGATCAGGCCGTCCACCAGCGTGACGCCGATCATCGAAAGCAGCTCGTCCAGCGTCCAGGCAAAGTTCCTGTCGTCGGAGCCGGAGGCGGCGTTTTCCCGGGCGGCGGCCACCACCAGCGCCTGGGCGCGGCTTTTGAGCGCGCGCTCCACCACCGTCCGCGCCCGGGGATGGCCGCCGGGGGCGGGGAGGCTCTCGGTCAAGATCAGCGCGCCGCCGGGGCCCAGGTGCATCAGCCAGAGCCGGTCGTCCGCGCCCCCCTCCACCAGATGGCCGCAATAGGCGCGGGCGGCGGCGAGGTTTTTCAAAACCGGCGCGTTCTCCGCTCCCCGGGCGCGGCAGGTTTCAAAAAACGCGGGCAGAAACGCCAATAGCGCCGCCGTGCGCGCGCCGACCCCGGGAACGGCAAAGAGCGCGTCCTCGCCCGCGGTCAGCACGCCGTTCAGCGAGCCGAAGCGCTCAATCAGGCGGTGGGCCAGCGGGTTCACATCCCGGCGCGCCACCGTCTGAAACAGCAGAAGCTCCAGCGCCTCGTGGGGCTGAAAGCCGTCCAGCCCCTCGGTTTCAAAGCGCCGCTTGAGCCGCGCCCGGTGCCCCTCGTGAACGCCCATCGGCCCACCTCCCGCCCCATTATACCATACGCCGGGCATTTTGCGGCCCCGTCCTGAATACGCTGTTTCGGGAGGCGATGGATGTGAAAAGCGACGCGAACCCCGCCGAGCGGCCCCACACGCTGGTCCTCGACGCCCGCAGCCGCGCCACGATTACCGGTGTGACGGACGTGGACAGCTTCAACGACGTGATGATCGTCTTGAACACCTCTTCCGGCGCGATGACGCTGGTGGGCAGCGCGCTGCACATCTCCAGGCTGAACCTGGAGGAGGGCCAGCTGCTGGTGGAGGGCCAGATCGACGCGCTGGAGTACGACGAGCGCGCCGCGCGGGGCAAGGGCGGGCTGGGCCGCCTGTTCAAGTAATGCTGTTCTACACGGTGGGGCAGCCCCAGGCCTTTCTGGGGATGATGTACGCGGGGCTGGCGGCGGGGCTTTTGTTTGACGGGGCGGCGCTGGTGCGAAAGCTGCTCTCGGCGGGGCGCCTCCTGACGCTGGCGGTGGACTGCGCCTTTTCGCTGGCCTGCGCGGTGCTGCTGGCGGCGGTGTGGCTGCGGGTCAACTACCTGGATTTCAGAATGTACGCGCTGATGGGCGCGGCCGCCGGGGCGGTGCTCTACGCGCTGACGGTCCGGCCGCTCATGGTGCGGCTCGTCGCGCGGCCGCTGATCTTTCTGTGGCGGCGCGTCCGGCGGATGGCGGGCTCAAAAATCTTCCGGAAAATTTTTCGTTGAGGGAGGAATCCCGCATCCGGCACAGAATATTGTTATTACTGCGCTTAAGAAAGGCTGTGTGCTTCGTGTCCCGCAAAAAGACGATCAAGCCCCGCTTCTGGCTTCTGATGATGGCCGTGCTGGTGATGGTGTTTGGCGGCGTATACTTAAGCCAGGGTCAGTATCTGAGCACCCAGGCGCAGCACATCGCGGCGCTGGAGGCCGAAAAAGCCCAGGCACTGGACCAGAACGCCGCGCTGGAACGCAAGATCGCCTTTGCCAAGACCAGCGAATACGTGGAGCGCGTGGCGCGGGACCAGCTGGGCCTTCTGAAAAAGAACGAGGTGCGTTTTGTCACAGGCGGAAACTAATCGCGTCGCCGTCATCGACGTGGGCTCCAATTCGGTTCGACTGCTGGTCGCCGGGCGCTCCGGCGGCCAGTTTTTTCCAATTCATACCGGCCGAACGGTCACGCGCCTGATGGAGGGCCTGCGGGACGGCCTTCTGGACGGGGCGGCCATGGCGCGGACGCTTTCGGCCATCGAGGCCCTGGCGGACGAGGCCCGCGCGCTGGGCGCGGGGAAGATCTATGGCTTTGGCACCAGCGCCATGCGGGACGGATGGAAAAGCAGCCCCGCGCTGATTGACGGCGCGGCGCGGATGGGCGTGGAGCTTTCCGTGCTCTCCGGAGAGGCGGAGGCGCGCCTCGCTTACGCGGGCGCGGCGCCTGCGGGCGCGGCCGGGGTCATCGACATCGGCGGCGGCTCCACCGAATTCATGACCGGAAGGGACGGCCGCGTGCTGGCCGCCGCCTCGGCGCAGATGGGCGCCGTGCGGCTGAAGGCGCTCTCCGGCGGCGAAACCGATCCTGACCGGCTCCTCGAAACCGCGCGCCGGGCCCTCGAGCCCGCCGCCCGGGCGGCGCTCCGCTTCCCGTCCAGCGACGGCTGGGTGGCCGTGGGCGGCACGTTTACCGCGCTGGCCGCCATGGAGCAGAAGCTGGACCGCTACGACGCCGCCAAGGTGCAGGGCTTTCGCCTGACCGCCGACGCCGCCGCCGCGTGGCTGGCGCGCCTTGCCGCCATGACCCAGCGGGAGCGCCTCCGGATTCCCGGCCTGATCCCGGAGCGCGCCGACATCATCCCCTTCGGCGCGGCCATCGCCGCCGCCTGCTTTACGCTGATCGGCCGGCCCTTCGTCACCGTCAGCGACCGGGACAACCTGCTGGGCTTTCTCCGCGGACTTCCCGCGTAAAGAATTGCGTTTTTCGCTTGACAAACGCGCCGCGCTGATGTATAATACTTTTTGCCGTCCAGAAAACGGCAGCATCGCGGGGTAGAGCAGTCCGGTAGCTCGTCGGGCTCATAACCCGGAGGTCGAGGGTTCAAATCCCTCCCCCGCAACCACAAAAAATGCCAATTTCGTTTATTCGGGATTGGCATTTCATGGCGGCGTAGCTCAGTTGGCTAGAGCATTCGGTTCATACCCGGAGTGTCGTTGGTTCGAATCCGACCGCCGCTACCAAAGAAAAGGCCCCAAAATCAAAGGATTTCGGGGCCTTTTCTTTTTATCCATGGGCTGGCCGCACGGTTGACGCCGTCAGGCCAGGAGCAGTTTGATGCCCTTTTCCAGGATGAAGTCCTGATAGTGCGGGGGGATCTTCGAATCGGTGACGATGATGTCGACGCTGGAGATGTTTGTCAGGTAGGACTGGCACACGCGGCCGAATTTCGATGAATCGATGAGCAGGATCTTTGTAAGGCTTGATTCGATCGCCGCCCGCTTCATGCCCGTCTCGTAGGAGAGGGGGCAGGTGATCCCCAGGGTTTCGTGAAAACCGCCGGCCGTGAGAAAGAGTTTGCTCGCCCGCGAATTGCGCAGAAGGCTGATGCCTTCCGGGCCTTCAAACATCTGGGCTTCGGGGTGGTAGGCGCCCCCGCCGACGATGAGCTTGCAGGACGGCTTTGTAATGAGTTCCTGAATGACGTTCAGGGCCCAGCAGATGATCGTGCAATTCGTATCCTTGGGAATCGCCTGGGCGAAACAGAAGGCGGTGGACCCGGAGTCGAGCATGAACGTATCGTTTGGGTTCAAAAGGGACGCGGCCTTTATGCCGATTCGGATTTTTTCTTCGATGTAAACCTCTTCCTGGGTTTGAAGGATGTAGGAAGGCGCCCCGGTGTCCTGCGCCTGGTTGTAAATTGCCCCGCCGCGAATCAACTTCACAACATTTTGTGAAGCCAGAGTATCGAGATCGCGCCGAATCGTCATGGTGGAAACGCCCATGGACTCCGACAGAGCCTTGTAGGTAACAACCGTATTGGCCTGAGCGAGCGCCAGAATTTGGCTCAGCCTGTCTTCTTTCTTTCCCATAAAAGTGTCAAAACCGCTCCGTCTTTGCAAAATTCATTGAAATTGTAACATTCCGCCCCAGGCTTGTCAAGGAAAAACATCACAAAGCCTCGGCCGCCGCCGGGCTTTCGATCCCGCACGGAGAGGCGCCCGCCCCGCCGCGCTCCGGAACGCGCCCGCGTTCTCCGGGGAGCGGGCCCGCTTCCCCCTCCGTTAGAATGTTACGAAATTAACATTATTGCTATTGACTTGTCCTATATTTCACGTTATAATGATAAATGATAGAACATATTCCATTACGTTGTGCGTCCGACACTTTATTTTGGGAGGTAATCCGATGAGAGCTGACAGATTTACCAACAAGGTCGCGTTCGTAACCGGGGCCGGACAGGGCATGGGCCAGCAGTTTGCCCTGGATTTGGCGGCGGAAGGCGCCAAGGTCGTCATTTCCGACATCAGCGTGCCGGCGCTTGAGGAAACGGAAGGCATGCTGAAGGAAAAGGGCGCGGACTTTCTTTCGCTGGTTTGCGATGTCTCCCAATACGATCAGGTCGAAGCGGCCTTTGAAAAAACCGTCGCCAAGTACGGCAGGGTTGACATCCTCATCAATAACGCGGGCATCTTGAAAAGCGCGACGATTGAAGATACGTCCCTTGAGCTCATCGATCTCACCATTGACGTCAACATCAAGGGCGTGCTGTACTGCATCAAGGTGGCCACGCCCTACATGAAGAAGCAGGGCTATGGGAAGATCGTCAACCTCGCCTCGATCACCGGGAAAAACGGCGACAACAGCACGACGTTTGTGTATGGCGCTTCCAAGGGCGCCGTCATCACGCTGACCAGATCCGTTGCCAGGCAGCTGGGGCCCTTCGGAATCACCTGCAACGCGCTGGCGCCCCACGCCGTCATGACGAAGATGATGGCGTACTGGGATGAGTCGAAGAAAAAGGCGATGGCGGACAAGATTCCCGTGCGGCGGCTCAGCACGATCCAGGATGTTTCCAACCTCGCGCTCTTCCTGGCTTCCGATGAATCGGCGTTCATCACGGGCGAAACCGTCAACATTAACGGCGGCTACTACATGGATTGATGGGGGAACAAAATGGAAAATTTGATGAAACCGCTCACGGAAAGGGAAATTGACAGCCTGTCGAAGGCGGACCTCGCGCGGTTTATCGACCACACGATGCTCAAGGCCAACGCCGTCACCACGGATATTGAAAAGCTCTGCAACGAGGCAAAGCGCTACGGGTTCTGCTCCGTGTGCGTGAATTCCTGCCGGGTGCCGCTCGCCGCCAACGCGCTCCGGGGCACCGGGATCGGCGTTTGCACGGTCGTGGGGTTTCCCCTTGGCGCAATGTCCAGCGCCTCGAAGGCCTTCGAGGCTTCGGAGGCCGTAGCGAACGGAGCGACGGAAGTCGACATGGTGCTCAACGTGGGTGCGCTGAAGGCCGGCGAAACGGACGATGTCTACCGCGACATCAAGGCGGTGCGCGAGGCCACGAAGGGCAAGGCGCTTTTGAAGGTAATCATCGAAACCTGCCTTTTGTCCGATGAGGAAAAAGTGATGGCCTGCCGGGTTTCCGTGAAGGCCGGGGCGGACTTCGTCAAGACGTCCACGGGCTTCTCGACCGCCGGCGCCAAGGTGGAGGATATCGCCCTCATGCGCAGGACCGTCGGGCCCGATGTCGGCGTCAAGGCTTCGGGCGGAATCAGAACCGCCGAGGATGCCGTCGCGATGCTTCGCGCGGGCGCCACCCGAATTGGCTGTGGCGCGGGGGTTGCCATCATCGCCTGATTGCGCGGGTTATCCGTCGTTCATGCCTCCGCGGTTTTCGCGGAGGCATGTTTTCCGGAAAAACGCCCCTTCGCGCGAAAAGGCCCGGCCATCCTAGGCGGATGGCCGGGCCGCAGACCATCCCAAAAGTCCCTGGCAGACTTCAATCGTTCCCGGTGGCACGTACGTCGGGAACGGTTTCTCCCCCCAGTGCGCACACCGGGGGGAGAAACAGCACCATACGTCAGCACACCGCCCGGAAATGCGTGAGCATTTCAGGTGTGCGCAGGCTTTCTCCTTCGCATCAAAAAACCTCGCAGGGTTTTTTGATGCTTTGAGGCCCGGCCATCCTAGGCGGATGGCCGGGCCGGGGGAAGCGCCTTTTGTCAAGCGCTTTGCTGTTCCTTTATGGCGAGCAGTTCCTTCATCACGCCGAAGAGATTGCTTGAAACCGGGGTGCCAAAGCCGTCGTGAAGCTGGCGGTAGAGGGCGTACAGCCTTTCATAGACGGCCACATTTTCCGGAATGGGCCGGTAGTACGCATCCATGACGTTTGTCATGCGGTCCTCGGCCTGTTCAAAGCCCGGATAGACGCCCGCGTTTACGGCCGCCGCGATCGCGCCGCCCAGCGCGCAGGTTTCGGCGTTCTTCGAAACGTAGAGATCCTTGTTGAGCACATCCGCATAGATCTGCATGAAAACCCCGTCCTTCCGGGGGATTCCGCCGCAGGCGACCACCTTGTCAATCCGCAGCCCGCCTTCCTCCATCCTGTCGTGGATGACCCGGGCGCCGAAGGCGGTCCCTTCGATCAGGGCGCGATAGATTTCCGCGGCGCTCGTTTGCAGGGTCAAGCCGATGATCAGGCCCGTCAGGCGCTGATCGACGAGGATCGTCCGGTTGCCGTTGTTCCAGTCGAGGGACAAAAGCCCGCTCTGTCCGGGGCGGAGGCGGGAAGCCTCTTCGGAGAGCTGCCGGTGCGACTTGCCGCTCGGCGCCACGTACTTCACAAACCAGTTCAGAATATCGCCCACCGCACTTTGTCCGGCCTCTATGCCGTAGTAGCCGGGGAGGATCGAGTCGTGGACGATGCCGGCCATGCCCTTGATGCTCGGCCGTTTTCCCGCCTTCTTCAGCACGTACAGATCGCACGTGGAGGTTCCGATGGTCTTGACGAGAATGCCCGGCCTGATGCCCGCGCCGATGCCGCCGAAGTGGGCATCAAACGCCGATACGCTGACGACGATGCCCGAGGGCAGACCCATGCGCTCCGCCCACTCGCGGCAAAGCCTGCCCGCCGGGGCGGATACGTCGCGCACCATGCGTTCGTTCAGCGTATGAAGAACCTTTACAAGCCTGGGGTCCAGGGCGCGGATGAAGTTCTCCGACGGAAAGCCGCCCCATTCGGGGTTAAACAGCGCCTTGTGCGATGCGGCGCATATGCCGCGCACCGCGTCGTCGATGCACCCTCCGCCCGTGAGGAGGTATACGAGCCAGTCGGCCACCTCGATCCACGTATAGGCCGCGTCATACACCGCGGGGTCGCTTCGGAGACAGCGCAGAACCTTCGCCCAATACCATTCCGAGGAATATGCGCCGCCGACCATGTCCACGTATTCGGGGTTCACGGCATGCGCCAGCTTTGTGATGGTTTCGGCCTCGGCGGTGGCGCTGTGATCCTTCCAAAGCCAGATCGCCGCGTTGGGATTGTCCGCGAATTCCGCTTCC
Organism: Eubacteriales bacterium; assembly: GCA_029974035.1. The sequence continues at coordinate 62,901 of JARKQG010000104.1, read as the reverse complement.
GCGCAGAGGGGAACCCCCATCTTCGAGACCGGGAGCACCGTGGAGCCGGTCGTGTCGATCCCGATGCCGACGATCCGGCTTGCGTCAAAGCCCTCCCCCGCGGCCTCGACGGCGAGTCTGACGGAGCGCTCCATGCCCTTGAGATAGTCGTCGGGGTTCTGGCGCACGACGTGGGGATTCGCCTTGTCCAGATAACTGCCGTCCACGCCGTGTTCGTATGCGTAGACCCCGGAGGCGAGTTCGCGCCCGTTTGCGGTATCGACCACCGCCGCCCGGACGGATGCCGAGCCATAATCGACACCAATGACGTACTTTCCCATTTTGATCTCCTTTCCTCCGATTGCTGACGGGCCCGCACGTCCGGGTAAGCCGGACGCACTACTTCCGGAGCACCTGCCGGTTGGCGACGAACCCCGGGGTTTCGCCGCGCAAAAGCTTCAGGGCCTGTTTTCTCATCAGGTTCGGCGCGTTCCAATAGGACGCCCGCGTATCGCCCGCCCGGTGGTTGGACAGCGTCAGGTTGTCCAGGCGGATCAGCTCGCTGTCGGCGGGGAGCGGCTCCGCATCGAACACATCGACCGCGGCGCCCTGAATGGCGTTGTCCTTCAGGGTGCGGATCAGCGCGTCGGTGTCCACAAGGCCCGAGCGGGCGGTGTTGATCAGATAGGCCGTCTTTTTCATCAGCGCAAATTCCTTTTCGCCGATCATCTTCTCGGTCTGCTTCGTCAGCCTGACGTGCAGGGAAATGATGTCCGCCTCCCGGATCAGGTCTTCGAGCTTCATCGGGCGGAAGCCCGCCCGGCGGATCACATCGTCCGGCACAAACGGATCTGAAACCAGAATGGTCGTATCGAAGCTCCTGAGCTTTTCGCAGACGAGCTGCCCGTTCTGGCCAAAGCCCACGATCCCGATCTTCAGCTCCGTCAGCTCCGGGATGAAGCCGGAGTTTGGATAAAACTCCCGCCACTTCCCCTCCCTGAGCGCGAGGTGGGAGCGGGCGATGTTTCTGGTTTCCGCAAGCATCATGCCCACCGTGTATTCGGCCACGGCGTTGGAATTGTGGTGCGGGGTATGGATCACGGGAATCCCGCGCCTTGTCGCTTCCTCGAGGTCGATATTTTCAAGGCCGCCGCGCGCCGAGACGATGAGCTTCAGGTTTTTTGCCCTTTGGATGACCTCCTTGCACACCGGGCAAATGTGGACGACGAGCACGTCCGCGTCCTCGATCATCGCGGGCATGTCTTCCGGGCAGGGGACGCCGGACGGCCCGTTCAGCTCAAGCTGCCGCCAGACGTTCCGGATGTCCGCCCTCGTCTTCACCACAAAATCAAGCTTATCATAGGAAGAGATGTACTCCTCCATGCCGTCTCCGTGGAAAAAGCCCTCCAGGATGTCGGTCGGGAGCAGGTAATCGCCAATGACAAGACCCTTCATAAACATACCCTCCGTTTATTTTTCCGCTTCGTCCAGCCTTGCAACCGCATCGTCCAGCGTCATTCCGTCCTCCGGGATATACCGTTTCCAGCAGGCCACCGTCTCCTTCAGATCCTCGAGGGCGTCGTGCGGATAGGACACGTTGGAAATGAAGATTTCAAAGGCGAGCGTCACATGGTCCGCCTTGGGGGGCATGCCGTCCTCCGCCGGGGCGTCAAAGCTCTCCTTCAGGGTCCGGAGAAGCCGGGCGGGCGCAATGATCCCGTTTTTGTTCGTCTCCTTCGTGAAGGGCGCGTGGGACGACTTGACACCGTCCGTCTGCTGCATGTGCATGATGGGCGAATACGCGCCCATCGAACGGACCCATTCATAAGGGTCGTCGTCCTTCCCGCTGAACGAGAACATGTAGGGATGGCTGTCCCTCAGCGCGCTGACCGCGTCCCGGGCAAAGGCGGCGTCCGTCTTTTCCGGCCGCTTCGCCTGCTCGTACACCTTCCGGTACATGCAATCCGGCCCGAGCCAGATGTCCCTTGTGCGGCCCTGGCCGCGCACCTGGGCCACCGCTTGCGCCACCGCCTCGGCGGAAGGCATGCGAAAGCGCCTTTGCCCGACCATGTGGCCGACGTCGTTGGCGATGTAAAACGGCCTGCCGCCGATTTTGTAGATATCCCGGAGCATCCGACGGGCGGATTCAATGGTAAAGGGCGGCTGATAGGGCGCGTACATCTGCTCGCAGCACAGGTTCACGCGGTTGTGCGCCCAGGCATACCGGGCAAGCTGCGCAAAGCATTCGTTGGCCCGCCCGACGGCCGCCCCGTACTTTTCCGGGGAACCCAGATCCTCCTCGCTGATGGCGTGGAAGGAAAACCCGATGTCGGCGCCCAGCTGACCCGCCTTGCAGATGAGGGGCTTGAACCAGTCCTCCACAAGCTTGTTCCGCACCCTCGCATCGGGGTGGGCCAGCCCCGCGGTTCTGTAGGTCTGGTAGCCGGTAAAGAAGGAACGCACGCGGATGCCGTGCGCCGTCTCAAGGGCCTTGACCTCCTCCACCCAGTCGTCCAGATAGGACGCCGGAAGGAAGAGCGGGTCCACCTCGTTGTCGGTGCTGGCCTCAATGCTGGTGGCGCCCATCGCCTTGATCACCTGAAACCATTGGGCGGGCGTAATCCAGCGCTTGATCGCAAAGCAGTTGTCCATCGCAAGATAGAGCTTTGGTGAATGTGACATACGGCCTCCCGGATCATTGTTATTTCTAACTCCATATTCTATACGCGGCGCGGCCCCATCGTCAACATGAAAACTGTGACTTATTTGTTAATAGTGCTCTTTTTTGGCCAAATTCCTCTCAATTTTCATTATAAAATGAAATATTACGAACAACGCTGGCTGGCGCAGCCCATATTTTCCCTTCTGAAGCCCGAGAAAACAAGCTGTGTGCAGTTTTTTCGCCAGGCTTCTTCATATTTCCCGCGAGGAATTGCGGAAATTGGCGCCAAGATACGCGCCGATAATTTGTACAAAACGCCCATTGACAGATTATTCACGATGATTCATCATTATTATGTGATTTAAATAACAAATGTGGAGGCAGAAATGTTATCTTTTTCCTATGACGGTCCCGGAAAGCTTGCGTTGCGGGAAACAGAGGTTCCCAAGGCTTCGGAAACCAGCGCGGTCATCAAGGTAAACGCCACATCCATTTGCGGCACGGACCTGAGAACCTACCGGTTCGGCTCCTCAAAGATTCACGGGCTTCCGCGGATCATCGGGCACGAGGCCGTGGGCACCATCGTGGAGAAGGGCGGCCGCGTAAAGGGCTTTGAGGTCGGGGATCGCGTTCAGATCGCGCCGGCCATCGGCTGCGGACACTGTCCGTCCTGCAAAAAGGGAAAGACCAATCTCTGCAACAACCTCAAGACCATCGGCTTTGACTTTAGCGGAACCTTCGCGGAGTACATGGAGATTCCGGCCGAAGCCTTCGAGCAGGACCACGTGACGCTGGTTCCCGAAAACCTCAAGTCGGTCGAGGCGGTGCTGGCGGAACCCATCGCGTGCGTCTACAACGCCCAGGAATACCTGCGCATCGGCCAGGGCGACACCGTGGCGATCTTCGGCTCCGGGTTCATCGGCACCATGCACGCAGAGCTCGCGTTCCGCAAGGGCGCGTCGAAGGTCTTCCTCATTGAAGTCAACGAAACCAGAATCAACACGGCCCGGGAAATTCATCCCGCGCTGATCGCGATCAATTCCAACAAGGAGGACTTCCGGCGGATCGTTCTGGACAATACGGACGGAGAAGGCGTTGACGTGGCGATCGTCGCCTGCTCCGTCGGCCCCGCCCAGACCAACGCCATGAGCATCATCGGGAAGGCGGGGCGCGTCAGCCTGTTTGGCGGGCTTCCAGGGGAAAGCACCTGCTTTATCGACAGCAACATCATCCACTACAAGGAAGTTGGCGTGTTCGGGTGCCACGCCTCCACGGTCGCGCAGAACAGAATGGTCCTGGAAATGATGAGCGAGGGGAAGCTGGATGTGTCCCCCTTCACAAAGCGGACATTCGCGCTGCGCGAGATCAACGAGGCGTTCCAGGCGATCAGCAACGAGACCATCCTCAAAGCAATCCTTGTGCCGGGGGAGTGACGAAGCCGTGAGCATCTCTGTTTTGGAAATGCGGCGGATCAGAAAGACGTATTCCGGCGTCACCGTCCTCAAGGATGTGGATCTCGCCCTGGAGGAAGGGCAGATTATCGGCCTGGTGGGGGAGAACGGCGCCGGAAAGTCCACGATGATGAAGATCCTGTCCGGAGGGATACAGCCTGACAGCGGCGAGATCCTGATCGACGGGGCGAAGGTCGAGATCAGCAGTCCGATTGTTGCCCGCAAGCTGCGCATCGCGATGGTTCAGCAGGAGCTGAGCCTCATTCCGACGCTTTCCGTTACGGACAACATTGTGCTGGGCCGCGAACAGACGAACGGGCCCTTCAAGGTGTTCAATAAAGAGGCAAACCGGCAGTACGCAAAGCGCGCCCTGGAGATGATGAACCTGGACTTCAGGCTGGACGAGAAGGTCGGCCGCCTGAGCGTGGCCAACCAGCAGCTCATCGAGATCGCCCGGTGCCTCGTCAGCAATCCGCGGGTGCTGATCCTCGACGAGCCGACCACGGCGCTCACCCTGGTGGAGGCGGAATCCCTGCTTGAACGCATGAAGGAGCTCCGGGACCGGGGGACATCGATCATCTTTATCTCTCACAAGCTGGAGGAGATCATCCGCGTTTCGGACAAGATGATCATCATGCGGGACGGCTGCAAGGTGGGCGAAGTTTCTTCCGGCGAACTGAAGCGGCTCGAGCTCATCAAGCTGATGGTCGGCGACAAGCAGTTCTTCCAGCGCGAGCACCGGGAAATCGGCACCATTCAAAAGCTGCCGATGGCCCTGGAGGTCAAAAACCTCTGCCGCGAGGGAAAGTTCCGCGACATCAGCTTCGACGTGCACAAGGGCGAGGTGTTCGGCTTCTTCGGCCTGAAGGGGGCCGGGCGAAGCGAGCTTCTGATGGCCATCTTCGGCGCGGACAGGATTGACAGCGGCGAGATCGTCCTGGACGGCGTTTCGGGGGCGCCCGCCAGCCCGTACGACGCGATCCAGAAGGGCATCGGCTTTGTCACCGAGGACCGGAAGCTGTCCGGAATCATGCCGACGATGGACATCAAAAACAACATCATGGTCTCCAACTACCGAAGCATCGCCTCCCCCCTGGGGAGCGTCAACGAGAAGGCGCTGGCCCAGACCTGCGACGAGTATGTGAAAAAGCTGGATATTAAAATCTCCAGCCACCGGCAGCATGTGAACCGGCTCAGCGGCGGCAATCAGCAAAAGGTGATGATCGCGCGCTGGCTGCACACCAACAGCAAGGTGCTCGTCTTTGACGAACCCACAAAGGGCGTGGACGTGGGCGCGAAGCAGGACATTTACCTGCAGATCAACAAGCTGGCTCAGGACGGCAAGGCCGTCGTCGTGATTTCGTCCGAGCTCGAAGAGGTCATGCTGCTTTGCGACAGGGTGGCCGTGATGCGGGAGGGGCAGATTCTGAACATCCTCGACGGCGAGGACATCAAGGCCAACACCATTATGCACTACGCGGCTGGCTGATCAATACGAAAATGAAGAAGGTAAGAGCATGATGTCAGAAAAGAAAGACGATATCAAGATGCTGTTCAGGGACAATATCGTCGTGCTGTTTTTGTTGCTCATCATTGTTATACTGTCCATTGCCAGCCCATACTTTCTGAATCTGGGCAATCTCATGGATGTCGCCAAGCAGGCGTCCATCAACGGCATCATCGCGCTGGGCATGACGTACGTCATAACCACCGGAGGGATCGACCTTTCGGTCGGGGCGGTCTGGGCGCTGAGCGGCGTCGTCGTCGCCCTTCTGATGAACGCCGGGGTCGCCTGGCCCCTGGCCTGCGCCGCGGGCATCGCGGTGGGCATTTTGTGCGGGCTCTCCACCGGGCTTTTGGTGACCAAGGGCAAGATGCAGCCCTTTATCGCGACGCTGGCGACGATGAACGTGTATCGGGGCATCGCGCTCATCATCACCGGAGGCTACACGGTGTACAACCTTCCCGCGTCCTTCCGCGAGATCGGCGGCGGCATGCTCCTTGACATCATTCCCATGCCGGTCATCGTGTTCGCCGTCATCTTCCTGATTTCCTGGTTCATCTTCTCAAAACAGGTCAAGGGCCGCCATCTGACCGCGATCGGAAACAACATGGAGGCGGCGCGCCTCTCCGGCATCGGCGTCGAAAAGACGATTTGCTGGGCCTATATCTACAGCGGAATCATGTGCGCCATCGGCGGCGGGATTGTCGCCACGGCCCGCCTGAGCGCCGCCGAGCCGACCATCGGCAGCGGCGCCGAGCTTGACGCGATCGCCGCGGTGGTCATTGGCGGCACCTCCATGTCGGGCGGCGAGTCGAGAATTTCCGGAACGCTGGTGGGCGCCGTCCTCATCAGCGCGATGAACAACGGCCTGACGCTTCTGAACGTGCCAACCTACTATAAGATCGTGGTTGTCGGCCTGATTCTGATCGCGGCGATGCTGCTGGATTCGTTCGGCAAGAAAAAGCGCAAGTAGTTTTCCACGAATGTGGAAGAAAAAAGAGGAGGTTGCCTGTTATGAAGAAACGGTTCCTGTCGGTCCTGCTGGCGCTTGTGCTGCTTTCCATGGGCGCGTTTGCGTCGGCGGAGGAGGTGTCCTTCCTGAGTGACGAAGCCGGGTTGACGAACGGTTCTTACCTCGAGAACGTCGGGACGCCCAAGGGGGATTACAAGGTCGCAAACATCACCAGAACCCTCATGAACGCCCACTGGGTGAAGAACAAGGAAGGCTTTGAGGCCGCGGGCGCGCACTACGGTGTGACGGCGGACGTCTTCGCGGTCCAGTCCGAGCAGGATGTCATGGATCAGCTGAACATTCTGGAAACCTGCATCGAGAAGGGCTACGACGCCGTGGTCGTGTCCCCCATCACGGAGCAGAACCTCCTGCCGGGCCTGAAGAAGGCCACCGAAGCCGGCATCGTCATCATCAACGTGGACACCGCCGAGATCAGCAAGAAGAGCGCCGAGGAGAACGACATCAAGATCACCACCTTCCTGGGCTCCAACAACTATGACTCCGGCAAGCTGGCCGCCGAGTTCATCAGCGAAAAGCTCGGCGACAAGAGCGGCGAAGTCGCCATCATCGAAGGCAACCCCGGCGACACCTGCGCCATCGACCGGACCAACGGCTTTGCGGACGCCGCCAAGGATTCCGCCAATCTGACGGTCGTGGCTTCCCAGACCGGCAAGTGGGACAGGCTCGAGTCACTGAACGTCGCGACCAGCATTCTCAGGGCCAACCCCAAGGTGTGCGGCATTTACTGCAACAACGACACCATGGTCCTGGGCGTCATGCAGGCGGCCGCGGACCTGGGGTACGAGGTGCTCACCAGCGATACCTTTGACCGGGCCGGCGAAGAGAAGACCCTGCTCCTGATCGGCAACGACGGCGTTCCCGAGGCCATCCAGGCCGTCCAGGACGGCACCCTCACCGGCACCATCGCGCAGAAGCCCTACCTGATGGGCTACTCCGCGCTGGAGGCGGCCATCATCGCCCTCAACGGCGAAGAGGCGCCCGAAAGGTTCAATACGCCGGTCGCCCTGGTCACCAAGGCGGACTTCTAGCATATCGCCGGGCGCCCCGGAAAAGCGCGCCGACCGAAGAAACACGGCCCGTTCCCCGTGCTTGGGGTGCGGGCCGTGCGCTTTCCAAAGGCCGGCGCGGAGGCGCTCCGGGGCGGGCGGCTTCCGCCTTGTGCGCAAGGGGGCCGCCTTGCGAGCGTTTTCCGGAACGTTGCAAGGCAGCCTCTCTGCGGTCCAGGCTCTGTCTTTTGCCCGGTTATTGGAGGGCGATTCCCTCATAGCTGATCTTCTGATCCTCGCCGCGGGTGTACCTGGAGAAGAACTCATCCCAAATCTTCCAGGCGAGTTCCGGGAAGTATGCGTGCGGCGAGTTCTCGACGAGCGCAAACTTGGCCAGCGGCGCGCATCCCGTCTGGTCGTAGAGCGTAAAGGTGTTGTAGCGCCCGTTGACCAGGGAGGACGTCTTCGCCTTGTCGATATCAAGGCCGTTCATCTTGGCCCACTTGACCATCTGCTGGTAGTTGGCACCTTCCTGGGGCGAATCGCTGAACCCTCCCAGGTCGTGGTCCCCCACGATGCCGTACATCGGCATCATGACATCGCTCGAATAGTGCTCGGGATCCCCGCCAAAGGGAATGTCCATGCCGCCCACCGGCGCGGCCGCCGCGAACAGTTCCGGCATCGCGTCCGCCACCGCGCAGGTCATCATGCCGCCGTTGGAGTGCCCGGTCACGTAGCGGCGCGCGTCGTCCACGGCATAGTTTTCATCCATGTACGCCGCAACCGCCTTGATGAAGTTCAGATCCGCGTTGAGCTGTTCCTCGCTGCCGTTGAAAATCCCGATGGTGCTGTTGTTGGTAAGCCACCGGGGCACGTTGTTGCCGGTGTGCGGATAGGCCTGCACAAATGCGCAGATCAGGCCCCGGTTCTCCGCCACGCGCCACCATTCGGTGTCGGTGGTGAAGGCGCGCGCGGTCGAGGAATAGCCATGAATGCACACCACCAACGGCATTTCCGCGTCGCCGGTATACGTGGAGGGCGTGTATACGTAGAATTCGCGCTTCAGACCGTCGACCTCGAGGGAGATCTTCCGCATGCCCAGATCTTCCGGCTCAAACGCCGCGCGCAGCGAACTGCCTGGGTCGCCCACAAAGCGGCGGATGCGGGAGAGGAACTTCGTCCAGATATCGGAATTGAAGTCCGCGCTGTACGCGAGCGCATCCGCCCGGTCGCTCACCCAGACCTCGGCGATGGGCTGTTCGTTGTTCAGCTGATCTGTGGTCAGCCTGTCCGCCCGGAAAACGCGGCCATACGCATTGGTCAGCCCTTCATCCACAACCTTGTCCGCCGCCTTCCAGTACTCGGCAACGGCGGCGTTGGCGCCCTCTTCGCCGCAGTTGATGATCCACGCGGGCACCGGAATGGTGTTGTTCGGGTACTGCGCCAGCGGGCCGTCGTTATCGCCCGCCTCCACGTACGGAAAGCTGCCGGCGTTCCCGGTCGTCTCCAGGAATTCGTCGGGAACCGCGCACCCGCCGATGGACACAATGCCGGCAAACATCGCGGGATAGCTCATCGCCAGCTCATGGACCATCGTACCGCCCTCGCCGTAGCCCACCGCGTACAGCGCGCGCTCGTTCCAGTCCACCACCAGCTTGTTGCCCACGTAGTCGCTCAGCGCTGATTTCAGAAACGCGATGTCCTTCGCGGGGTCCTGAATGTTCCACTTGCCTTCGGGCGCCTCGGCGTACACCACACAAATCTCCTCGGCGTCGGCCACGGACTGCCACTGGGCATCCGCCGCCAGCTGCTCGGCAGTCGATCCGTCGGGACCGAGCACAAGCAACGTGTCCACGCAGGGGTAGGAATCGGCGGGGGTGTACACCACGATCTTGCCGCTGACAGAGGGTTCCTCCACATCCACATTCACCCTGATCAGCCCTGCCACCATGGGGCCGTAGGGGATGTCGGGGTTCCCGTACGCCTTCTCCGGGTCGTAGGTTTGAATCTCCTCGGCCATGCAGAAACCGGGAACCAGCAGAATTAGCGCGAGTATCAGGCTCAGCATCCTTCTCATTGTCGTTACCTCCCCTTATTTTGATGTGGTTGAGCGACCATTGGCCTGCGGCCTGCTTTCACCTCCGTTTTTCCTTTTTTGCCAGGGAAGTCCCCCGGACAAGCCGCGCATCGGTCCGGACGGACGTCCTGTCCCGCCCTACGAAAAAGTCCCGCCCCTTCCCGTTTCAAACGGCTGCTTCGTGGTGCGTGCGCGCCCCGAAACCGGGGGCGCGCCGGGCGTTATACCACAAATTTGCGATGAAGACGAAACACCCCTCCAAAACCCCAGCGCAATGTTAAAATTTAAATTGAATCGTTATATCTTATAATTATCTGTTTCTTACTTATTTTTGCTTGACTTCATGGGCATATTATACTATAATTCTTTCAATGTCAATATTTCGTGTGTAAGTCACCCAAAAAAATGGATAAGTTGTGCGCTTGTATTCCGCGCGCGTTTTCGTAAACTGCGGTGGGCGCACCGCCGCAAATCCCCAGGGGAAAAGTGGGTCCGCGGATACGGGCACGCAGGGAGGAATACGGGTATGGGCCGGAGAACGCTATATACGGACAGCCCGCCGCCTGAACGCGGCGAAGGAAGGCGTATACAGGCCCCGCACCGCAAAAGCTTTCGCGGAGGAGCATCCTATGGCCGAAAGACGGCGTCGTGTTACAAGGTACATCCCTTTATTCCTGGCCCTGGCGCTCATCGTATGGGGGGGCGCGCATATCGCGCGGATATACGGGCTGGAGCGCGCGCAGTTGGCGTGGCAAGAAACGCAGCCTCGGCTCACCTTTGTCTGCCAGGATTCCCTTTCGGAGGGCAAGATCGCCTCTTACTGGGCGGCTGTCGTCGAGGGCATGCAGGCCGCTGCCGACCGTTTCGGCGTATCGCTCAATTGCGTAAGCCCGCCCGATACCGGGGGCGACGAGGGCATGCGGCTTCTGTATCGCTCTGTCGCCTCCTGCAATGTGGACGGCATAATCTGCGTGGGGACGGATCAGGCCTCGCTGTCGCGGGAAATCAACCAGGCATGGGCGCACGGCATTCCCACCGTATGTCTCGACGGCGACGTTCCCGGCTCAAAGCGGATTGCCTACTTCGGAACGGACAACTACGCGATGGGCGCGCAGGCCGGCCGGATCATTCTGGACAGCATCCCCCAAAAGGGCGCGGTCTACATCACCTTGATGCAGGCCATCACAAACCAGTTCCAGCAGCGCATTGACGGCATGGCGGCCGCAGTGCAGGCGGTGGACGGAATGCGCGTGGTGATGGATCCGCACTGGGAATCGAACAGGAACCAGTTTCAGATCGCCAGCGAGATCCGGAATGCGCTTGAAGCGCATCCGGACATTGTGGCGATCTATTCCCCGGGCTCGCTCGGAATCGTGTACGCGGCGCAGGAAGTGCAAAAGGCCCGCGGCTCGGAGAGCGGCATCGTACTGGTATCCATCGACGACTATTCCGCCATCCTGGAGGCGATCCGAAAGGGCACCGTAACCGCGACAATTGCGCAGATGCCCTATGCCATGGGCTACCAGGCGATCGAGTTTTTTGCCGAATACCTCAGGACCGGAGAAGGGGCCGGCAGCATGGTGTTTACGGGCACGGTTGTGATCGACCGGGCCGGCATCAACGACCGGATCGGATGAGCACTATGAGCACACGAAACAGCGGGTCCATTCGAAAGCGCATGCTGTCGGTATTTCTGTCCATCGTACTGATGATCCTGCTGCTGAGCCTTTGGTATGTGTTCGGCTTCGAGTACTCGGTGGGCGTACTCAACGGGGTCATCGACGCGCAAAACGTCCGCTCCGCCTACAGCTCGACGCTTCAGGCCCTGCGGCGCGACCTGGACTACGGCGACGACGTGGAAAGCGCGCTGGCCGGCCATGCCGAAGCGCTCAAGGCATACGCCGCCAAGATGTATGCCGCGTACCCTTACAGGGCGGTATACGATCTTCTCGCCATCACCGACAGGTTTGAAGGCCAGGTGCAGGCGCATCGGGAAGCGCCGGAGGGGATCTACGACAGCATCTCCCAAATGGAGCTCGTCTTTGCCGGACTCTCGGACGTCGTGGAACACGCGGATACGGCCGGCCGGGAGCGTATAAAAACCTACCGAATTTCCGCGATTCAAGCCTTTGTCGCCATTGCAGCCGGGTGCGCGCTAATGTGCGTGGTCATCATCAAGGGGTTTTCCGACAGCATCGTACAGCCCATCGAGCAGATGGCGACGGCGGCCAAGAGGGTCTCCGGGAGCGATTACGACGCCGCCATGCTGCCGGATTCCCCACGCGCAGACGAAATCGGATACCTGTTCTCCGCATTCAACCGGATGGTGCGCGAGATTCAGGCACAAATCGAAACCGTGCGCCTCAACGCAGACCTGAAACAGCAGCTTCAGGCGCAGCAGATTTCGGCCATACGGCAATTGCAGCTTCTGAACGAAGCGGAACTGAATATGCTGCAGTCCCAGGTGAATCCACATTTCCTGTTCAATTGCATGAGCCTGATCCGGCAGACGGCCTACCTGGAGCAGGCAAAGGAAACCGGAGAGATTACCGAGGTGTTTTCCGAAATGCTGCGCTATGGACTGTACCGCCTCAACCAAATCGTAACGATCCGCGACGAAATCGGCGACGCAAAAAACTATTGCTTTCTGATGGAAAAGCGCTTCGGTGACCGGATCAGGTACCACATTTCCGCGGAAGAAGCGTGCCTGAGCGAGAAAATCCCCTGCCGGGTGCTTCAGCCCCTGATAGAAAACGCCTATAAACACGGCCTGGAGAACGTAACGGAGGACGGCGTCCTGAACGTGAGCGTATCCAGTATGGACGGGCGCATCCTGGTGCGGGTGGAGGACAACGGCCGCGGAATGCGACCGGATCAGCTGCGCCAGATCGAGGAATCCATTTCCAGCGATGAGATCAGCGCCGACAGCAAGCGGCACATCGGCCTGGCCAACGTGATCAAGCGCATGCTTCTGTTCTGCAACGGCGATTTGCGCTACCGCATCGTAAGCACGCCCAATGAATCCACCATCGTAGCCTTCAGCTTTCCGCCCCTTTCCGAATGGAGGTGATTCCCATGACCACGCTGATGATCGTCGAAGATGAGCCGGTCGAGCGCCGCGCGGTGCGGCAACTGATTGCGGAGCATTTTGCCCAGGTGGAAATCCTGCCCGACTGCTCCAACGGGGCGGAGGCGCTGAGCAGCGCCCTGCGGTACGCCCCGGATATCCTTGTGCTGGACATCAAAATTCCAGGCATGAACGGCATCGAAGTTGTAAAACAGCTGCGAAGATCCGGCTATTCCGGCAAGATCATGATGTGCACGGCCTACGATCTGTTCGATTACGCCAAGGACGCGCTGAACTACGGCGCGAACGCGTTTCTCCTCAAGCCGGTTAAGCACGCGGATTTCGTCGGAATGATTGGCCGGTTCATCGCGGAGCGGGCGCCTCGGGCCAAAGACGGCCCGCCCGGGTCCGGATTCACGGAAGACATGATCCCCTACCTCATCCCCGGCTTTTTAAGCAACAGCCGGGGGGCCTCTCCTGCGCCGGAGGAATTCAAGCTCAGAAACTGGCTGCGAGAAAACATCTCCCGGGCAATCCTGATTTCGCTGGATCTTGCAAAGGATCAGAAGGCGTCCCTCGCCTGCTCGGGCCATCTTCTGGATGTGATCTATCCCCAGATGGAGCGGAGGGTCTTCGGTGCGCTGCCCGAGGGCTTTCGGCTGCTCCGCACGAACGATGACCGCGGGTTTCTCCTGTTCGGTTATTCGAAAGCGCCCTGCGCGGACGAGTTGATGGACCTGCGCGCGCGGTTTGCCGCGTGTCTGTTGGGGCAGCAGCTGGAAGGCCATGAATGTTTCCGGATCGAGATCGGCATCTCCAACGTGATCACCGCGCCGGAGGAATACGCCGGCGCATATGCCGACGCCATGGCCGGCCGCACGCGCCGCAGCGTTCCCGCGCTCCTGGGCGAGGCCGCCGCGGTCCGGCGCATCGCGGTCAGCGAGCGCGCAATCGAATGTTTTTGGGAAGACGGCAACTTGAAGTCTGATCCGGAAGAAGCGGCCGATCATCTGCTGCGCCTGCACCTGTCGGGCGATGCGGCCCCAGTCGGGGAACGACTCGCCGCGGCGACCGCGATATTGCTTAAAATGCGGGAGAAGGCGGGGAATGGACTATTCGAAAAGCTTCCGGAGGCGTTTTCAGACCCGGCGATTGCAAAGTGGTATCGCGCGCTTGCGAAGAGTGCCTTCGGGGCGCATCGAAGGGCCATGAGCGGAAACCCGGAGTATGCGCTCAAGCTCGCCTGCAAATACATCCACCGCAACTTCAGTCAGGATCTCTCGCTGGCCAGGGTCGCGGGCCATGTCGGTCTAAGCGCGCCCTACTTGAGCCACTTGTTTTCTCAAAAGCTCAGCATGGGGTTTGTGGACTATCTTCAGACCGTCCGCATGAACGAGCTCAGGCTCCTGCTGGCCAGCGGGGAGGATTTCTCCATTCGCGAGCTGAGCGCCCGGCTCGGCTACAACAGTGAAAACTACTTTTGCAGGGTGGTCAAACAGAAAACGGGCAAAACCATCAAGCAGCTGAAAAAGCAGCTTTGCCTCGAATCCCGCCCCTAAATCGGCCCGCCGAGGCCCGGTCGCGCGCCTGCGGCGGGCCGGGGCGGCGCTGGGATTGATTGCCCGGGGCGCCTTAGCGAAATCTTAACATTTAAATGGTATACTAATCAGTAGGAAATGAACGTTTGAAGCGGGAGCGTGCGGAGAAGAAAGGAATTGTCATGAACGTAATATCGGAGCAGGTTGAGCACAGCCGTTTTGGGTTGGGGGTCGTCCTGAGTCAGACTTCGACGATGATCGAGGTCCGCTTCGAGGATGCCTTCGGAATCAAGAAGTTCGTATACCCATCGGCTTTTGATTCTTTTTTGGTCCTCTGCCGGCCTGCGCTGCAGGCGTCGATGGCGCAGGAATTGGCCCAGATCCGGGAGCAGATCGAGGCGGAGCGCCTGAGAAAAATAGAGGCCGACCGACTGCACGAGGAAGCGGTGCGCACGCTTCTGGCGCAGCACATCGCGGCCAAAAAGGCGCCCAAGCCCCGGGCGCCCAGGGCCAAAAAGGCCGCGAAGACGACCCCCACTGCCTGATCCGACGCCGCCGGCCAGAAGCCGGCGGCCCGCGTTTCTCCGGCCGTCAGGCGGGAAAATCGCGCAAGATCCGCTCCGCGCGGGTTTTCAGATCGTCAAAGCCGCCGAATTCCTCCGGCTGTCCGTTCAGCTGCGCGCGCACCGGCGCCGGCAGCGCGTTGAAGTACTGGCACGCCTTCGCGTCGCCCTCGATCAGCACCGTCAGGCTCGTATTCATCCGGATCACCTCGCGCCCCAGTATGCCCGAAAACGCGGGCCGGCCATGCGCCCTTCACGGGATCTCAAAGGTGCGCACATCCACCAGCGGCTCCTGCTCCGTGATCCGGATGCGGGTGATCTCCCCGTAGAAGGGCGTGAAATTCTCCAAGAGGACCTTCAATACGTCCCCCGCGCGGCCGCCCTCGGACGTGGCCAGCGTGATGTGGGGAATCCACTTGCCGCCCTCCAGCGAATAGAGGCAGTTTTTGTCGGAGCACAGGCCGTCATAGCGGGCGTGGATCGCGGCGTGCATGTCCAGCAGCGCCCGGGTGACGCTGGGCGCGGCAAAAAATACCTGCGATTCGGGAAACACGCCGATCTGCCCAAAGAAGAGCCGCGTCCTCCGGAGCCGGCCCAGGATGCCGCCCACCCAATCCGCCATCTCCTCCCGGCCGATGCCGGAGTAGATGCCAAAGGTGATGTGGGGCGGCTGCGCGTCCGCCGCCAGGCCGGCGCGGCCGATCCGGGCCTTGATCGCCTCGAACCGCCGATCGGCCTGCGCGTCCAGCATGCCCATGACGCACAGCGTCTTTTCGTCCGCCACCCAATCCCTCCCCGACAGCCTTTTCCCCATTCTAACAGATTTTCGCGCCGCGCTCAAGGGCGGCGCGCGGCGCGCCCGCCGCATTTTGGCTGATTGCCTCCGCGCCTTTCCGGGTAAGTATATGATAGTTAGCACTAACTAACTTCCGGGCGACGCCCGCGATGAAAGGAGAACCCCCATGTTTGAGCAAATCAAGCTGCCCTATGCCTTTGATGCGCTGGAGCCGCATATCGACAAACTGACCATGGAAACCCACTACCTGAAGCATCACGCGGCCTATACGAAGAACCTGAACGACGCGGCGGAGAAGGCGGGCCTCTCGGACCGGCCCATTGAGACGCTGCTTTCGGACTTCAAGACCGCCGTGCCGGACGGGGTCAAGACCGCCGTGCGCAACAACGGCGGCGGCTACTTCAACCACAACCTGTACTTCGGCCACATGGCGCCAAACGGGGGCGGGGCGCCCTCCGGCGCGCTGGCGGAAGCCATCCGCGGGGCTTTCGGCGGTTTTGCGGACTTTAAAGAGCAGATTTCCAGGGCGGCGATGGGCCAGTTTGGCTCCGGCTGGGCCTGGCTGGCCGCCGACGGCGCGGGCGCGCTGAAGGTCATGGCCAGCCCCAACCAGGACAATCCGCTGTTGGAGACGGAGGGGGCCTGGCGGCCCATCCTGGGCATCGACGTGTGGGAGCACGCCTACTACCTGAAGTACAAAAATCTCCGCGCCGACTACGTGAAGGCGTTTTTCGAGGTGGTGGACTGGGCGGCGGTGGCGCGCGCCTTCGAACGCCGAGGATAGCGCCCTTTCGACAAAGTTCCTGCTTTGTGCCCCCGGCTTTTGCCGGGGGCGTTTTTCCCCCGCGCGGTCCGACGCGCGGCACGCTTCTTTGGCGGCGCCGCAGTTGCGCCTTTGCGTTCTTCCGTCGCCCAAAAATTCCCCATTTACAAAATTTTTCTTTTAAACAATTCGCGGGTGTGTTATACTGTTTCCGAAAGGAAGTGTTTTGAATGCCGATGAAGAAGAAGGATTCCGAGGCAAAGACCGAAGAGAAAGCCAAGCGCCATTTCAGAAGTGCAGAAGAACGCATCGCGGAAATTGACCGGAAGATCGCCTTCCACACCCAGTCGATTGAGAAACTGCAAACCCGCAAGGAAAAGATTCACGAACCCCGGAAGCGCCGCCTCTCCTACGCGAAGGTAGTGGCGGATTTAAAGGCCTCCGGAAAGACGCCGGAGGAGATTTTGTCCCTCGTTCAGGACTGACGCGCCCGCGCCACCCGGCATGCGCCCTTCGGGGCGCTTTTTTGCGCCGTTTGGCTGATAAATGCGCGCCGTTTTCGCCATACTGTCCGTATGGCCGGCGCGCGCCGGCGGGGAGGCGGATGCATGTTCGGGTTCAGGCGCAAAGGGGTGGACCTTTCCCAGCGGGTGGAGGCGTTCAACCAGGGGCTCGAAGCGCTTCACGTCCGCCCCTCGCTGGAGGAAAACCTGGCGCTGATGAAGGCGCTGTTTCAGGATGTGGACATCATGCGCTACCGTTCCGTCATCCGGGCGGGGCGGGCGGACGTGGCCGTGGTGTTCTCCGACGGGCTGGTGAATTCCGAAATCATCAACGAAAACATCCTGCGGCCGCTGATGTCGGCGGAGGCGCTGCCCGAGGGCCCCGGCCGCGTAGCGCGGATGACCGGCGAGGTGGTCCACGTCAGCGAATCCATCCTGACGGGCGACTTCAAGGAGATTGTGGGCGCCGTCGCCTACGGCGATACGGTGCTCTTTGCCGAGGGCTGCGCCGAGGCGGCATTGCTCAACACCAAGGGCTTTCCCGTCCGCTCCATCATGGAGCCCGACAGCGAGAAAACCCTGGCCGGGCCCCGGGAGGGCTTTACCGAATCGGTAATGCAGAACATTTCAATGCTCCGGCGCCGGGCGCGCACCAACGATTTCAAGATCCGCCACATGACGATGGGCCGCAGAACCCAGACCTGCGTGATGGTATGCTATTTTGACGGCGTGGTCAACCGGGACGCACTTCAGCGGCTGCTGGAGCGGCTTCAGAAGGTCGACATCGACGGCGTGCTGGACGCCAACTACCTCACCGAGCTGACCCGCGACCACCGCTTTTCGCTGTTCCGGACCATTGGCTACACCGAGCGGCCGGACGTGGTGATCGGCCGGCTGCTGGAGGGGCGCATCGCCATTATGGTGGACGGATCGCCCATCGCGCTGACGGCGCCCTACCTCTTTATCGAAAACTTCCAGTCCAGCGAGGACTATTACCTGAGCTTCTACTACACCTCCTTTTCCCGCCTGCTGCGCATGGTGGGGTTTTTCCTCACCATCACGGTGCCGGGGCTTTACATCGCGGTGGTGGCCTTTCAGCACGAGATGCTGCCCTCGCCGCTTATGGTCAACATCACCGCGGAGCGGCAGAGCGTGCCGCTTCCGGCGGCGCTGGAGGCCTTCGTCATGCTGATCGTGTTTGACATCCTGCGGGAGACGGGGGTTCGCATGCCCACCAACATCGGCCAGGCGCTGTCCATCGTGGGGGCACTGGTCATCGGCCAGGCGGCGGTGGAGGCCAAGCTGGTGGCCGCGCCGATGATCATCGTGGTGGCCATCACCGGCATCACCAACCTCCTGGTGCCCAAGCTGAACGCGCCGGCCATCTACATGCGGCTGTTTGTGCTCGTCATGGCCTCGATGTTCGGGTTCTTCGGGCTGACGATGGCGCTTTCGCTGATTCTGATCCACCTGATCTCGCTGGACAGCCTGGGCATCCCCTCGGTATCGCTGGACGGGAATCTGAGCATGGAGCGCATTAAAGACATCGGCATCCGCGCCCCCTGGTGGAAGATGCTGACCCGGCCCGAGTCCATCGGCCACGGGCGCAGGCAAAAGGCGCCGGAGGACCCGGACGATGGGGCGTAGGCTGCTTCGCCTTCTGGCGCTCGCGCTTTTGCCCGCGCTGCTCTCCGGCTGCTGGAGCTACCGCAGCCTCAGCGACCTGTCCATCGTGATGGGCCTGGGCATCGACCGCGCGCCCGACGGCCACTTCAAAATCTGCGCCGAGATCGTGGACCTGACCAAGTCCATCAAGGAGAGCGGCCCCGGCGCCCGATTGGTGGAGGCCGAGGGCCAGACCATCTTTGACGCCGTGCGCGAGGCCAAGCGCAAGCTGCTCAACAAGCTCTACTTTGGCAACATGCAGATTGTGGTCATCGGCGAGGAGGCCGCGCGCACCGTGGGCATCGAAAACGCCGTGGACTGGATCATGCGCGACGCCGAATGCCGGGAAACCGTCAGCCTGGTGATCATGGAGGGCGGCACCGCCTTTGACCTTATGACGCTGGACGGCCTGGACCAGTCCATCCTGTCGCTGGAGATCGACGACATCATCACCGACGACAACCGGTCCACCGCCACCACCGTCCACGCCGACCTGTACCAGGTGTTCGGAACGCTCAACTGCCCGGGCATCGAGCTGACGCTGCCGGCCTTCCACATCGCGGTGAACGACGGCGCCGCGGTGGCCGAATCCAACGGCATTGCGGTGTTCCGGGATGATCGGCTGGCGGACTTTCTGACGCCGCGGGAATCCAAGTTCTTCCTGATCGCCATCGGCAAGGCCCAGGGCGGCATCCTGACCGTGGCCAAGGACGGCGGCGAACGGCCGGACACGTCGCTGGAAATCGCAAACAGCCGGGCGGAATTTTCCTATGACGTGGCGGACGGCGGCTTCGCCTTTCACATCCGGACGGAGACCGACGTGTACCTGGCCGAAACCATGGAAACCATCGACGCGGGCGATCCGGCGGAAATGCGCGCCCTCGAGGACGAGGCCGCCCGGTCCCTGGAGGCGGAGATCGCCGCGGTGATTCAGAAGATCCAGCGGCAGACGGGCCAGGACATCCTGGGCCTCGGGGAATACCTGCACCGCCGCGACTACCGGCTGTGGCACGAGGTGGAGGGCCGGTGGGGCGAGATCTTCCGCGACATGCCCATCACCGTCTCCTGCCGGGTGAACATCAAAAACACCGCGTTCATCACGTCCGAGGGGGCGATCAAGTCGTGATCGCGGCCATCGTGACCGGGATCTTCGCCGCCGCGGTCCTGGCGGACTACCTGCCGCGCCGCGGGGCGTGGCCCCGGGGCGTGCGGGCGCTGTACCTGACGATGCTGGCGGCCGGATTCGCGGTTCTGATGCTCCACGCGCTGGGCGTGGAGGTGCCGTCCCCCGCGCCGCCCATCGAGGCCGCCGTCCGCGCCATCACCGGCCAGGCATAGCGCCGGACAAAAGGAGGATTTCCCGTGCCGGATCAACCCCTGACGCGGCTTCAGATCGTGTCCGTGCTGGTCATGTTCTGCTTTGGCAGTTCGGTGGTGATGGGCGTCAGCACGGCGGTGGCGCAGGACGCCTGGATCTCGCTGACCCTGGGCGTGCTGTACGCCGCGCCCCTCATCCTCGTCTATGCCAGAATCGTCGAGCTGAACCCCGGCGCGCACCTCTTTGACGCCGCCCGCGCCCGGCTTGGCCCCGTCGTCGGAAAAATTTTTGGCCTTCTGATGAGCTGGTACGCGCTGCACCTGTGCGCGCTGGTGCTGCGGAATTTTTCGGAATTCATACAGCTCTCCTCGCTTTTGGATACGCCGCAGCTGCCGGTGGCGGCCATCATGCTGCTGACGGTGGCCACGCTGGCCCGGGGCGGCGGCAAGGCGCTGGGCAAGTGGGCGCTGGCCACCATCCCCATCGTGCTTTTCATCGTGCTGGCCACGGTGGTGCTGTCCCTCGGCATACTGCACCCGGCGTATATTTTGCCCATCATGGAACACCCGCCGATGGAAATCGCCGGGGACGCCTTTCAGATCTTCTCGTTTCCCTTTACTGAAACGGTGATGTTTCTGGGCATCGCGGACCTGGTGCGCCCCGGCGACCACCCGAAAAGGCTTTACCTGGGCGGCACGGGCTTCTCCTACGCGGTGCTGATGGTGATCATCCTGCGCAACCTGCTGGTGCTGGGGCCCGCGGTGGTATCGGTGGAGTACTTCCCCTCCTACATCGCCGCCCGCATCATCAGCCTGGGGGACTTTCTGTCCCGCATCGAGGGCTCGATCTCCGCCAACTTCATGCTGGCCGGCATCACCAAGATCGCGCTGTGCCTGATCACCGCCAGCCGCGGCATCGCCAGCCTTTTCGGCGTGAAGGACTGGCGCAGCCTGGTGCTGCCCACGGGGCTGATGGCGCTGGCGCTGGCGCAGATCCTCTACCCCAACACGATGGCGATGTTCGCCTTTTTGAAGTACTACGCCGTGTACGCCCTCCCGTTTGAGGTGCTGCTGCCGCTGGCGCTGTGGGCCGCCTCCGAGATCCGCGCCCGGCGCGCCCTTCGGGCGGCGGGGCGCTGACGCGCTACCGGGCGCGCTCCTCCCGCTCTTCCTCCGCCAGCATGACGGCAAACGCCGCCAGCAGAAGCGCCGCGCAGACCCAGATCGCCCGCTGCCCGAAGGGCGCCACCGCCAGCTTTCCGGCAACCGCGCCCAGCGCAAAGGTCAGAATCATGCCGTAGTAGAAGCCGCTGCGCCCGAAAAGCGCCCGGTCCCGGCCGCGCATTCCCCGGGCGAGCAATTCCGTGGCGGTGCGAAGGTTGCCGATGCACATGGTGGTGGCGATGGCGTTGCCCCGGACCTTCTGGAAGGACTGCACCTGAATGCCGCAGGCCAGCGACACGAGGCTGTTGGCGGCCAGGTTCGCGCCCTGCCCCATGAAGCCCACCGCCAGCATCACGGCCATCTCCACCGCCAGGCAGGCCTGCCGCCAATGCAGGCGCCGCCGCCTGCGAAAGCCCAGCCGCATGGCCTGGGCCGCGAACACGCCCAGCGCAAAGGACAGGATCGGGATCAGGTAGCGCGCGGAGGCGGAGATGCTCCCCTCCATCAGGTGAATGCCCATCAGGATGATGTTGCCCGTCTGGGCGTTGGCGAACACGCCGCCCCTGAACACATAGGTATAGGCATCCATGAATCCGCCGGAAAAGGCCAGCAGAAGGCCCACCGCCAGCGAATCCGACATCTGCCCCCTGGGCCGGGGGTTTTCTCTTTGGTCGCGCAACGGCGCGCCTCCTCCGTATGCGAAATGGTTCGCGGACTACTAGTAGTCCACGAAGTCTAAGAACCGATGATAGGGCGCAGAGATTTTTCTGCCCGGCACGGAGCCGGAGCGCAGGCGGAGCAGCGCTACGTCAAGCGGAGCGCGACACAGCCGGACAGGAAAAGATCCAGCCATAGCGCGGAAATTAGGCTTCGCGGACGACTAGGCGTTTTGGGCGGCCTGCATCAGATCCAGAAACGCGCCCGCGACGGCGGGATCAAACTGGGTGCCGGCGTTTTTGCGGATCTCCGTCAGCGCGGCCGCGAGCGGCATTGCGGGGCGGTAGGCGCGGTCCTGGGTCATGGCGTCAAAGGCGTCCACCACCGACAGCACCCGCGCCAGCAGCGGAATGGCCGTACCGGCAAGGCCCCGGGGGTAGCCCGCGCCATCCCACCGTTCGTGGTGGGACAGGATGTGCTCCGCGATGTGCATCAATTCCGGCGACGCCATCGCGATCCGGTAGCCCACCTCGGGATGCTTTCGGATCTCCCGCCAGTCGGCCTCGGTCAGCGGCGTGTTCTTGGTGAGGAGGTTCTTGTCCACCGAGATCTTGCCGATGTCGTGCAGCGTGCTGAGAAGCTCCAGCGCCACCAGGCTTTCGTCGGGCAGCTTCAGCGCGCGGCCCAGCCTCGCGGAGAGGGCCGCCAGCCGCTCGGCGTGGGCCTCGGTTTCGTCGCTCTTTTCCAGCATGGTCTTTTTGATGGAGGACAAAATCGAGCTGTGCAGGCTGCGGCTTTCGAAGATCTTGCGGCGGTACATGGCGTCCTCGGCGGCCTTGCGCACCCGATCGATGGGGTCCTCCGGGGCGTGCTTGGTGGCCCAGCCCAGCGACAGGCTGGCAAAGCGCAGCTCGTTCAGCGCGGCGGCGCGCGCCTGGCTGGCGACGCGGACTGCCTCGGCAAAGGCCTGGGCGTCGGCCTCGTCCGAATTGGGCATGAGCACGGTAAATTCGTCGCCGCCGGTGCGCGCCACCACGTCGCCCTCGCGCCGGCAGGCTCTGAGGATATTTGCGGCGGCGGCGATCACCTGGTCGCCCCGGGCGTGGCCCATCGAATCGTTGATCAGCTTCAGCCCGTTGATGTCGCCCATGACCACCGTCAGCGGCAGGTGCTCCGGCTGGTCCAGCGTCCAGATTGCCTCGACCATGTGGACGCGGTTGAAAAGGCCCGTAAGGGCATCGTGGGTGCTGATGTAGAGGATGCGCTCCTCCTCCAGGCGGCGCTCCGTCACGTCGCGGCTGACGCCAATCAGCCCGGCGACGCGGCCCTCGGCGTCCCGGAAGGGCGTCTTGACGGTTTCCAGGTAGCGCACGGTCCCGCCCCGCCGCACGACTTCCTCGTAGCGCGCCATCTCCCCCCGCTCCAGGCACGCCTCGTCGCCCCGGCCGAACAGCTCCGCTTCGGCGGCGGGGAGCAGTTCTCCGTCCCGCCTTCCGGCGGCGGCGTCCTGGGGCAGGCCCAGAAAATCGTGAAAGGCCCTGTTCCCGCCCAGGTAGCGCCGCGCGCCGTCCTTGTAGAAGATCAGGTCCGGAATGGCGTTCATCAGCCCCTCCAGCAGCGCCTGCCGGTTGTGGTAGTCCTCGGAGATGCCCCTGTACATCTCGCTGGACGCCTCCAGCGCCCGGTTCATCCTGAGGATCGTCTCCCGGGACTCGAGGATGGATTTGAGCGTGGCGCGCACCAGAAAGAAGATCAGCGCCGCGGAGGCGGCCACGAAAAAGAGCCCCTTGACCACGCTGATCTGGAAGACGCCCCGGCCCGCCACGGCCTCCCAGGCGAAGGTGTCGGACAGCACGATCCACGCGCCGCCCGCCGCCAGGTACAAAAGCGCCACCCGTGCGGGCCCGCCCCGGATGCCGATCAGCCACCGGGCCGCCCGCCCGGTCCTCCCGGAATTGCCGCGCCTTGCCATGTCCCCACCCTCCTTTTGCGTCCGGGCGCCCGGACCGGTCTGGATGCGGAACACCCCCGGCGGAGCGCGCCGGGGGCATCGTCTATCCCTGGACCAACCGGATGAACCGCGCCGCCAGATCGGGATCAAACTGGCTGCCCGCGCCGCGCCGGATCTCCTCCAGCGCGTCGTCGCTGGTCATGGCCCGGCGGTACACCCTGTCCTCGGTCATCGCGTCATAGGCGTCCACGATGGCCAGCAGCCTGGACAGCAGCGGAATCTGGTCCCCGGCGAGGCCCCTCGGATAGCCGAGGCCGTCCCACTGCTCGTGGTGGGACAGGATGTAGTCCGCCACGTGGGACAGCTCCGACGCCGAGGCGGCGATCCGGTAGCCGATTTCGGAGTGCTTTTTCATCTGTTCCCATTCCTCGTCATTGAGCCTGCCGGGCTTGTTGAGGATGCGGTCGTCCACGCCCACCTTGCCGATGTCGTGCAGCATGGCGTACAGCGCCAGCTCGTCCATCTCCTTTTGCTCCAGCCCCAGCGCCTCGCCCATCCTGCGGGAGAGGCTCACCAGCCGCTCGCCGTGGGCCTCGGTTTCGCGGCTTCGGGCCAGCATGGTGGCCATCACCGACGACAGGATGGAGTTGTGCGGGCTGCGGCTCTCCAGCAGCTTGTGGTAGTGCATGTTCTCCTGGGCGGACTGGACCGTCTGAACGAAGCCGATGTCCATGCTCATCCGCGTGCTCACGCCCACGGAGAGGCTCATCTCGTAATCGGGATGGGGGAGGTTTTCGTTGAAGGCGCTCACGGCCCGGTTGATGCGCCGGCTGATGGCCTCGGCCTCCGAGGCGGGGGTGCGGGGCATGATCAGCGTGAACTCGTCGCCGCCGGAGCGGATCAGGATGTCGCCGGGGCGGGCGCACTGCGTGAGCAGCTGCGCGGTCTGCGTGATCAGCCGGTCGCCCTCCGAAAGGCCGAACACGTCGTTGACCAGGTGCAGCCCGTCGATGTCGCACACCGCTACCGAAAGTGGAAGGTATTTCGGGTCGTCCCGCTCCCTGCGGATGCGCTCGTAGAAGCGCCGGTTGTACAGGCCGGTCATCGGGTCGTGCTCGCTGACGTACAGAAGGCGCGACTCGTTTTCCTTCTGGCTGGAGATGTCGATGACGATGCCCTCCAGCGCCTCGACCGTCCCGTCCTCCCGGTAGATGCCCTGGCCCAGCTCCAGCACCCACCTGCGCTCGCCGTTCCGGGTGATGATCTCGTATTCGTGGCGGAAGCTCTCCCGCAGCGACAGCACGCGCTGCCATTCGTCCCACTGGATGGTGTGGTATTCCGGGGCGATCAGGTCGTTGAAGCTGATGTCCCGGTTGCCCAGGAAGGCCTCCGGCGGATAGCCGGTCAGCGTCTGACAGCCTTCGGATACGAACTCCATCGTCCACACCCGGTCGGGCCGGCAGCGGTAGGCCAGCCCCGGCAGGTGGGACAGCAGCACGGCCTTGGACCGCTCGCTCTCGCTGAGCGCGTCCTCCGCCTGCTTGCGGGCGGTGATGTCCTCGATCAGCGCCACCGCGTAGCTCCCGGCCCCCGGCGCATCCACCCGCACGGCCTTGGCGTTGACCCACACGTCGATGCCGTCCGGCCGCGTGTAGCGCTTGACAAAGGCGAAGCGGTCGATTTCGCCGCGCTTCAGCCGTTCGTGGAGCTGGCGGGAGATGTCCACGTCCTCCGGGTGGGTGATGTCCCTCCAGCCCAGGGCGTTCAGCTCTTCCTCCGAGCGGTCGACGATCCGGCGGAACATCCGGTTGAACCGGCTGCCGGAGAAGGCTTCCCCCAGCCCCTCGACGCCCGGCGCGCTGATGATGATGCCCATGGGCGCCTGGTCGATCACGGTGCGGAACAGCGCCTCGTCTAAGGCCAGCCTGCGGCTGAGCCGCGCCAGGCGTCCCCGCTCCAGCAGCATCCAGCACAGCGCGATCCCCAAAAGCACCACGCTGCCGACGATGATGAAGTCGGGCCGCATCCGTTCCATCAGGCCCGCGCGCCACTGGTCCGCCGGATAGTCCATGCCCAGCACCGCCAGGATTTCGCCGTCCTCGCCCAGCACCGGGGTCAGCGCGCTGACCCAAGTGCCCCAGCGGTCGGTCTGGGCGCCGTCCACGATGGTCTCGCGCTGGGCGAACGCCCGCCGGACGCCGTCCGTCGAGGTTACATATTCCTGTCCGTATGGGGAATAATCTTCGGAGTCTTCCGGCTCCGAATCCATGAATATGTAATATTTCCCATCCTGTTCAAAGAAAAGATATATGAAGCGGACCTGCGGGTTTTCTTCGCGAAACTGCATCAGCGTGCGCCGAAGCGCCTGATACGCCGGCTCCTCCGTGTTGACCAGACCGTTCCAGACCTGGCCCTTGATCTGCCGGTCCAGCAGGAGTTCGGCCATTTCCACCATTTGGACGGCATCATCCATGGCGTATCGCTCATAACGGAGGTAAGAATAGTGAAGGTATACCGCACCCAGCAGCGCCGCAATCAGCGCAGCGGGTACGAGAAGGCGCAAGCGGCGCGCCAGCAGCCCCTGTTCTTCCAGGACCTTTGTCGTTGCATCGGACGCCTGGCTCATTCCTATCCCTCATCTGCGGGCCGGCCGTCCAGAGCCTTGTGCGCGGCCGCACAACTCCGGCACAAATTGCCTTACTCCAGTAATTACCCGAAAGGTACCTTCTGTAACGTGCACACCTTTCTATTTTCATAATAGTGGAAGTCGCCGCGCCTGTCAACCCCGAATCTGCGCGCGCGCCGTTTCCGCCGCAAAAAAACCGTCAAAGCGCGGAGAATCCCCCTTGACAAATATCACAGGTGCCTGTATAATCAAAAGCACAGGTGCCTGATTTATTGGGTGCCGCGAAAAGGAGTGTGGTCCCATGTACGATACAAACGAAGCCTCGATGCTGATGGAAAAGCTGATGCGTCTGCAAATGCTCCAGCACCGCCGGCAGATGGCGAAGATGCGCGCCTTCGGGCCCTTCGGCAGCCCGCTGCGGGGCCAGGGGCGGGTGCTGTCCATCCTGAAGATGCAGCCCACCATCAGCCAGAAGCAGCTTTCCTACCTGCTGGACATGCGCCAGCAGTCGCTGAGCGAGCTCCTGGCCAAGCTGGAACGCAACGGGCTGATCGAGCGCGCGCCGTCGGAGGACGACCGCCGCGCGGCGGTGGTTTCGCTGACGGACAAGGGCCGGGAGGCGTCGGAGGCGTCGGAGGCGTCGGAGGAGGGCGAATCCCTCTTCGACTGCCTGAGCGCGGAAGAGCGCGCCGCCTTGTCCGACATGCTGGACCGGTTGATCGCCGCGCTGGAGGCCGACGGGGACGCGGCGCCGGATTTCTGCCGCCGTCCCTTTGGGCCGACGCATCCCCACGGCTTCGGCCCCGGCCGAATGGGCCCGGAAGGCGCCTTTGGCAGCCATAACCACGGCCGCTTTGACGGGGACCCCCGCCGCCGCGGGTGCCATGGGGCGCCCCGGGGGCCGCACCGGGGCGCCGGGACGGATGCGCCCGAAGGCGACTGACCTCCGCCCGCCCGGATTTTATCCCAGAGAGAACGCCGCCCCGAAAAGGGCGGCGTTCCGCATTCAGGTTATGGCGCGATGGGCGCGTCGGGGCTGTTCAGCGCGGCAATGGTGGCATTGTCCAGCACCCCGGTGGGCGCAACATCCGGGAAGAGGCCGGTTTCCGCGGCGGCGGTCTGGAAGGCCAGGATTGCATCCGCCGCGGCGGTGCCTTCGGGCATCCAGCCCAGGCTGGCCAGCTTCTGCATCGCCTGATCGGCGGGGCTCGGGGTTTCTTCCGGCTCCGGCGTGGGCGTGGGCTCCGGCGTCGGCGTCGGCGTGGGTTCCGGCGTCGGTGTGGGCGTCGGCTCCGGGGTCGGCGTGGGCGTGGGTTCCGGGGTCGGCGTGGGCGTCGGTTCCGGGGTCGGCGTCGGCGTGGGTTCCGGGGTCGGCGTCGGCGTGGGTTCCGGGGTCGGCGTAGGCGTGGGTTCCGGGGTCGGCGTAGGCGTCGGCTCCGGGGTCGGCGTCGGCGTGGGTTCCGGCGTCGGCGTGGGCGTCGGTTGCGGCGTGGGCGTCGGTTCCGGCGTCGGCGTCGGCGTGGGTTCCGGTGTCGGCGTGGGCGTCGGTTCCGGCGTGGGCGTCGGTTCCGGCGTGGGCGTCGGCTCCGACGTCGGCGCGGGCTCCGGGGTCGGCGTGGGCGTGGCTGCGGACGTCGGCGCGGGGGTTTCGGTGGGGTTCGGCCAGGCGGTGGGCTCCGGCGTCGGCGTCGGCACAGGCGTCACCGTCGGGATGGGGGTGGTGTTGGGCTTGATGGGCGCGTCCGCGTCAAACAGCCACTGGATGGTGCTGGTGCCGGCGGTTCCGTCCACGGTGAGCTTCGCGCCGAAGTTTTCGTTCACGTAGCGCTGAAACGCCTTGACCGCGTTTTCGGTGGCCTTGTCGTATTTTCCGGTGGGCCAGCCGTCGTCCAGCCACCGGAGCTCGATCAGCCGCCACTGCAGATCCTCGATCTGCGACGCGGAAGCCTTGCGGTAGTTGACGACCGGCGTGGGCTTGGGCGTAGGCCCGTCGAAGTCCACGGTGTCGTCGCCATCGTAGTCCTGATCGTCGGTGTAGCCGCCGCCGATGTCCTCGCCGCCCTCCGCGTCCTGCCAGGAGGGGTCCGTATCCACGATGGGCAGATCGTCCGGGTCCGGGGTCTGGCTGGCGTCGGGCGCGGGGGTTTCGGTGGGTGCGCTCCATACGTCGTCGGGGTTCTGGGGGGTATTGGTGGCGTCCAGCGCGTTCCGGCCCAGCGAGATCACCACGATCAGCGCGATGATCACCATCGCCACCACCACGCCGCCCATGATGAGCGCCTGTTTTGTGACTTTTTTCACCGGGACTTCCTCGGTGAGGGCCTCTGCCGGGGCTTCGGCCGCGCCGGCCTTGCGCTGCACCAGGTAGCCGGTGCCGTTATCCTCGAAGAACACGCGCTTGCGGGCGCTGTCGTTGGGCTGCACGCTGGCGCTCATCTCGGAAAGGCCCTTCTGGAAGGCGGCCTCCGCGCCGGGGCGCACGGCGACGGAACCGTCGGCCTGACGCTCGGCGGCGTCCCGCGGGAAGTATTCGCGCACCCGGAGCTTGGCGCCGGTCTTCAGGTCCTGCGCCACGTAGACGATGCCGCCCGCGTCCTGCCCCAGCGCGCGCCCCACGAGAAACCGCGTGCGCAGCACCGTGCCCGGCGCCAGGTGGCTGGGCGATACGGGCGCCAGCGGATCCCGGCCGCAGGCGGGGCATTCGCCCTTACCATCCAGCGGTTCAAAGCAGTACATGCATTTTTCGCGGGGGCCAGTTTCCATCAGGATCCCTCCAAGGGCCGCCCGGAGGCGGCGCTAAAACTCTGCTACGTTCTGACGAATTTTCGCAAAGATCTGTTCCACGTCGCCGCTGGCGTCCACCAGGCGCACGCGGTCCGGGTTTTCCCGCGCCAGGCGCAGGTAGCCCTCGTAGACGCGCCGGGCAAAGTCGTCGTCGCCCTCCAGCCGGTCGGGCGCGTTTTCCGCGCGGCGGCGGCGGATGGCCTCGATGGGGTCCAGCATCATCAGGATGGTGCGGTCGGGCGCGAGGCCCTCCACGGCCTTTTCGTTGAGGGCGGCCACCAGTTCCATCCCCAGTCCCCGGGCCGCGCCCTGGTAGACGAGGGAGGAATCGAGAAACCGGTCGCAAAGCACCGTATCGCCCCGCTCAAGGGCGGGCCGGATGACTTCCTCCGCGTGCTGCGCCCGGGCCGCGGCAAAGAGCAGCGCCTCGGTGAGGTCGCACATCTTGTCTTCCTTCGCGTCCAGCACCAGGCTGCGGATGCGCTCGGAAATCGGGCAGCCGCCCGGCTCCCGGGTGACGGTCAGCCGGTGGCCCATGCGCCGCAGGTGCTCGGCCAGATGCTTCATCTGGGTGGATTTCCCGCAGCCGTCCGGGCCCTCCATGGTGATGAACCGCCCCCGCGCCGGGGAAAGCCCGCCCAGGAGGTATTCCTGAAGCGCCGGAACGCTCTCGGCGATCCAGCACGCGCCGCTTTTTTCCAATTCTTCCCGGCTGCCGTAGCCGTAGAGCGCGCCGATGCCGTCCACGCCGGCGCCCACGGCGCCCTCCATGTCGAATTTGCGGTCGCCCACCATGGCGGCGCGGCGGTATGCGGCGGGCAGCGCGCGGCGGATCAGCTCCGCCTTGTCGCAGTGGTCGTCGGAGGCGTTGGTGGAGGTCACCCGGTCAAAAAGCGGCAGCAGCCCGAATTCCCTCAGCACGTGCTCGGCCTGCACGGTGGGCTTGGCCGTCACCACCCCGAGAAACGCGCCGTGCGCCCGGAGGCTTCGCAAGAGCGTCGGGATGCCGGGAAAGACGCGGGCGTTGTTCCAGCCCTCCACCTCGTACCGGCCGCGGAAGAGGCGGATGGCCTCGCGGGTTTCCTCCTCGCTCAGCCCCAGCGCGCGGAAGGATTCATACAGCGGCGGGCCCGCGAACCAGATGAGATCCTGCCCGGCGCAGTCCACCCCCAGGCTGGTCAGCGCGTGGCGGGCGGCATCCACAATGCCGGGATGGGACTGGGTCATCGTGCCGTCCAGGTCGAACAAAACCACATCGTATGGAAGCTTCATGCTCGGCTCCTTTGGTGTATTCGCCTTATTGTACCGGATGCGCGGCCGAAAAGCAACCGGCTCAGCCGGGCTCGCCCGTCAACTGCTCCAGCGCCGCGCGGTTCGCGCCCTCGTCCCGCTCGTTGACGATCAGCGTCAGGTAGTCGCCCGCCCGGAGCACGGTGTCTCCGGAGGGGATCAGCTCCGCGTCCTCGCGGCGGATGGCGATCAGCAGGCACGCCCGGGGCAGCCCCAGGTCCCGGACGGCGCGGCCGTCAGCCTGGGAATCGTGCTGCACGATCTGCTCCACCACGATTTTGCGGGCGGGGCCGCAGTCCTCGCCGCAGCCGCCCTCCAGCATGCCGTCCAGCAGCGAATCGTAGATGGGCTTGCTTTTGATCAGGTCCGCCGTCAGGTACGCCGCGAAGGACACCACGATCAGCGGCAGCAGGCAGTCAAAGGAGCCGGTCATCTCCAAAAGCAGGATGGTGCCCGTCACCGGCGCGCGCACGATGGCCGCAAAGTACCCCGCCATGGCCACCACGATGAAGCTGTCAAACAGCTCCGGCGGGATCAGCGCCCCCGCCCATTTCGCCGATACCGCCCCCAGCGCGCCGCCCAGGATCAAAAGTGGAAAGAAGATGCCCCCCGGCGCGCCGGAACCGAAGCTGATCATCGAAAACAGGAACTTGACGAGAAACATCAGAAGCAGCGTCCCCGCCGCGGTGGAGGCGTTCAAATATTCCAGCATGCTGTGGCCGCCGCCCAGCGCCGCCGGGAAGACGAGCCCCAGCACCCCCGCCAGCACAAACGGCACCACCGGCCGCGCGGCCTCGGGCAGGCGCCTCACGGCCGCGTAGAGCTTCTGGGTCCTGATGAGCGTCCAGTTGTACGCCGCGCCCATGACCCCCAGCCCCACGCCCATCAGGATCAGCAGCCAGTACAGCGACAGTGGGATCTCGCCGCTGGTCTGAAACGAAAACACCGGCGAAAGGCCAAAGGCCAGCTTGGACACGAAGTCCCCCGTCATGGCGCTGACCACAATCACGACGAGCAGCGTGGGGGACAGATATTTGTAGATCTCCTCCAGCGCAAACATCGCGCCCGCCAGCGGCGCGTTGAACGCCGCGGCGAGACCCGCGCTGGCGCCGCCGGCGATCAGCACGCGGCGCTCCGCCCGGGAGGAGGCCCACTCCTGGCCGATGCCCTTGGCCGCCGCCGCGCCCAGCTGGATGGACGGGCCCTCGCGCCCCAGCGACAGCCCCGCCAGGATGGACGCCGCGCCCAACGCGAACTTGGCGACGAGGGTGCTGAACCAGGGCACGTCAAAGCGGCCCGTCAATTCGCCCTTGATCTGCGGGATACCGCTGCCCCGGGTCATCGGAAACCGCTTGGCCAGCGCGCCCACGGCGTAGCCCAGCGCCGCCAGCGCGGCAAACATCACCGGGATCAGCGCCGGGTGCGCCCCGAAAAAGCGGTAGGCGGCAAAGCTCCACGCCTCCGCGCCGCCCAGCACCAGCCGGTAAAAGCTGGCCACCGCCCCGGCCCCCGCGCCCACCAGCACGCTTTTGAATACCACCGAAAGCTTCCGGGCCGGGTACTCCAGCGCCTCCCGGTAGTGGTTGGCGTCGAGCCTGTTCATGCGCATCGCTCCAAAACATGTATTCGCTCTGAAAGTATACCGCGCCGGCGTTTCGCGCGCCGGCGCGTTTCGTTTAAAAATTGCGAAATCCCGGGCGCGGCCGCCGGCGGTCAGCCGGGGGTTTTTCCCTCCTCGCCCGGCCGGACGGGGGCGCTGACGCCGGTGTGCCCCTTGGCCACCTGCCTGCGCTTTTTGCGGTTTTCCCAGCTGTCCAGCACGATGTCCAGATCGTAGTCCTCGCCGGGATAGAGCGCCTCCTTCCCCAGAAAGGGCCTGACGCGCCGGGCGGCGACGGAGAGGTTCTTGCCGCGGACGCGCAGGAGGATCTCTCCCCGGGCGTTGGGCGGCAGCACCACGGTGGCCAGGCAGTTCATGAAGGGCACCCGCACCCGGTCCCCCGGCGCGTAGGCGGGCCCGGCCTTCTCCGCCGCCGGGTGATCCGGCTCCGCCAACTGTTCCGGCTCCTCCGGGCGGCGGGCCGGGGTGGGTTCCGGGGCGGCGGGCGCGGCCGGGCCATCGGGGCGGAGACCGCCGGGGTAGGCGGCGGCGCGGGCTTCCGCCAGCAGCGCCTCCGGCATACCCAGGCCGCGGGCGATGTCCAGCGCGCAGCTCTCGCCCGCCTCGCCCATCTCCAGACGGTAGGTGGGCGCGAGGTTCGCGCGGTCAAAGGTCATCCGGGCGTTCATAAAGCCCTCGGTGCGTCCGGCAAAGCGCTTGATTTCCGCGTAGTGGGAGGTGGCCATCACCAGGCACTTCGTCCGGCCCAGCTCCGCGAGGATCGCCACCGCCAGGCCCATGCCCTCCTGAGGGTCGGTGCCGCTGCCCACCTCGTCCAAAAGCACCAGCGACCGGGGCCCCGCGGCGCGCAAAATGCGCACCACCCGCGTCATGTGGGCGGAGAAGGTGGAAAGATTCTGGCTGACGCTCTGCCCGTCGCCGATGTCGCAGTAGATGCCGGAAAAGAGCGGCACCGAGGCCTCCGCCGCCGGCACCTGCAGCCCGGAGAGGGCCATGGCGGAGATCAGGCCCGCCGTCTTGATGGCGACGGTCTTTCCGCCAGTATTGGGCCCGGTGATCACCAGCGCGCGGGTCCGGCCGCCCAGCGCGAGGCTCATGGGCACCGCCTCCGGCCCCATCAGCGGGTGGCGCGCGTCGGTGAGCCGCAGCTCAAAGCCCTTTGAAACCCGCACCCGGCCGCAGCCCATGGCGGCGGCCAGGCGGCCGCAGGCGAAGGCATAGTCCACCTTTTCCATGCTCTCGCGGTTGATTTCGATGGCGTGGCGCCGAGCGGCGGCGGCGTCTGTCAGCGCCGCCATCAGGCGCAGTTCCTCGTTGTCCTCGTCGATTTCGAGGGCCTCCATTTCGCCGCGGAGCGCTGCCGCGGCCTCCGGCTCAATGAACACGGTCTGCCCGCTTCCAGAGGTGTCCAGCCGGGCGCCGCGCACCAGATTGGCGCATTCGCGCTTCACCGGCAGCACGTAGCGCCCGCCGCGCACGCCGTAAAAACTCTCCTGAAACCGCTCCGGGTTTGCGCGCATCATGGCGGCGAGCCGATCCTTGATGCGGGACGCGGCCCTTTCAATGGCCGACCGGATGTCGCGAAGCGCCGGGCTGGCCCGGTCGTCCAGCCGCTCGCCGCAAAAGCACCGCTCGATCTCCCCGCGCAGCTCGTCCAGCGGCTCGACGCTCATGCCCAGCGCGGGCGCGGTTTCGTCGATGGTGAGCGCCCGGGTCAAATAGTTTTTCATAAGCCGGCAATGGTTCAGAAATTCGCCCAGCGCGATCAGTTCCCGCGCGGAGAGGATCTCCCCCAGCCGCAGCTTATCGTGAAGGGCGTCCAGCCCCGCAAGCGAATGGACGGGCGGCTCGCCCATCGCCTCGTACACGCGGCGGGCGGAGGCCGTCACCTTCTGGGCGCGCTCCACCGCCGCGGCGTCCGTCATGGGCGTCAGGCGCTCCGCCCGCGCCCGGGCGGCGGCGGTCCGGGCGTATCCGGCCAGCATGGCCGTCACATGGGGGTATTCGATGAGTTCCAGGTATTCCCGTTCAAACATGGGTTCACATCCCTTTCATGGGTCGAAACGGACGATTCCCCGCGCCGGCGGACAAAAAAACAGGCTGCGACGCGCGCAACCCAAGACGCCCTGTTCCGGGCGCAATGTGCGGCGGCCGCCGGCGCGGGTACGACAACACCGCCTGTGGGTTCACAGGCACTGGCGCACCAATTCGCCTAGCAGCTGACCGACATCCATTGCCCCCCTGATTTCAGATCCGCCTCCATTGTAAGGGGCGCGCGGCCTCCTGTCAACGGTTTTTGGTGGCGCGGTCACAGAAAACCCGCCGCGCCTGACGTATAATCGCAGTCAGTACGCGACGGGAGGTTTTTGTTATGCTCTTGGTTTACCGGATCATCGGCGCGGTGGTGGGCGGCGCCATCGGTTTCGCGGCCTATAAATTCATCGGCTGCTCCACGGGCGCCTGCCCCATCACATCCAATCCTTACGTGTCGGTGATCATCGGCGCGCTCCTGGGCGCCACCATCCCCGGCGGGCTGTAGGCCTACGGCGCGGGCGAAGGCGTCACTTCGGGCGCGGCCGTGGGCGCGAGGTTGATCACCGGGTACGCCTCGCCGCCGGACAGCTGCACCTGGGGCACGCTTCCATCCCAGCGGGTGACCTTCAGGTATTGGATAAACTCGTCCGTCAGCGACTGGGCCAGGGCCTGGTTCTTGGCGGCCTCCTGCTCGCCGGCGTAGCGGGCGGCGTCGGCCTGGACGCGCGCCACCTGGGCGTCCGCCTCGGCGAAGATCGCGCGCTCCTGGGCCTCGGCGTTGGCGGCGATGATGCGCCGCTCGGCGGTGGCCTTTTCCACGCTCACTTGCTGGGACTGCTCGGTTTCCACCCGGAGCTTGGTCTGCTCGGCCACCTGCTTGGCCTCGACGGCATCGGTGAAGGCGTCGGTGAAGTCAATGTCCTCAATGGACACGGCGATGATCTCGATGCCGTTGGCCTTCATCAGCGGGGCCAGCAGCTCCTTGACCTGGGCCGACAGCGTGGACCGGGCGCCTACCAGGTTTTCGGCGGTGTACTTGGTGAACACGGCCTTCACGTTTTCCTGGATGCGGGGCAGCATGATCTTTTCATAATAATCCACGCCCACGTTGCGGTACAGGTTCTGGGCGGTGTCCCGGTCCACCTGGTAGTTGACCGAGCACACCAGGTCCACCTGCTGGATGTCGCTGGAAAACGCCTGCATGGACACGGTGGCCTTCTGGGCGCGGTTGTCGATCAGCACCACCTGCTGCACCGGGTTTTTCAGGTGGAAGCCCTCCGTCAGCGTGTAGTTCTCCACGCGGCCGAAGGTGGTCACCACGCCGGTGTGGCCGGTGGGCACCACGGTGTAGGGCGCCAGGGCCGCGACGATGACGATCAGCACCACCACCGCCACCGCGATCAGCACCACCGTCAGCCGGGGGCCGCGGCGCGGCATTCCGGATACATTTCCCTGAAACTGGCTCATGAACGGAACCTCCTTGTCTTGTACGCCTTCTATAATACCATTTCATGGGCGCGCCCGCCAATAGGTTCCGTCCAAAACCCGCGTTTTAAGCGCCCATCCGTCTTCGCCGGCGCCCACCCGGAGCCCGCCCCCGTCCCGGAACCGAAGGCGCGGCCTTTGCGCAAAAACCCCCGGCACAGGCCGGGGGTCGGGCCAAATGGCGCGCGCTACTTCAGCCGCGCCATAAAGGCCGCGATGCGCGCCATGCCCTCCCGGATCTTCTCCCGGGAGGTGGCGTAGCTCAGCCGCACGTGGGCGGGCGCGCCAAAGGCGGTGCCCGGCACCACGGCCACCTTGACCTCGTCCAGCAGCCGGGCGGCAAAGTCGTCCGCGTTCTCAATGGGCGCTCCGCCCGGCAGCGCCTTTCCGAAGGCGCCGGATACGTTCACCATCGTGTAGAACGCGCCCTTGGGCAGAAGCGCCGAAAGGCCGTCGATTTCGCCGATGAGCTGGTGCATCAGAAGCCTGCGGGCGTCAAACTCCGCCGCCATGGCGGCGATGTCCTCCCCGTCCGATTCCAGCGCCGCCGCCGCCGCGTACTGGGTAATGGAGCAGGCGTTGGAGGTGGCGTGGCTCTGGTGGGCGCTCATGGCCTTGATGACGGCCTGGGGCCCGGCGGCGTAACCCACGCGCCAGCCCGTCATGGCGTAGGCCTTGGAGTGGCCGTTGACCACGATGGTCTGGGCCTTGATCTCCGGCGACAGCGACGCGATGGACACGTGCCCGCCCTCGTAGATCAGCTTTTCGTAGATCTCGTCGGAGATCACGTAAAACCCCTTTTCCACGGCGAGCCGCGCGATGCCCTCCAGCATTTCCCGGGGCCACACCGAGCCGTTGGGGTTGTTGGGGGAATTCAGGATCAGCGCCTTGGTGCGCCCGGTCACGAGGGGGGCGATCGCATCGGCGCCGACGAGAAAGCCGTCCTCCTCGCGCCCCGGCACCGGCACCACCACACCGTCGTTCATGCGGATCATCTCGGGATAGCTGACCCAGGCCGGGGTGGGCAGAAGCACCTCGTCCCCGGGGTTGACAATCGCCGCCAGCGCGCCGAAGAGCGCGTGCTTGGCGCCGTTTGTCACGATGATCTCCGAAGGGCCGTATTCCAGGCCGTTGTCCTTTTTCAGTTTCTTGGCGATGGCCTCGCGCAGCCGCAGCGTGCCCGGCACCGGGGTGTAGCGCGTCATGCCGTGGTCCAGGGCGTACTTGGCCGCCTCGC
The DNA here is from genome assembly GCA_029974035.1 of Eubacteriales bacterium. The sequence goes on along the minus strand of JARKQG010000104.1, from coordinate 26,148 downwards.
GGATGTAGGCAGGGGTGTCAAAGTCGGGCTCGCCGGCGGCGAGGCCGATCACGTCCTCCCCCGCGGCGATCAGCGCCTTGGCGCGGGCATCGATCCCCAGCGTGACGGACGGAGCAATGTTCAGGCAGCGCCTGGACAGCGTCAGAGCCATTGGATGCAAACCTTCTTTCCATGGTTTGGAATCTTCCCGCGCGGCATTATGCAGCGCGACATAGATCATTCTATGAAAATCCCCCGGATTCCTGCCAGAAACCCGGGGAAAAATAAATAAAATGAATTTTAACAGAAGGAATTCCTTCAATTTACAAAATGCGTGCCCGGAGCGGGGCGCAACCGGGTCAGAAACCGGGGGCGCGCTCCTCCGGCGCGCTCACCGCATCCTCGGCACCGGGGACGAACCCGGCGGCGGCTTCCTCCCGCTCCACGGCCTCCAGCGGCTCCGACGCGCGGATGCCGGTGCGGTTGACGCGCCAGCGGCCCGAAAGCACAAACCACAGCCCCAGGAAACTGGCGCCCAGCGTGGCGATGGGCGCGCCCAGGCCCACCCCCGCCAGGCCCATCGGGCCGGACAGCAGCCACGCGGCGGGAACCCGGAGCACCACGGAGCTGAGCATCGCCAGCACCAGCGAGAACACGGTGTGGCCCGAGGCGATTACCAGCCCGCCGAAGGAGAACACGAAGGGCACCAGCAGGTAGTCAAAACTGAAGGTGCGCAGGTACTCGGTGCCGGCCGCGATCACCGCGGCGTCCACGGAAAACAGCGCCACCAGCTGCGACGGCAGCGCCTGCACCACCGCGAACACCCCGGCGCCCAGCAAGAGCGAGAACAGAATGCCCTTTTTGAGCGCCTCCATCGCGCGGTCATAGCAGCCCGCGCCGATGTTCTGGGCGGATATGGCGGAGATCGACTGCTGTACCGCCAATACGGGCAGGATGCCGAAGCTGTTGAGCTTTCCCACCACCCCGCCCGCCGCCGAGGCGGCCTCGCCAAAGCCGTTGGTGAGCGCCGTCATCGCCAGAAACGACACGCTGACCACCAGCGACTGGGCGGAGCTGGGCAGCCCGATTTTGAAGATCATCCGGAGCTTTTCCGGGCGGATGGCAAAGCTCTTCCATTTGAAGTCAAACAGGAACCGCCTGCGGGACAGGTACGCCGCCGCCAGAAGGACGCTGATCCCCTGGGCGATGATGGTGGCCCAGGCCGCGCCCGCGGCGCCCATTCCAAGCCCCTTCACAAACCACACGTCCAGCGCCACGTTGACCGCGCAGGCCGCCGCCACGAACATGAGCGGCCGCCTGGCGTCCCCCAGGCCCCGCTGCACCGCCGATACCGCGTTGTAACCGAAGACGAAGAGGTTTCCCAGCATGCAGATCCTGAGGTAGGCCCGCGCCTCGTCCAGCACGGTTTCCGGCGTCTGGATCATGCGGAGAATCGGGTCCGCGAGGGCGATGATCAGCACCGAAAAGGCCACCGCCGCCATCGCCAGCACCGAAAACAGCGTGCCGATGGTTTCGGATACGTCCCGTTCGCGCTTCGCGCCGAAGTACTGGCCCACCAGGATCGTGCCGCCCACGGTGAGCCCCGAAACCACCATAACCACCACGTTGGTGATCTGCCCGCCGTTGGTGACCCCCGCCTGGGCCAGCGTGGTGGAATAGCGGCCCACCACCAGCATGTCCGTCACGTTGTACAGCGCCTGGAGAAAATTGGACAGGAGAAACGGCGCGCCAAACCGGAGCAGATGCCCCAGGATGTTGCCGCGGGTAAAATCCCTGTTGAGCGATGCCATGTCTTTTTATACCCTTCCTTTGCCCGGGGCGGTCGGTGGCTACCCCTTTTTCGCCTTCTGCCACGCGTCCTTGAGGGGCACGACGCGGTTGTAGACGGGCCTTTCGGCGGTGGAATCCGGGTCCTTGGCGAAGTAGCCCACCCGAAGGAACTGAAAGCGCGCGCCCACCGGCGCCTCGGCGACGGCCTTTTCGCACAGGGCGCGGTCGCGCAGGGCAAGGCTTTCGGGGTTCAGCCGGTCCATGAAATCCCGGGCCGGGCGCTCCACCTCCGCGCCCTCCTCGTCAAGCTCGATCTCCTCCTGGGGCGCGTCCTCCATCAGGATGGGCTCGTACAGCCGCGCGGTGAAGGGCACCGCGTCCTCGGCGCTCAGCCAGTGCAGCGTGGCCTTGACCTTGCGGCCGGCGCCGGCGCTGCCGGACTTGGAGTCCATGTCCACGGAGCAGAAAAGCTTTACCACGCTGCCGGAATCGTCCTTTTCCAGGCCTTCGCACCTGACGATGTAGCCGCCCTTGAGCCGCGCCTCGCGGCCCGGGGCCAGCCGGAAGAACTTGGGCGGCGGGTCTTCCAAAAAGTCCTCGCGCTCGATAAAGAGCCTGCCGGAAAACCGGAGGGTGCGATCACCCATCTCCGGGTGGTCCGGGTGGTTTTCCATCCGGATCTCCTCCACCCTGCCCTCGGGCCAGTTGGTGAGCACCACCTCCACCGGGTCCAGCACCGCCATCGCCCGGGGCGCGCCCTCGCCCAGCGCCTCGCGCACGCAGTGCTCCAGCAGCGCGCCGTCCACGGTGGAATCCGCCTTGGAAACGCCCACCCGCGAGAGAAAATCGGAAATCGCCTCCGGCGGGTAGCCCCGGCGGCGCATGGCCGCCAGCGTGGGCATGCGCGGGTCGTCCCAGCCGGACACCACGCCTTCCTCCACCAGGCGGCGCAGGTACCGCTTGGACATGATGGTGCGGGTCAGGTTCAGCCGCGCAAACTCGATCTGCCGCGGCGGGCGTTCAAACCCGGCCTCGCGCACCACCCAGTCGTACAGCGGGCGGTGGATTTCATACTCCAGCGAGCACAGCGAGTGGGTCACGCCCTCCAGCGCGTCCTGCAGCGGGTGCTGGAAGTCATACATCGGGTAGATGCACCACGCGTCGCCGGTGCGGTGGTGGCGGTGGCGCAGGATGCGGTAGAGGGTCGGGTCCCGCATCAGCACGTTGGGCGAGGCCATGTCGATCTTCGCGCGGAGCACCCGCGCGCCGTCGGGAAATTCGCCCGCGCGCATTCTGTGGAAGAGATCCAGGTTCTCCTCCGCGGAGCGGTTGCGGAAGGGGCTTTCCACCCCCGGGGTTGTCAGCGTACCCCGGCTCAGGCGCATTTCTTCCGGGGTCTGGTCGTCCACGTAGGCCACGCCCTTTTGGATCAGGCCGCAGGCGATTTCAAACAGCTTCGGAAAGAAGTCCGACGCAAAGTGCAGCTCGTCCCACCGGTAGCCCAGCCAGCGGATGTCCCGTTCGATGTTCTCCACGAACACCGCGTCCTCCTTGGCGGGGTTGGTATCGTCAAACCGGAGGTTGCAGGTGCCGCCGTACTTTTGGGCCGTGCCGAAGTCAATGCACAGCGCCTTGGCGTGGCCGATGTGCAAAAACCCGTTGGGCTCCGGCGGAAACCGCGTCTTGACGCGATCGTAGCGGCCGGAGGCCAGGTCCTGCTCGATGAATTCCTCGATGAAGTTGGAGGCGCCGCGCGCTTCGGACACGTTGATCCCCTCGTTTTCGATAAGATTACGATATTATAGCACGACCCGCCCAAAATCAACAGGTTTATGAAGTAAAATGTGCGGCCGCCAAAGCGGCCCCGGGCGGGGGGCGGCAAAGGCCCGCTTTGTAAAATGTGACGAAATCGCGACGCCCGCGCCCAATAAAGCGCCAAAGACGGTTGTGTGTCCACGGATGGCTATATAAATAGGAATATATATTTTTTTCACCGCGCAATCCGCGCCGCATTCCACGAAATGTGGCGGGAGAGCTCGAAGAATGTCAGCCGAAACATTTTGCCCCGCGAAGCGGATTCGGGAAGCATTTCACGTTGTTTGGACGGCGGATTTTTGGTATAATGACTGCAACAAGCACGGGATCTTATCCACATCGTCATACACAATCATGTGGATAACCCATTTTTTTTCGAGCACTTGCGCCCGTCGCTTCATTACAGCCGCGAAAGAACTGGGGGATTGGGATGAATCAGTTCGCGCTGAGCGCCGACCTGTGGGAGAGAACGCTGGATATCCTGAAAGAGGAGATCAACCCGGTCAGCTTCAACACCTGGTGCAAGCCGCTCCGGGTGCTGTCGGCGACCGGAACCCAGGTGGTGCTGGGCCACACCGACAGCTTTGCCGTCAACAACCTGAAAAAGCGGTACGGCACGCTGTTTCAGGCCGCACTCAGCGAAGCCTACGGCCGTCCGATGACCATCGTGTTCCGGCAGACCACCGGCGAGGCGGAGATGCAGGGCGCCCAGGAGGCGGCCGGCGACGCGCTGAACCCGAAGTATACCTTTGACACCTTCGTGGTGGGCACCTCCAACCGGTTTGCCCACGCCGCCAGCCTGGCGGTGGCGGAATTGCCGTCGGACGCCTACAACCCGCTGTTTCTCTACGGCGGCGTGGGCCTTGGAAAGACCCACCTGATGCACGCCATCGGCCACTACATCCTCAGCGAAAACCCGGATACCCGGCTTTTGTACATCACCAGCGAGCGCTTCACCAACGACGTGATCGACGCCATCCAGAAAAAGACCAGCCACGCGCTCCGGGAAAAGCTGCGCAGCGTGGACGTGCTGATGGTGGACGACATCCAGTTTATCGCCGGCAAGACCGCGACGCAGGAGGAGTTTTTCCACACCTTCAACCAGCTGCACGCCAGCGGCAAGCAGATCATCCTCTCCAGCGACCGGCCGCCCAAGGACATCCCCACGCTGGAGGAGCGGTTGCGCTCCCGCTTTGAGTGGGGCCTGGTGGCGGACATCCAGAAGCCGGACTACGAAACCCGGCTGGCGATTCTGCGCCGAAAGGCCGAGGACGAGCACATCGACGTGCCGGACGAGGTGCTCTCCTTCATCGCGGACCAGGTGCGCTCCAACATCCGCGAACTGGAAGGCTCCCTCACCCGCGTCTACGCCCAGACCATGGTGGACAACCGCCCCATCGACATGGATCTGGCCCAGCGGGCGCTTTCCTCCATCATCAAGACGCGGGAAGCCCGCTCCATCACCGCGGATCTGATCATGCAGATCACCTCGGACTACTACCACATCGACCGGGCGGACCTCATTTCCCAGCGCAGAAACCGCGAAATCGCGCTGCCGCGCCAGATTGCCATGTTCCTGTGCCGGGAACTGATGAACCTGTCCACCACCCGGATCGGCGGCGAATTCGGCGGGCGCGACCACACCACGGTGATGCACGCCTGCGACAAGATCGACCGACTGGCCTCGGAGAACGCGCAGCTGCAAAATACGCTGGAAACCCTGCGGGCCATGATCAAGGGACGGTAGAATCCGGCGCCCGGATCGGGACAAAGCGTGGAAAACCCGGCCAAAACCCCGGCGCTTTCCACACCCGATTCCACCGCCAAAACCCGCTGTGCGCATGGCTCCGGGCGGGGTTATCCACAATATCCACAGCACTACGACGGCTTATATTACGTTTCTCTTTTGAAAGGGAATGAATTCAGGAGGATGTCCCATGCGGTTTACCTGTCAGGTGACAGATCTGGTCGACGGCCTGAGCGTGGCCTCCCGCGCACTTTCGGCGCGCACCACCCAGCCGATTCTGGAAGGCGTACTGATCAAGACGGGCGAGGATTCCCTGAAGCTGACCTGCTCCGACGGGTCCATCTCCATCGTGACCCTGGTGAGCGCCGAAATCGAGGAGGACGGCGATTTGGTGCTGCCGGGAAAGCTGTTTCTGGAAGTGATGCGCAAGCTTCCCCAGGGAGAGATGAAGGCCTCCTCCAACGATTCCTTTGCGATGACGGTGCGCTGCCAGGGCTCCCGCACCACCATCGCCGGCCAGAATCCGGCGAACTACCCGGCGCTTCCGCTGGTCAGCGCGCAGAATTCCTTTATCCTGCCCCAGAAGCTCCTGCGCGAGATGATCGAGCAGACCAGCTTCGCCACCTCGTCGGATGAGACGCGGATGGTGCTGACCGGCAGCCTGATGGAGATTGAAAAGGGCGAGCTGCGCATGGTGGCGCTGGACGGCTTCCGGCTGGCGCTGCGGCTGGAGCGGCTCTCCGGCGACGCGGCGGACATCAGCGCCATCATCCCCCAGAAGGCGCTGACGGAAATCGCCCGCGTGATGGCGGACGACGAAAGCCGCATGGCCATGATCCTCATCGGCGGCAACCAGCTGATGATCAACATGGATTCCACCCAGTTCTACACCACGCTGATCGACGGCGAATTCATCGAGTACCGCCGGATCATCCCCAAGGAATGGAAAACCCGCGCAAAGGTGCAAACCGACGCCATGGCCCGCTGCGTTGAGCGCGCCTCGCTGATGGCGCGGGAGGGGCGCAACAACCTGATCCGCATGTCGGTTTCCGAGGGGAGCATCGTGATCACCGCCAATTCCGAGAGCGGCGACGTGTACGAGGAGCTGGAAGCCGAGGTCGAGGGCGAGGCGCTGGACATCGCCTTCAACGTGCGCTACATGATGGACGTATTGCGGGCCGTGAAGGACGAAGAGATCTTCCTGCGCTTCAATTCCTCCGTCAGTCCCTGCCTGATCGGCCCCGTCGAGGGCGACGCCTACACCTACCTGGTGCTGCCCGTCCGCGTGCATGCGTAGCCGGGAGGACACCATCGCCGCCATCGCCACCGCGCAGGGGGAAGGCGGCATCGCGATCGTGCGCGTCAGCGGCCCGGGCGCCTTGAAAGCGCTCGAGGCCGTTTTTGAGCGCTCGGGCGCGCTTGCTCCCCTTGCGCCCGGAAGGCTGTACTACGGCCATATCGTGGAGGACGGGCAGCCCCTGGACGAGGCGATGGCGGTATATATGGCCGCGCCCCGGTCCTACACCCGGGAGGACGTGGCCGAACTGCACGTGCACGGCGGGCGTTACGCGGTGGAAAAGGCGCTGTCGCTGGTGCTGCGGCAGGGCGTGCGGGTGGCGGAGCCGGGGGAATTCACGCTCCGGGCGTTTCTCAACGGGCGGATCGACCTCAGCCAGGCCGAGGCGGTGATGGCCATGATCCGCGCCGGCGGCGAGGGGGCCTTCCGCGCCGCCGCGCGGCAGATGAACCAGTCGGTGCGCCGCCTGGTGGAGGACGTTTCGGAAGAACTGACCGGCCTTCTGGCCCGGATCGAGGCGCTGGCGGACTTTCCCGAGGAAGTGGACGAGGCGGAGGCGGCCCTGGACCTTGAAAAGGGCATCCGATCAGCCCTCGCCGCCCTCGAGGGCGCGCTGGACGAGCGCGCGGCCCGCTTTCTCCGGGAGGGGCTGGCGGTGGTCATCGCGGGCCCGCCCAACGCGGGCAAGTCGTCGCTGATGAACGCGATCCTGAAAAGCGACCGCGCCATCGTGACGGAGGTGCCCGGCACCACCCGGGACGTGCTGGCCGAGCGGCTCCGGTACCGGGGCCTCGAAATCACGCTGATGGACACGGCGGGGCTCCGCGAGGCGGAGGACGCCGTGGAGCGCGAGGGCGTCCTCCGCGCCCGGCGGGCCGCCGAGTCCGCCGACGTGGTGCTGCTGGTGCTGGATGGCTCCGCGCCGGAGAGCGGGGCGGAAAGGGAACTGATCCGTGCGGCGGACGAGCGCGCGCTGGTGGTGCTCAACAAGTGCGACCTGGGCACCTTTCCCGGCCGGGCGGGCCGCCGCGTTTCCGCGCGGACCGGCGAGGGCGTGGACGCGCTGCTCGAGGCCGTCGCGGCGCGGGCGGGGGACGAATCCGCCGCCGAGGAGCTGCTCACCCAGCCCCGGCAGATCGACTGCGCCCGCCGGGCGCTTGCGGCTCTTCGGCGCGCCCAAACCGCCCTTGAGGGCGGCATGCCGCCGGACGTGATCAGCGTGGACCTGATGGAGGCCCTCGAAACCCTGGGCGAGATCACCGGGCGCAGCGCCCCGGACGAGGTGATTGCCGCGGTGTTCCGAAATTTTTGCGTGGGAAAATAGATTTGTTCACAAAAACCACATACGGATATGGTATACTGTTAGGAAATCCGTGATGCGAGGTGTTCCCTTTGCCCAAAGTGACCATCCGGGAGGACGACTGCAAGGGCTGCAGTCTTTGCGTCGTGGCCTGCCCGAAAAAAATCCTGAAGCTGTCGGAAAAGCTCAACGCCAAGGGCTACCATCCCAGTGAATGCGAAGCGCCGGAAAAGTGCATTGGCTGCGCGTTCTGCGCCCGCATGTGCCCCGACTGCGTGATCACCGTCGAAAAGTGAGGAGGGGTACCATGCGAAACCGCCAGATGATGAAGGGAAACGAAGCCATCGCCGAGGCCGCGGTGCGCGCCGGCTGCCGCTACTTTTTCGGTTATCCCATCACCCCGCAGAACGAAATTCCCGAATACATGTCCAGGCGCCTGCCGGAGGTGGGCGGCGCGTTTTTGCAGGCGGAGAGCGAGGTCAGCGCCATCAACATGGTCTACGGCGCGGCCGGCGCCGGCGCCCGGGTGATGACCTCCTCCTCCAGCCCGGGCATTTCGCTGAAGCAGGAGGGCATCAGCTACATCGTGGGCGCGGAGCTGCCCTGCGTGATCGTCAACATCGTGCGCGGCGGCCCTGGCCTGGGGTCCATCCAGCCCGCCCAGAGCGACTATTTCCAGGCCACCCGGGGCGGTGGCCACGGCGATTACCGCATGATCGTCTACGCGCCCTCCACGGTCCAGGAGGCCGTCACGCTGACGGCCGCGGCCTTTGACGCGGCGGACCGATACCTCAACCCCGTGATGGTGCTGGGAGACGGCGTCATCGGCCAGATGATGGAGCCGGTGGTCATGCCCGAATCCTTTGAAACCGAGCGCCACGAAAAGAGCTGGGCCGCCACCGGCTGGGACAGAACCCGCCCCCGCGCGGTCATCAATTCGCTCTACATCAAGCCGGACGTGCTGGAAAAGCACAACCAGAAGCTGGAAGCCAAGTACCAGGCCATGCGCGAGCGCGAGGTGATGGTGGAAACCCAGTTCATGGACGACGCCCGCTACGCCCTCGTCGCCTACGGCACCACCGCCCGCATCGCGCTGACCGCGGTGCGCAGGGCACGGGCCGAGGGCATCCCGGTGGGCCTGATTCGCCCGATCACGCTGTGGCCCTTCCCGGAGGAGGAAATCGCCCGGGCCGCCCGGCGCGTGAAGTCCATTCTGGCGGTGGAGATGTCCATGGGCCAGATGGTGGACGATGTGAAGATCGCCGCCGCGGGCGCCTGCCCCGTCGGCTTCTACGGCCGCACCGGCGGCATGATTCCCGGCGTCAACGAAATTCTGGAAAAAATCCGCGAAATGAAGGAGGGCGCGTGATGGCCATCGTGTTTGAAAAGCCGAAGATGCTCTCCGACACCCCCATGCACTACTGCCCCGGATGCACCCACGGCATCATTCACCGGTTGGTGGCCGAGGCGCTGGACGAGCTGGGCCTGCAGGACCGCGCCGTAGGCGTGGCGCCGGTGGGCTGCGCCGTGTTCGCCTACGATTACTTCAATTGCGACATGTACGAGGCCGCCCATGGCCGCGCGCCGGCGGTGGCCACGGGCGCCAAGCGCGTGCATCCGGAAAATATCGTGTTCACCTACCAGGGCGACGGCGATTTGGCCTCCATCGGCGCGGCGGAGATCGTCCACGCGGCGGCCAGGGGCGAGAACATCACCGTGATTTTCGTCAACAACGCCATCTACGGCATGACCGGCGGCCAGATGGCCCCCACCACCCTCCTGGGCCAGAAGACCACCACCTCCCCCCTGGGGCGGGACGCGAAGATCGCCGGCAACCCCATCCGCGTCAGCGAAATGCTCTCCACGCTGGACGGCCCGGCGCTGATTCAGCGGGTCAGCGTGCACGATGTGAAAAACGTGCTGGCCGCGGGCAAGGCCATCAAAAAGGCGTTCCGGTACCAGATGGAGGGAAAGGGCTTTACGATGATCGAGGTGCTCTCCACCTGCCCCACCAACTGGGGGCTGACCCCGGTGGAGGCGCTTAAGTGGCTGGAAGAGCGCATGATCCCCCAGTACCCGCTGGGCGTGTTCAAGGAGGTGGAGTAGCATGGAAACGGGCCTGATCGTCGCCGGATTCGGCGGGCAGGGCGTGCTTCTGATCGGCCAGCTGATCGCCTATTCCGGCATGCTGGACGGCAAGGAGGTTTCCTGGATGCCCTCCTACGGCCCGGAGATGCGCGGCGGCAGCGCCAACTGCACCGTGGTGATCTCCGACGAGCCGGTGGGCAGCCCCAAGGTGGAGGAGCCGGATGTGGTGATCGCCATGAACAAGCCCTCCATGATGCTCTTTGAAAAGCTGGTGAAGCCCGGCGGCGCGCTCCTTTACAACGCCAGCCTCATCGACACCCGGCCCGCCCGCGCGGACATCCGCGCCGTGGGCGTGCCCTGCAGCGAGATCGCCGACAGGGCCGGCAGCCTTCGCGCCGCCAACATGGTGATGCTGGGCGCCTACGCGGGGCTCACCTGCACCTTTGACATCGACACCATGATGGGCGCCCTTCGCCACAAGCTGGGCAGCGGCAAGGAAAAGATGATGGAGATCAACCGCCGCGCCATCGAGGAGGGCATGAGAACCGCCGCGGAGTCCGGCATGGCCTGCTCGCTGAGGTAGTCATGGACATTCGTCTGGGCGATCTGGTGAAGATGCGCAAGCCCCATCCCTGCGGCAGCGAACTGTGGACGGTGATCCGCGTGGGCGCGGACATCAAGATCCGCTGCCAGGGCTGCGGGCGCATCGTCATGCTTGACCGGAGCGTGTTTGAAAAGCGGCTCAAGAAGATTGTGAGCCGGGTGGAGGAGGAACCCCCCCAATGAACAGGCAAAAGGCGCCCGGCGCCGCCCGGCGCCCGGCCAAGGCCAAGGCGCGTCCGGAGCCGGAGGGCTACGATTTCTACGAAGAGGACGACTTCTACGCCCCGAGGCCCGCAAAGGCCGCCGCCCCGAGAAAGCCGAAGCCCCGCCCCCGCGGCGCGGTTCTCCCCTTTGGGGAGGACGGCTACCCGCGCCCGGCGCGCGCCGCCGCGCCCAAGCGGGCGGCCCGGCCCGCCGGAAAGCGGCGTCCCCCGGCGGCGGAGGACGGCTACGGCGAGGAAGTGGCCGTGCGCAGAAAGCCCCGGGCGCAGGCGCCGCGCGCTGCGGAGCGCGCCGACCGATCCCGCCGCGACGGGTATGACGACCGGCCCGTCCGCGCCGCCGCCCGCAGGCGCAAAAAGGCCAAGACGGGCGGCAGCGCGCTGATCTACTGGGCCATCGCGCTGGTGCTGGCGCTGATTGTCGGCTTCGGCGTGCGCACCTTCGGCTTTGAACTGGTCCGGGTATCCAGCGACGCCATGGGCGCCACGCTGCCCCAGGGCGACGTGGTGGTGATGCAAAAGAGCGTCTATTATTCCGCCAAGCCCGCCCGGGGTGACATCGTGGGCGTCAATTCGCCGGACGGCCTTCTGATCCGCCGCGTGGTGGCGCTGCCGGGCGAGACCATCGAGATCCGGGGCGGCATCACCTACGTCAACGGCGAGGCGCTGGACGAGGCCTACGTATCCCAGCCCGGCGGCGGCGACTATCCGCTGACCACCATCCAGGAAGGCTGCTACTTCGTGATGGGCGACAACCGCGAAAATACCTTTGACAGCCGCGCCTTCGGCCTCATCCGCAACACCCGCAGCCTCATCGTGGGCCGGGTGCAGCGCATCCTCTGGCCGCCGGACGAGTGGGGCGCGGTGGGGTAGATTCCGGGCTTGCCCCGAGCAAAAGAAAGACAGAGGTCGCAAGCGCATGAGCGAAACGCCTGTAACGGCGCCCAAGAAGGACGCGAAAAAGGAAATGATGGAGTGGGTCAAGTCGATCCTGGTGGCGCTGGTCATCGTGGCGATCGTCCGGGCATTCCTCTTTACCATGATCCGGGTGGAGGGCGAGTCCATGCTGGACACCCTCCGGGACGGCGACCGGCTGGCCGCCACCATCATCGACGGCAAGCTCTTTGGCTACGGCCGCGGCGACATTGTGATCTGCACCTACCCCGGCGCCGACCACTACTGCGTGAAGCGGATTGTCGGCCTGCCGGGCGAGACCATCGAGCTCAGGTCCGGCGTGGTCTTTATTGACGGCGAGGAACTGGACGAGCCCTACCTGACCCGCAGAAGCGGCGATTCCATGGATGCGTACCAAATTCCCGAGGGGACATACTTTGTGATGGGCGACAACCGGCCGATCTCGCTGGACAGCCGCTCCGTGGGCCCCATCGAGGCCGGGCCGCTTTTGCAGCTGGGCGTGCCGGAAAATGGGGCCATTCTGGGCAAGGTGCACCTGAGGCTCTGGCCCTTTGACGCGATTTCGACCGTCGGTTAGGAGAGAGTATGGCAGATTTGGAAAAGCCCGGCGCCCCCGCGCCGGAAGACGCGAAGGCCGAGGAAACCGTAAGCGCCGAGGAGGCCGCGAAGGCCGCGCGGCGCGCCCGCGCGCGCAAGGAAACCCGGGAGTGGATCGTGTCCATCGCGGTGGCGCTGATCGCGGTATTTCTGATCCGCTCGTTCCTCTTTACCGTGATCCGCGTGGACGGCAGTTCCATGAAGGAGACGCTGCACGACGGCGAGCGGCTGATCGTCACGGTGCTGGACGTAAAGCTGAAGGGCGTGGCGCGGGGTGACGTGGTCATCTGCCACTTTCCGGACAGGACGGGCTTTCTGGGGTTCAAGGAAAACTTCGTCAAGCGCGTGGTGGGCGTCGGGGGCGACAAGATCCTCATGATCAACGGCGAAACCTACATCAACGGCGAGCGGGTGGACGAACCCTTCATCACCTATCCGAGCCCCGCCATCAACGGCGCCTGGGAAGTGCCCGAGGGCTACGTGTTCGTCTGCGGCGACAACCGCGCCGGCTCCCACGACAGCCGCAGTTCCGACGTGGGCTTCATCCCCGCGGAGGACATCGTGGGCAAGGTGCGCTTTGTCATGTGGCCGCTTGACGCCTGGCGGGTCGTGGAGTAGGAGAGGCGCCGCCCCAGGACCGCTTCCAAAGGGATGGGATTCCTCCGGACTCCCCATCAAAAGAAAAGCATAGAGAGGGCGATCGCCTCCGCTATGCTTTTCTTTGTTCCCTTTTGGTATAAAAACAATCATTATTCCAAAGACCCGGCTCGACGAATCATGATTGTTTCGAACGGGTATTATCCGTTGCCGTGCAGAAACTTCCCGATGCGGTCGATGGCCTCGGCCAGCTTTTCGGCGCTGGCGGCGTAGGATACGCGGAAGTGGCCCTCGCCCCCCGCGCCGAAGGCGTCGCCGGGCACGGCGGCCACCTTCTGCTCCCTGAGCAGCCGCTGGCAGAATTCCTGGCTGGTCATGCCGGTCTTTTTCACCGATGGGAAGGCGTAGAACGCGCCCAGCGGCTCGAAGCAGTCCAGCCCCAGCCGGTTGAACCCGTCCACCACCAGCCGCCGCCGGCGGTCGTAGGCGCGCACCATGGCGGACACGTCGGCATAGTCGTTTTCCGCGCCGATCTTCAGCGCCTCCAGCGCGGCGTACTGCCCCGCGATGGGCGCGCACAGCATGGTAAACTGGTGGATCTTGCACATCAATTCCGCCAGAGGCCGGGGCGCGCAGGCGTAGCCCAGCCGCCAGCCGGTCATGGCAAAGGCCTTGGAAAAGCCGCTGAGGGTGATGGTGCGCGCCCACATGCCGGGGATGGAGGCGAAGGACACGTGCTTTCTGCCGCCGTAGGTCAGCTCGGCGTAGATTTCGTCGGAGATGACGATCACATTGGTGCCTTCCAGCACCCGGGCGATGGCCTCCAGGTCCTCCTGTCCCATCACGCCGCCGGTGGGGTTGTTGGGGTAGGGCAGGATGAGTGCCTTGGTCCTGGGCGACAGGCAGGCGCGCAGCGCCTCGGGCGTCATGCGGAAGTCGTCCTCCGCCCGGGTCTTCAGCGGCACGCACGTCCCGCCGGCAAAGGCGATGCCCGGCGCGTAGGATACGTAGGTGGGGTCCGGGGCGATGACCTCGTCCCCCGGCTCCACCAGCGCGCGCAGCGCCAGGTCGATGCCCTCGCTGGCGCCGACGGTGACCAGGATCTCGTCCGCCGGGTCGTAGGACACCTGAAAGCGGCCCCGCATGTACCCCGCGATGGCGCGTCGAAGCTCGATCAGCCCCCAGTTGGAGGTGTAGTGGGTGTGGCCCTGGCGCAGCGAATAGATGGCCGCGTCGCTGTAGGCCCAGGGGGTGGTAAAGTCCGGCTCGCCCACGCCCAGGGAGATGGCGTCCTTCATTTCGCTGACGATGTCGAAGAACTTGCGGATGCCGGAGGGCGGCACGTCGGCCACCCGGCGGCAGACGATGGATTCGTAGTTCACGGGGTCACCGCCAGTCGCTCGTCGCGGCGGACGCCCTCGAGGATCACGCCCTCGTTTTTGTAGCGCTTGAGCACGAAGTGGGTGGCGGTGGAGTTGACGTGTTCCAGCGTGGACAGCTTTTCGGATACGAAGAGCGCCAGCTGCTTGATGGTGCGGCCCCGCACCAGCACCATCAGGTCGTAGGCGCCGCTCATCAGGTAGACGCTGGACACCTCCTCAAACCGGTAGATGCGCTCGGCGATGGCGTCAAAGCCCTCGTCCCGCTGGGGGGTGACGCGCACCTCGATCAGCGCCTCCACTTCTTCGCCGCCGGCCAGGTCCCAGTTGATCATGGCGGGGTATTTGACGATGATGCCCCGCTTTTCCATGCCGGAAATGGCCGCGCGCACGGTGTCGGCGTCGCTGCCGGTCATGACTGCGATGCGCTCCGGCGCGGTGCGGGCGTCCTCCTTCAGGATCTCCAGGATGTTGAGTTCAAAATCGCTCACGCTCACGGCGTTTCACTCCTTATGGTTTGTTCACGATGCCGTCGAGAATGTCCCAGATGCGCTCCAGGTCCTCGTAGCTGGAATAGCTGAGGATCAGCCGGCCGCGCTTTACGTCGCCCTCCAGCTTCACGCGGGTGCCGAAGGCGTCCCGCGCCATGGACTCCAGCCGGGCCAGCTCGGCCGCGGGCCGGGGCTTCGGCGGCTTTTCCGGGGCGGAATCCTGCTGCCGGCAGATGCGCTCCAGCTGCCGCACGTTCAGCGCCTGGGCCTTCACCAGGTTCGCCAGCCGCACCTGCGCCTCGGGGGAGGAAAGCCCCGCCAGCGCCCGGGCGTGGCCCGCCGTCAGAACGCCGTCCTTCAGCATGTCGAGGACGCTCTCCGGCAGCGACAGAAGCCTGAGAAGGTTGGCCACCGCCGGACGGCTCTTGCCCAGCCGCGAGGCGGCCTGCTCCTGGGTATAGCCGCACTCCGCGATCAGCGCGCGCACGCCCATGGCCTCCTCGACGGGGTTCAGGTCCTCGCGCTGCAGGTTTTCGATCAGCGCGATTTCCAGGCGCCGGGTGGCGTCGTAGTCCCGCACGATGGCGGGGATCTCCGCGAGGCCCGCCAGCCGCGCCGCGCGGAAGCGGCGCTCCCCCGCGATGATGGAATAGCGCGCGCCGGTCCGGGTGACCAGGATCGGCTGCACCACGCCCACCGAGCGGATGGATTCCGAAAGTTCGCTCAGCGCCGCATCGTCAAAGGTGCGGCGGGGCTGGGCGCGGTTGACGTCAATGTCCTGAAGGCGGATGGACAGCACCTCGTCGCGCGCCTCGCGCGCTTCGCGCTGTTCTCCGCCCAGAAGAGCCTCCAGGCCGCGTCCCAAGCCGTGCTTTGGGGGTTTGGCCATTTGATCGCCTCCCTTCATGAGGGCAGTTCAGTCCGCCTCGCGGCCTTCACTGCGAAGCGCGGATTCCGCGTTTCTTGGGTCCGCGGAATTTGCGCGCGAATCGGAATGCAGCCTGCGGCCGCGCATGCCGCCCTCCCGCTGCCTTGAATGAATCGGCGGCGACGCCTCCGACCTCCCGGGGCGGACCGCGCGGCGCTTTCTATCCCTTGTATGGGTTCCGGGGGACAGCCTGCCCCCTGGCGCTTCCCCGACTAGTCCGGGTCCTCCACGCGCTCGATCAGCTCCTGGGCCAGCGCGCGGTAGGCCTCGGCGCCGGCGCAGCGGGGATCGTACAGGTGGATCGGCAGCCCGTGGCTGGGCGCCTCGCTGAGGCGCACGTTCCGGGGCACCACGGTGGCGAACACCCGGTTGCGGAAGTGCTTTTTCACCTCGTCCACCACCTGGATGCCCAGGTTGGTGCGGCCGTCCAGCATGGTCAGTACCACGCCCAGCACCTCAAGCCCGGGGTTGAGCCGCTTTCGCACCAGCGAGAGCGTGTTCATCAGCTGGCCCACGCCCTCCAGCGCGTAGTATTCGCATTGAATGGGCACCAGCACGCTGCCCGCCGCGGCCAGCGCGTTGAGGGTGATCAACCCCAGGGAGGGGGGGCAGTCGATCAGGATGTAATCGTATTCGGACTGAACGGCGGAGAGCGCGTCCCGCAAAAGCGTGTCCCGGCCGGGCATGGCCACCAGTTCGATTTCCGCGCCGGCCAGTTCGATGGCGCTGGGCATGAGCCGCAGCCCCGCGTAGCCGGTGTCGATCACCGCGGCGGAGGCCGGGCAGTCGTTGATCAGCACGTCGTAGATGGAATGGGCGCCCTTGCCCGCCGCGCCCACGCCGCTGGTGGCGTTGCCCTGGGGGTCGGCGTCGATGAGCAGCGTGCGCTTTCCCGCCTCCGCCAGGCACGCGGACAGATTGACCGCCGTGGTGGTCTTCCCCACGCCGCCTTTTTGGTTGGTGATCGCGATGATTCTGCCCACGGACGCGCCTCCCAAATATGTGTTCCTTTATTATACCGCCCGGACGCCGCCTTGGCAACGCAGATTGCGTAAAGCGGCGCCCAAACGAAAACGCCCGCGCAGGCGTTCAGACCATCCACAAAGTCCTCGGCAGACTTCAATCGTTCCCGGCGGCACGTACGTCGGGAACGGTTTCTCCCCCCAGTGCGCACACTGGGGGGAGAAACAGCACCATACGTCAGCACACCGCCCGGAAATGCGTGAGCATTTCAGGTGTGCGCAGGCCTCCTCCTCCGCATCAAAAAAACCTCGCAGGGTTTTTGATACTTTAAAAACGCCCGCGCACGCGCGGGCGTTTCAGCCTTGGCCCCTTGGGGGATGGGTTCGTTCCGGCCTACTTCGCGAAGTCCACGGCGCGGGTTTCGCGGATCACGTTCACCTTGATCTGGCCGGGGTATTCCATTTCGCGCTCGATGCGCTTGACGATTTCCTTGGCCAGGATCAGCGTGCCAGCGTCGTTGACGTCCTCGGGCTTGACGATGATGCGGACCTCGCGGCCCGACTGGATGGCGTAGCTCTTTTCGACGCCTTCGAAGGAATTGGAGATCTCCTCCAGCTTTTCGAGGCGCTTGATGTAATTTTCCAGCGACTCGCGGCGCGCGCCGGGCCGGGCGGCCGAAATGGCGTCCGCGGCCTGCACCAGCACGGCTTCGACCGTCTGGGGCTCGACGTCGTTGTGGTGGGCGGCGATGGCGTTGACGACCGCCGCGGATTCGTTGAACTTCTTGGCCAGGTCCACGCCGATGGAGACGTGGGTGCCCTCGACCTCGTGGTCGATGGCCTTGCCGATGTCGTGCAGAAGGCCGGCGCGCTTGGCCAGCTGCGCGTCCGCGCCCAGCTCCGCCGCCATGACGCCCGCCAGGTGGCTGACCTCGATGGAGTGCTTGAGCACGTTCTGGCCGTAGCTGGTGCGGTACTTCATGCGGCCCAGCAGCTTCACCAGCTCCGGATGGATGGAGTGCAGGTTGGTTTCAAACACGGCCTGCTCGCCGGCCTCGCGGATCTGGTTTTCCACCTCGCGGCGGGACTTCTCCACGATTTCCTCGATGCGGGCGGGGTGGATGCGGCCATCGGTGATGAGGCGCTCCAGCGTCATGCGGGCCACCTCGCGGCGCACCGGGTCAAAGCCGGAAATGATGACCGCCTCGGGGGTGTCGTCGATGATGAGGTCCACGCCGGTGGCGGTTTCAAGGGCGCGGATGTTGCGGCCCTCACGGCCGATGATGCGGCCCTTCATGTCGTCGTTGGGCAGCGCCACCACGGAAACGGTGGTTTCGGCCACGTGGTCGGCGGCGCATTTCTGGATGGCGAGGGCGATGAGGTTGCGGGCCTTCTTGTCGGCTTCTTCCTTGGCCTTGCCCTCGATTTCGCGCACCATGACGGCGGCGTCGTGGTAGGCATCCTTGCGGATGCGGTCCATCAGCTGGTCGCGGGCTTCCTCGAGGGTCATATTGGAAACGCGCTCAAGCTCCTCCTGCTGCTTCGCGTGCAGCGCCTGGGCCTCGGTCTCCAGCCGTTCGGCCTCGCGGTACTTCTGGTTCAGGTTCTCCTCGCGATTTTCCAGGTTATCCAGCTTCTTGTCCAGCGTTTCTTCGCGCTGGGCCACCCGGCGCTCCAGCCGCGTCACTTCGCTGCGGCGGTCGCGCACTTCCTTGTCCAGTTCGTTCTTAAGCTTGATGATCTCTTCCTTGGCTTCGAGAATGGTCTCCTTCTTTTTCTCCTCGGCCTTTCGCGTGGCGTCGTCCAGCAGGTTCTTGGCGAACGATTCGGTTCGCCCGATCTTCTTTTCGGTTACGTTCTGTCTGTAGAGAAAACCGGCTACAAGGCCTGCGGCCAACGCAATCAGCGCGGTGATGATCGCGATGATTGTCGTGCTCAATGAAAGTTGTCCCCCTTCCTGAAAAACTAACGGAACCGGCGCGGACGCGCCGGGATAAATCCAGCCAAAAGACTTGACTATCAGAACTATTTTACTTGCAATGCGTGAAAGTGTCAAGCCGCTGGCGGATGCGCCGAGGCGATTTAACCGTAAGATTTTGTTACGCGCCGCCGCCGCAGCTTTTCTTTTCGGAAAAGCGGTGCTACAATGATAGAGATATTTTTGTTGCCGGGAGCGGATGACATGGATCGCGCCTATTGGGACGAGTTTGACCGCGGCATCGACCGCCGCGGCACCTATTGCGAAAAGTGGGATTTCAACCAGCGGATCTTCGGTCGGGAGGACGTCATCCCCATGTGGGTGGCGGACATGGACTTCGCGTCGCCGCCCTGCGTGCGGGAGGCGATCGCTTCGCGCGCCGCCCACGGCGCTTACGGTTACACCGACTACGACGCGCCCATGACGGAGGCGCTGACGGAATGGATGCGCGCGCGCCACGGCCTCGAAATGCGGCCCGAGTGGGCGATTTTCAGCCCCGGCGTGGTGGATTCGATCCTGTTCGCGCTGCGGGCGGTCACGGAGCCCGGCGACGGCGTCATCGTCCAGCCGCCGGTGTATCAGCCCTTTTTCAAAATGGCCGACCGCGCCGGCTGCGCGGTGATGAAAAGCCCGCTGATCGAGACTGCCGAGGGCTGGAGAATGGACCTCGAAGGCGTCCGCCGCCGCCTGGAGGAGGGCGCGAAGGCCATGATCCTTTGCAGCCCCCACAACCCGGTGGGCCGCGTGTGGACGCGGGACGAGCTTTCGGCGCTGATCGCGCTGGTCGGCCGCTACGGCGCCACGCTCATCGCCGACGAGATCCACGCGGATTTTGCGCTGCCGGGCCACAGGCACACCGCCACCATGACCCTGCCCGGCGCGGAGAAGACCATTCTCCTGGTCTCCGCCACCAAGACATTCAACCTGGCGGGGCTGCGCTCCTCGGCCATCATCATCCGCGACGAGGCGCTGCGCGGCCGCGTCCGCGACGCGATGCGGACGATGGGCGCGGACACCCCCAACATCTTCGGTGCGGTGGCGCAGACGGCGGCCCACCGCGCGGGCGCGCCCTGGCTGGATGCGCTCGTCGGCTATCTTGATGAAAACCGGCGCCTGGCGGAGGCGTTTTTCGCGGCCGACGCGCCGCAGATTCGCCCCTGCCCCATGGAGGGCACCTACCTCATGTGGCTGGACTGCCGCGCGCTGGGTATGGACCAGCAGGCCCTGGAGCGGTTTTTCATCGACCGCGCGGGGGTGGGCCTGTCCTCCGGCACCCACTTCGGCGAGGAGGGCGCGGGCTTCATGCGCATGAACCTGGCCGCGCCCCGGGCGCGGGTGGAGGAGGCGCTCTCGCGCATCGGGAAAGCGGTGAAGGCCCTGTGAGCGTGATCGTCTTTGACACCGAGGCCACGGATCTCGTCCCCGGGCAGATCTGCCAGCTGTCCTACCTCATTGCGGAGGCGGGGTGCGTGGCGGGCAAGAACCTCTTTTTTGAGGTGGACGACATGAGCGAGGGCGCGCTGGAGGTGCACGGCTTCACGCTGGAAAAGCTGCGCGAGCTCTCCGGCGGGCTGCGCTTTGAGGATGTCGCTCCAGACGTGTTGGACGATTTCTCCGCCGCGAAGATGTGGGTGGGCCACAACGTGTCCGCGGACGAAAAGTACCTGCGGGTGGAGATGGAGCGCTGCGGCCTCGCGCTGCCCAAGAAGCCCGTCTTCTGCACGATGAACTACTTCACCTCCGACATGAACCTGGCCCGCAAGGTCAACATCGGCCGGCCCAAGCCGCCCAAGCTGACCGAGCTTGTCCAGTTTTTTGAGCTTTCGGAGGACTTCGTCGCGGAAAGGGCATCCGAGTGGTTTGGCGGTGGCGGCGCGCTGCACGACGCGCGCTTTGACACCGCCGCCACCTACCTGTGCCTGCTGGAGGGCACCCGCCGCGGCCGCGTGCGGGGGGTGCTGTGACGGCCGTGCCGCGCCGGAAGACGCGAAAATTAACCCGGCCCGCGCGCTTTTCCCCCAGGTTTTCATTGACAAACCCGCCCGATGGCGCTATAATAGTCAAGCGTCATTGAAAACGTGTGCCCGTAGCTCAGCCGGATAGAGTGTTTGGCTACGAACCAAAAGGTCGTGGGTTCGAATCCCTCCGGGCACGCCAGCGAAAATCCCCGGAAATCCAGCAAATGCAAGGGTTTCCGGGGATTTTGATTTTTGGATCACCTGTTGATTGTTAAGCGGTAATCGGTCTTTTTACACCCCAAATGGGTGTAAATCAGGTGTTTGGGTGTAAAATGGGTGTAAAATGGGTGTATGAAAACAGCTACGGCTTGCACCGCTTGCACCGCTTGTACCCTTTCCGCTTGATCTGCGCACCGGCGCCATGGGGGTGAAACTTCTTCTATCATACCAACGGAATAGCCCAGAAATCGTTTTATTAAGCTCAGCCCGCCGAAGCTGAATACATCGCGTGAAGATGAACACGCGCGTCGCGCCGCATTCAACGGGTGCGACATATTCAGAAGCTAATCCGGCGGGCCGAAAGACCGACTTATCTTTCCGATGATCCTACTTCATCGTCCCTCTGGACCGACGTGATCATCCGCCTGATTGAATTAAGGACCCACTTCAGGTGCTCGTTTTCCTGCTTCAGCTTATCGTTTTCCCGCCGTAAATGCAGAAGGCTATTCGCATCGCGCTGAGGCACGCTGGCCATAGCAGATCTCCTAGACGCGAATAGAAGAGGACGTCACAGTATTCGTCCTACTGCTGCCGTCGTACTTTTTCGCATAGAATCTGGCCTTGATTCTATATGAATAGCCGGAGGTGGCAGAATAGTTTTTTGAAAAAGAGTAGGATGCTTTGTCCGATCCGAGGCTGCCGGAGAGGCTACTTGCGACTGTCGTCCATGTCCCGCCAACAAGTCGTTGTACATCATACGATGTGGCGCCCAAGATGTCCATCGTTTCGATCGCGGAGACACGGAAAACAATATGGATGGTCGATCCTGATGGATTGCTCATTGAGATGCCGTAAGAAGAGAAAAAGCTGTCGGCGTAGGGCGTCATGATCGGGCCATCTATCTCTTCCGCCACTGAACATGTTGGAACGATGACTGCGAGGGCGATCATCAAAACGGCTGCAAGCATCTTCTTCATTTGTATCCATCTCCCTCTACTTTATTGATGCGATGACTGCTGAGATGTCTTCTCGGGAGAGCCGTCCCCACACCATGTAGCAAGCTAAATCATCCTCGCGCGTGGCATTTACAATTCCTTCATTCTCAGTAATCGTAGCCTGCGCAACTTTTTGCCCTTCTGCAACATCCTTTTCCACCACATTGATCGCTGTTCTCGTTGTCGCCTTGTCGTAGGTAATTGTCTGGACGAACAACTCGGTGTCTCCATTGGTGTAACCAATCAACAAACTGGATTCGGTCGAATCGTAGAAAACCTCCGCGTACTTGAACGCATACCCACGGGGAATCCAAGAAGGCACGGAAGGATAGCCATGAAGCGATTCAGGTACTTGTTGTACATCCCGGATGCTTTGGCTGATTGTCTCGGCTACTAGGTCCGTAGATTTTCCCATCACCTTTTCTACTGTTCCGGCACTACCCAGGTCTTCGACAGCCAAATGGATTCCGAGATACTCAGCAAAAGGACGAAACACCGTCACGAGACTGTCCCACCGAAAAGCATTCGTTGCGGTACCAACCGAAACAAGGGTCAGGACGACAAGTACGGCGGCTGCCGCGCGCACCCAGGCCCGTCGCTTCAAGGCACTTGGGGCCTTCTCCCTGAAGGCACCCAACCTACGCTCGATCGCAGTCCAGTTTGCCTCTTTTTGACCTTCTTCCGGGGCTTCACAAAGAGCTTCCGAGATGAGATCGGCGTCCATCTCTTCGCCCTTATCCAGTTCGCGAGAGACCACTTCATTTACTTCCGCATCGGACATTCCTCCTCTTGTATCTCGCAGTATGGCTTCCAACGCCTGGCGAGCATCGTCGTTGTCCGGTTTCATGAGGATGGCGCTCCCTTCACTTACAATATGTATCGAAAAAGGGCTTGTAACATATTGTATAGAATATTTTTTATAGAAAATAGCATGCGACGGCGTAGTCTGCTGATGCGCATCTTCATAGCTGCTTCTGAGATACCGTGTAAACTGGCAAGCTTGGGGATTGGTACTTTGTCTTCATAAACTTGACCGTACAGCTGAAGGTCTAGGTTTGTCATACATTCTTTCATTCGTTGTACGACCGCTTTATAGTCAACTGGTTCTTCCAACACCCGGACCAACGCATGTTCAGCAGATGGATCCGGAGGATCGGGACGGTAAGCACCATCATCCCAAAGAATGCGCTTCCGCTCCGCAGCCTGCTTCCGGATTAGGTTTTTGCACTTGAAATTTGCGGTAGAAAATAGCCATCTACGGATGTCAGGGTGGTTGGTCAAACTGTCATACTTATCATAAGCGGTAAGAAAGACATCTTGGAGGATATCGTCAGCCATTGAAACAAGTTTGACTGGGCGCAACCGAAACCGGATGACGTTGTGGACATCATCCGAAAAAAGCTGATATAAGTCAGCGAGCCACACTCGCTGTGGGCTGTCAGGCAAAGCTGTCACCCGCCATATTACGTTGTTGGATGTTTATTAATTATATCATAGTTTGTCGATTTTGGGCAGAATACGCGCAGAAAAAACTCCCCCGCCAGCCTCTCGGCCAGCGGGGGATTGCGTCCTACAGCCCTTCGCCGTTCGTCGGGTTGTTCACAACGCCGAACGCTACCAGCGCTTGAAGAACTGCTGCGATCACAGCGTTGATGGTGTCGCCCTGACCGGCGTCGATCACGCCCAGCAGGATCAGGATGGTCACGACCTGGGCGGCGACCGCCGTCCAGAGCACTGGGGATTTGACTCGGTTCTGCATTTAGCCTTCCCTCCCATGTTCGTCGATGTGCTTTTCAAGTTTCCGCTCAATGTCCTTTAGGCGATCTTCCACGGCCTTCATACGACCGGGGATGCCATTCAGGTCATCCAGTTTCCGGCTGATGTCCTTGAGCTGGTAGTCGATCCCGCCCATCCACCGTGCCTGCTCGGCGGTGTCGCCCCGATTATTGCGCAACCATCCGGCAAGCCCTACCAGCACCCCCGCTATGCCGACGGCGTACCCGATCCACTCCATGTTCGACACTTACGCCACCTCCACATACTTTTCCGAAATCCAGCACACCTCTCCGCCGACGAGGACGGGTCGCCAGCCCTCCGCCGACACCGGTGCCAGCACGGTTCCCTTTTTTACGGCCTTGACAATGTCAAAATCGGTGCCCGGCCCGACGCGGAGGTTGACCGTATCGCCCGTGACGCGCAGACCGGTTTCGTCTTCCGGTTCCGGTGCCGCGTCAGGCTCGTCCGGATCGGTCAGCGCGTCGGCTGCGGCCTGTATGGCGGCGATGGTGGCAAGGCTCGCCGTCCCCGTCGCAGTCAGGCCCAGCGCCTTCTGTGCGGCTTTGACCGCCGTCTCCGTGTTGGGGCCGTAGTCTCCGTCGATCCCCTGCGGGTCGTGCCCCAGCGCGGCCAGCAGGGTTTGCAGGGCGGCAACGTCGGTGCCATCGCTGCCAAGCGTCAGCGCCCGCGTACCCAGCGTCACGTCGCCCTCATAGGCTTTCGGGCCGTCATTCAGCACCACCACCGTGTGCCCCTTGGTTTTCGTCACAAGGATATCGCCCTTGCGCAGGTAGGCGGACTGCCGCGTGTACTTGTCCGCCGTCAGGATGTCGAAAGCCCCCGTCGCGCGCAGGTGCGATATCTGCGTCGCCGTCGTGAAGTTGGACGGCACGATGCCCGCCGCGGCGCAGCAGAAGCGGACCAGCGCGGAGCAATCAGTCTCCACCTTTACCGTGAGCTTCGTCAGGTCAAACCTCTTATTCTTCAGCGCATCCCAAAGCGTGTTCCGCTGGTTTTGGTCATACCCGATCAGGGGATTGGCACACGCCGCCTTCATCGTCGCCGCGATGGCCGCCGCGACCACCGGTTCCTTCGCCCGAATGCATACCCAGCCCTTGCTGTGCAAATACCAGTCCTGCGTGGACACTTCCTTGCCGGTCTGGTCGCCGGCCGCCCCGCCAGTTGCCTTGCCGCGCTCGTCAATGCGCGCGGAACCCACCTTCACCTTTGCCATCTCTACCGCCTTCCCGCCGCGAACGGCACAAAAATACCGCCCATCGGGCGGCTGAATCTTTTCACCGGGTTGTCAGGTTGTCAGGATTGCTTCTCCAGCGCGGCCAGGCGCGCTTCCAGATCGTCGATGCGGCGCTGCTGCTGCTGCGTGAACGCAATCAGCGGGGCGATAAGCTCCTCGTACCGCAGGGACAGGCTATCCGGGTTTTCATCGCCGTACAGGTCAGCGTCCACAATGCCGCATGCGTCCAGCGCTTCCTTGACTTCCTGAGCGATCAGCCCGAAGTGCAGCTTTTGGGGGTCGGCCTTGAGGCGGTAGGCGCGGGGCCGGAGCTTCATGATTAAGCTACCGTCAAGATCGGTAATGTCCTGCTTCAGCCGCGCGTCGGACGAAACGTCAGGGGAATTGTTCAAATAGATTCGTCGATACCTGTAAGATGCGTGCCCAAGGCTATCATTGTTTGAGCTCGTTGGCCGTATGGTTCCTTCTGTCCTAATTATACCGTTTTCGCCCCACGCCCGATTGCTGACATCAAACCACATTCCAGCTTGTATAAGATGTCCGGAGATTTCCATACCGTCATCTTTTACGGCGGCAATCCAGCAATTTCCGGTCCCATTAACAGCCTCTTCATGGGGCGACACCCCGATCGAAGATGTAATATCGATTGGGTACTCAGGATATTCACTGTTATCTTCTTGGTCCGAACTTATGATCCTAGTTCCGTATCCTGACGAAAGCGTCATTCCTTTTGGGAACACCTCTCCGGAAGAATTCACATCAACGTCGCAGGTTATATCCCCCAGCCACTCATCTTCTCCGTATCGGAACGATAATTCGTTATAATAGTGTCCGCTATACCCCGATGAAAGCACCTTAATGAAGAAGTCCGAGTTTTGCCTAGGGTCGCCCAACGCAGACGATAATAGAAATACCTTACCGTCTCGCATAAATAGTCCGCCGATGCTTTCGCCCGTGTCCGCGTCGTAGATCTCCAGTCCCTTGCTGTACAGCCGGGTGTAGACGTTCTTGGTGTTCGTGCCGTCAGTCAGCATCTGTGACACCTTGATGCCCAGTTCCGGCGTGATCTCAACGGCCTCCACGTTCACCCGCTGAACCGCGCCCACCGCGGCCCATCCGCTGCCGGTGTAATCCACGGTGACGGACGCGCCGTCGCTGGTGATGGTGTTGACGCCATCTGCTCCGGCAATCTCGACGGGCGCGACAGTCTCATCGAAAGGTGTTGCCAGCCTGTATACCAGCACCACCGGATGCGCG
>JARKQG010000101.1 GCA_029974035.1 Eubacteriales bacterium | reverse complement strand
GACGCCAAGGCCGGCATCGCGCTGACCGATCACTTCGTCAAGGTCGTGTCCTGGTACGACAACGAGTGGGGCTATTCCAACAAGGTCGTCGAGCTGATCAAGTACATGGATTCCGTGGATCATCCCGCCGGCTGCGGCTGCGGCTGCTGCTAAGCGCGTCCGTTAGCGATGCAAGAGAACCGGGCTCCCTTGCGGAAGCCCGGTTTTTCACATCGCGCGGTGCCCGCCCCGGGACCACTAGATGGAATAATCGTAGGCGGGGGTCTCGTTCTTTGCGATGTCCGCCAGCGTGAAGGAATCCAAGTATTGGTTGACCACCTTGTAAAGCCCCTCCCACAGCGGCAGCGTGGGGCAGTCCTCCCGGCGCGGACAGCGGTTGGGCTCCTGGTCCAGGCACGCCACCGGTGCCAGCGGCCCTTCCAGCGCCCGGATGATTTCGCCCGCGGTGTACTGCTCCGCGGGGCGGGTCAGCTGGTAGCCGCCGGAGGCACCGCGGCTGGAGCGCAGAAGGCCCGCGCGGCTCAGCCCCGATACGATCTGCTCCAGATACTTGACCGATATCCCCTGGCGGCCGGATATGTCCTTGAGCGCGATCCAGTCGCCACTGTCGTGCTGGGCCAGGTCCACCATCAGCCTCAGCGCATAGCGACCCTTCGCGGAAATTTTCATAAAACGCACACCTCCGGTATGATTATGGGTATTATACCACAGTCCGCGCGCAATGAAAAGCCGCGCCGCCGGTTCCGGGCCGCAAGTTTAACAGAGGCGGATTGGCCATTTTGGGGCAAACAGCCCTTGTAAATTATGGCGGGAATGGGGTATAATGCTTCATATGGGAGCCATATACGTAGGTCTTGCGGCGTTGGCCGGCGCCGCGGTGGGCTGGGTACAGTTCAAGTTGCTGTGGCGAATCGTCGAGGGCAGAAAGCCCTGGCTGCTGGCGATCAAACTGCCGCTGTGGGCGGCGGGCATGATCGCGTCTGTCGCCGTATCGGTCGCGGCGCTGATCGGCTTCACGCTCGCGGCGAGCGTTTCATTTACCGCATTCGGCTACGCCTTCTGGCGCGCCAAACGCAAAGGAGCATGAGCCTTTCGCATGGAAGTGTCAGTCAATATCTATCCGGAAGATTTCTTCGTGTTCGGCGTCAACGTCGGGCAGAGCGTGGTGCTCGCGTGGGGTGCGCTGGCGGTGGTGGTCGTGCTGCTTGTGCTGGCCAACCTCTACATCCGCAGGCGCTTTACGGAGAAGCCCAAGGGCCTGCAGCTGGTGCTGGAGATGACCATTGGCGGCCTTGAAAAGTGGGCCAGAGGCTATGTGGGGGAGTCCGCGCCCTTTATCGCGCCGGTGACGCTGACGCTCATGGTCTACGTGTTCTCGGCCTCCATCATCGAGCTGTTCGGCCTGCCCGCGGCCACCGGCGACATCAACTGCGCCATCGCGTTGGGGCTGACCTGCTTTATCGCCGTCAATGTGACGGGCCTTCGCTACCGGGGCATCAAGGGCCGCATCGCGGCCATGTGCCACCCGACGCCCATCGTGTTTCCCATCCGCGTGCTCACGGACCTGATCACGCCCTTTTCGATGGCGATCCGGCTCTTTGCCAACATCCTGGTGGGCGCGGTCATCATGGAGATGATCTACCACTTGGTGCCGCTCGTACTGCCGGCGGCCTTCTCGTCGTTTTTCACGGTATTTGAAATCGGCATCCAGGTATTTGTCATCGGCCTGCTGTCGCTGATCTACACCAGCGAAGCGGTGGAATAATTTTTGGAACCAGCGATCAAGAGGAGGATTTGACATGTCACCACTCGGACTCATCGCAATCGGCGCCGGCATCGCGGTTTTGTGCGGCGCGGGAGCCGCCATCGGCATGGGCATTGCCACGGGCAAGGCGTCGGAGGCGATCGCGCGCCAGCCGGAGGCTTTCGGCAAGATCAACTCGTCGCTGCTCTTTGGTCTGATCCTGATGGAAACCTGCGCGATTTACGCGCTGCTGGTTTCGATTCTGCTGATTTTCGTTCTTGGCGCCAAGGTGTGATCGGCGGTCGGGCAACGGAAACGGAGGGATGCTGGTTTGGAAGGACTGTTTAATCCGACGACCATTCTTTTGCACATGGTCAACGCAGTGCTGCTTCTGGCCGCGCTGTATTACCTTCTGTACAAGCCTGTCAGAAAGTTTCTGAAGGCGCGGGAGGAAAAGGTGGCCGGGGAGATCGACAGCGCCGCGGAGAGCCAGAAACAGGCCGAGGCGCTGCTCAGCGAGCGCAAGCGCCAGCTTGACGGCGCGGCCAGCGAGGTCGCGGGCCTGATCAAGACCGGCGAGGCCCAGGGCAGGGCCCGGGCCGATGCCGTGATTGCCGCGGCCGAGGCGGACGCCAAAGCGATTGCCGAAAAGGCGAAGGCCCAGGTGCGCGTCATCGAGCAGAACGCGCGGCAGGAGCTCTACAAGGACGCGGCGCAGCTCTCCGTCCAGATCGCGTCGATGGTGCTGGAGCGCGAAGTCAGCATCGAAGACCACAGGCGCCTTTTGGACGAGTTCCTTGAAAGGGCGGGCCGAAGCGAATGATTCAGGGCATTGTAAATACCGCTTTCCCGCTGACGCCGGAGGAAATGACCCGGCTCGAGGGCTGCATGGCCGGCCTTTTGGGCGCTCCGGTGACGCTGACGGAGCGTGTGGACAAGGCGCTTCTCGCGGGCATATCCGTGGAGATCGCCGGCCGCGTCATGGACAATTCGCTCAAGGGAAGGCTGGCGCTGGTGCAGCGCGAGCTGATGAAACGGGGGTCGATCCTCGATGCTTGAGTGGAAAGCCATCGGACGGGTGCTGGAATCCCGGCTTGGGCAAATCAAGGAAAATGTGGACCTGACGCGCGTCAACGCCCAAAGCGCGGGTGTTACGCTGACCTCGGGCGACGGCGTGGCCATCGTCAGCGGTCTGCTGGACTGCGTGCTGGGCGAGTTGGTGGAATTTGAAGGCGGCGGCAGCGGCATCGTGATGAACCTGGACCGCGAGGACGTGGGCGTGGTGCTGCTGGGCGGCGAGGCCACCGTGCCGGAGAGCGCCCAGGCCCGCGGCACCGGCCGCGTGCTGGAGGTGCCCTGCGGCAAGGGGCTCCTGGGGCGCGTGGTCAACCCGCTGGGCGAGCCGCTGGACGGCGAGGGCCCGATCTTTTCCGACGAGGACCGCCCCATCGAGGCGCCCGCGCCGGCAATTCTGGCCAGAAAGCCGGTGGACCGCCCCCTCGAAACGGGGCTGATGGCCATCGACGCCATCGCGCCCATCGGCCGGGGCCAGCGCGAGCTGATCATCGGCGACCGCCAGACGGGCAAGACCGCCATCGCGCTGGACGCCATCCTGAACCAGAAGGGCAAGGATGTCTACTGCTTCTACGTGGCGATCGGGCAGAAAACCTCCTCCGTGGCGCGGCTCGTCGATCAGCTGCGCGCCTCGGGCGCGATGGATTACACCACCGTCGTCTGCTCCACCGCCAGCGACGCGGCCTCCATGCAGTACATCGCGCCCTACGCGGGCTGCGCGATGGCCGAGCACTTCATGTACGGCGGCAAGGACGCGCTGATCATCTACGACGATCTCAGCAAGCATGCCATCGCCTACCGGGCGATGTCGCTGCTGTTGCGCCGCCCGCCGGGCCGCGAGGCCTACCCGGGCGATGTGTTCTACCTGCACTCGCGCCTGCTGGAGCGCGCGGCCAGCCTGTCGGACGAGATGGGCGGCGGTTCCATGACCGCGCTGCCCATCGTGGAAACCCAGGCGGGCGACATTTCCGCCTACATTCCGACCAACGTGATCTCCATCACCGACGGTCAGATCTTTCTGGACACGGACATGTTCCGCTCCAACATCCGCCCGGCGGTTTCCGGCGGCCTGTCGGTCAGCCGCGTCGGCGGCGCCGCGCAGCGCAAGGCCATGCGCGCCGTGGCGGGCAGGCTGCGGCTGGAGCTGGCCCAGTATCGGGAGCTGCAGGTGTTCGCTCAGTTCTCCTCCGACATGGACGCCGCCACCCGCGACACGCTTCGTTACGGCGCCATCCTGACGGAGCTGCTGCGCCAGAAGGACGGCGAGCCGATGCCGGCCGTTTCGCAGATCGAGCTGCTCTACGCCGCCACCCACACGCTGGTGCCCCACGACACCACGTCGGAGCGGGTGCAGCGGTTCAAGCGTGAATTCCCCGCCTATATGGAGGCGCGGGACCCGGAGGGCGTGCGCGAGCTCACGGAAAACGGCGTGCTCACCCCTTCCTTTGAGAAGAGCATGGCCCAGGCGGTCAAGGAATGGCTGGCCCGTTCGGGGGCGGCGCAATGAACAGCGTTTCCGAGATCCGCCACCACATCAAGGTCGTCGACGACACATCGAAAATCACCAGGGCCATGCACCTGATCGCCTCGGCCAAGATGAAGCGCGCCATGAACCTGCACGATCAGAACCTGGCGTTTTTCAACCAGGTGCGCGCGGGCATCCGCTTCATCATGGATACGGCGGGCGGGTCGATCAACAACCGCTTCTTCCGCGAGCACGGAAAGAAGGCGGCCTATCTGGTGATCGCGGCGGACAAGGGCCTCTGCGGCGGATACAACCAGCAGATTCTGAAGCTGGCGCTGGACACCATCGAAAACAGCGGGCACGTAAACGTCAAGCTGTTCACCGTGGGGCACATCGGCACCGACTTCTTTCAGCGGCGCGGCATTACGCCGGACGTGCACTTTCAGCACATCATCCAAAACCCCACGCTGCGCCAGGCCCGCAGAATCACCGCCACGCTGATCGAGCTGTTTCTGTCCAAGGCGGTGGACGAAGTCTACGTCATCTATACGATGCTGGGCGAGCGCGGCGTTTTGACGCCGACGGTCATGCGGCTTTTGCCGCTTCTGCCGGTGGATTTTTCCGATACGTCGCCCATTCACGCGAAGGTCGCGGGGTTTGAGTTTTTTCCCTCGCCCGCGGCTGTGGCGGAGGCGATGGCCCACGACTACCTGATGGGGCTGGTATATTCGGCGCTGGCTCAGTCCTACGCCAGCGAAAACCGCGCGCGCATGACCGCCATGGACAACGCCACCCGCAACGCCGGCGAGATGCTGGAAAAACTCAGGCTGCAGCTCAACCATGTGCGGCAGGACGCGATCACCCAGGAAATCACCGAAATCATGGGTGGCTCAGTAGGGGAGGAACAGGAATGACAAACGGAACCGTGGTACGCATCATCGGGCCGGTTCTGGATGTGGAATTTGAAAAGGGCGCGTTTCCGCCGATCCACACGCTGCTCTACGCCCTCTGCGGCGACCGCAAGGTGGCCATGGAGGTCATGCAGCACCGGGACGACTGCGTTCGCTGCATCGCGCTGGAGGCCACCGAGGGGCTTTCCCGCGGGCTGGCCGTGGAAAATACCGGCGCACCCATCACCGTGCCGGTGGGGCGCAAGACGCTGGGCCGGGCGCTGGACGTGCTGGGCAAGCCCATCGACGGCAAGCCCCCCGTGCAGCCGGACGAGCTGCTGCCCATCCACCGCAGCGCGCCCAGCTTTGACAAGCAGATGCCCGCGGCCCAGATGTTTGAAACCGGCATCAAGGTCATCGACCTTCTGGCGCCCTACGCCAAGGGCGGCAAAATCGGCCTTTTCGGCGGCGCCGGCGTGGGCAAGACGGTGCTGATTCTGGAGCTCATCCACAACATCGCCATCGAGCACGGCGGGTTCTCCGTGTTCACCGGCGTAGGCGAGCGCTCCCGCGAGGGCAACGACCTGATCCTCGAAATGGAGCGGTCCGGCGTCATCGACAAGACCGCCATGGTGTTCGGCCAGATGAACGAGCCGCCGGGGGCGCGCATGCGCGTGGCCATGACCGGGCTGACTTTGGCGGAGCACTTCCGCGATTCCGAGAAGCAGGACGTGCTGCTGTTTATCGACAACATCTTCCGCTTCATCCAGGCGGGCAGCGAGGTGTCGGCGCTATTGGGCCGCATCCCGTCGGCGGTGGGCTACCAGCCCACGCTGGCCACGGAAATCGGCGCGCTGGAAGAGCGGATCACCTCCACCAGCGAGGGTTCCATCACGTCGGTACAGGCCGTCTACGTGCCCGCCGACGACCTGACGGACCCTGCCCCCGCCGCGATCTTCTCCCACCTGGACGCCACCACCGTGCTGTCCCGCCAGGTGGCGGAACTGGGCATCTACCCGGCGGTCAGCCCGCTGGACTCGTCCTCGCGCATCCTGTCGCCGGACGTGGTGGGCGAGGAGCACTACCGCGTGGCGCTGCGCGTGCTGGCGGCGCTGCAGCGATACCGCGAGCTGCAGGACATCATCGCCATTCTCGGCATGGACGAATTGACCGAGGAGGACAAAAAGACCGTATTGCGCGCCCGCCGCATCCAGCGCTTCCTGTCCCAGCCGATGCACGTGGCGGAGGTGTTCAGCGGCATCCCCGGCAAGTACGTCAAGGTGGCGGACACCGTAGCCTCCTTTAAGGCCATTGTGGACGGCGAGGTGGACGACCTGCCCGAGGCCGCATTCTTCATGGTGGGCACGCTGGACGAGGCCAGGGAAAAGGGCCGGCAGCTGATCGAGGCCGCCCGGGAGCAGGAGGGGGCGTGAGGGCTTGACGTTTCATCTTTCCGTGGTGACGCCGGAGCGCGCCTTCTTTGAAGACGAGGTCGAGATGGTGGTGCTGCAGGCACAGGACGGCGAATACGGCGTGGAGTCCGGCCACTCGCCCGCACTGGTGGCCCTCGGCGAGGGCGTCACCCGCATCCGTCAGCAGGGGGAGTGGCGCTGGTTTGCCGCCTCCAGCGGGTACGCCTCCATTCTGCCGGACGGCGTGTACGCCGTTTTGCAGACTGCGGAGTGGCCCGAGGAGATCGACGTCAACCGCGCGCAGCGGGAGAAAGAGGAAGCCGAGGAGATCCTGCGCCAGAAGCAAAGCATGCAGGAATACGCGATGACCCGCTCCATGCTGGCCCGCGCGATGGTGCGCCTCCGGGTGACCCGGGAATCAAGCGATACAAGATAAAGGCGCCGCAAGGGCGCGGCGGACCGCCGGCAAGGCCCCGGAAGGGGCGCGCCGGGGTCAAAGCCGCCGCTTCAGTTCGTCGATCAGCCCTCTGAGAAAGCCGCACAGCACATCGTCGCGCTCCACGTGCTTTGCCAGCAGCTCCTCCGTAAAAAAGCGCTGGTACAGTGCGGTAAATTCGGTCAGCGCCACCACGGGCGCGCCCTGCGCCGCGTTCTTTGGATGCCGGAACTGCACGCCCAGCCGGTCCAGACAGAGGATGTACAGCGGGTTGCACGCCGCCAGAGGGCCCTTGGCCAGGTGCAGCTTGAAGCAATGCATCTCCTGGGTGCGGCGCAGGCAGTCCGTCAATATGGCGACGCGCTCGGCGGGCGAGAAGGGGCTGAGGTCCCCGGGCCGGTTGACGAGCGCCAGTTCTCCCGTTTCGGCAAAGCGCCGCAGCCCTTCGCGCTGTACGATGAAGTGCGAGGGAGATTTTTTTTCATACAGGTTGCGGTTGCGCTGATACTGCACCCATTTGAGCTCCGCCAGCGTCTCGGCGGACATGGGCGGCGCCCACGGGTCCCGCGTCAAAACGTCCACCAGATCGCCGGGGATGGCCGCCAGCGGGATGTCCGGCGTGATCCCGTACAGCGCGCGGTCCTTCTCCCTCAGAAAGGCGTTCTTGGCTTCCAGCAGAAGGTCCGTCCGCTGGCTCGCCGCCCGGTCCTCCTTGACGGGGGCGTACCAGCGCCCCTGTTCGGCGATGCGCCGCACCAGCATTTCAAAAATGCCGCTCCGCTCGTTGTTTTCGTAGAGCAGACAGCGGTTGGCGATAAATACGATCGCGTGGGTGCCGAAACTGCCGTCCGCGCGCTGGAAGCGCGCGACGGCATGGCTCTGGGACAGAAATTCCCTGTCCAGCGTCGACGGGCGCGACATCTTGTAGCCGTGGTAGTTGGGCAGACACACCACGGGCAGCGCCGTGCGCACGGCGCGGATGATCTGGCTGTCATCCCCCTCCAGCGAAAAGTAGTGGTGCACCTGGACGCGCCTCGATGGGGCGATGTCGATCAGCAGGTCCCGCATCTCGGGGAAAACCGGGTACACCAGGCTGGAGGCGATGTGGATGGTGGCGGCGTGGACGGTCTTATAAAAATCGATCAGCTGCTCGGTGCTCGTATAGCGCGCCGATCCGTAGCTCTCGATGGGGAAGGAGTTGGAGGGGAGAGGCTCGCTGCCCAGCAGCCGCCACATCTCCATATTCGCGTTGTAGGCGTCCACGCCCAGACGGCTGACCTCCAGCGCGCGCTCCAGCGCCATGAATTCCGCCGCGTCAAAGACCGGCGGCGTCACGCTTTGCAGCGCCTGAAAAAAATGCTCCGCGGCCTGGACGGAGCTTTGCGCGTGCAGAATGCGGGAAAGCGTTGTGTTGCTGCGGATGCTCAGGCGGCGCGTCATGTCGGAGATGGTGATGCGGTGCTTTTTCATCAGCGCGCTCAGGCATTGATCAAAGGTCTGAATGGTCAACGCGATGCGCCCCCTCTTTTTCTTTGGTATATTTTAACATGCGGGAAACGGGCCGTCAACATCGGGGGCCGATCCTGCGTTTTCGTTCCGCCGGCTGTTTCGGATCCGGGGCGCGCGGGTAACAATAACACCGGACAATGTGCAAAAATTTTACGGGAGGACTGATTGCCATGAAAGAATTGAAGGGATCCCGCACCGAAGCCAACCTGAACACCGCGTTTGCGGGCGAGTCCATGGCGCGCAATAAGTATACCTACTATGCTTCCCGCGCCAAGAAGGACGGTTTTGAGCAGATTGCCGCGATCTTCCTGGAAACGGCCGACAACGAAAAGGAGCACGCCAAGCTGTGGTTTAAGCACCTGCACGGCGGCGCCGTCGCCGACACCGTGACCAACCTCAAGGACGCGGCCGCCGGCGAGCACTACGAGTGGACCGATATGTACGCGGGCTTTGCCAAGGTTGCCCGCGAGGAAGGCTTTGACGACATCGCCGCGCAGTTTGAGGCGGTTGCCAAGGTTGAGAAGGAGCACGAGGCCCGCTACCTGAAGCTGTGCGAAAACGTCGAGGGCGGGCTGGTGTTCACCCGTGACGGCATGCGCATGTGGCAGTGCCGCAACTGCGGCCACATCGCCATCGGCCCCTCCGCGCCCCAGGTTTGCCCGGTCTGCCTGCATCCCCAGGCGTTCTTCCAGCTGAAGGAAGAGAACTATTAAGCGGGATCCCCGCCATACCCCAAGCGCCGGAACGGTTTGGTTCCGGCGCTTTTCTGTCGCCGGCCTGGCCGCGCGCAAGCACAGGTTTTACATTGCGGAGGGTTGACAGAAGGCTGCGCCGGGGCCTATACTGAACATGTAATCGGTAGGTGAGGCTACCACAGGGATACGGATTGCTGCCGCGAAGCCGTGGAGACACGGCGAGTTGGTTGAACAGTCTATGTCGATTCAAGGCATAGGATAATGCAATTTCACCGCCCTGCGAAGCCAAAACTCGAACGATGGCAGAGCGCATGGTTTCCGCCGGGTTCGAGGCCGGCGGAATTTTCTTTTGGAAGGGATGTGAGCGGCGTGTCCGGGTCTGTTGAGGTTCCCCAAAGTACGGCGGCGGGTGCCGGGCATCGCCATTTGCGCGAAGCGTCCGGGGGCGGCTTTTAGCGGCGCCCCGGCGCATCCGCACATGCTTTGCCGCCCGCCTTCCGGGCGGTTTTTTGTGCGCGAATTTGGCGCCCCGCGGGGGGGGGGCCGCGTCCGACGCCCAAAGCGCGATAAAGGAGGTACAAGTCATGAAAAGGACCATTTTTAAAGAACCAATGCACGGCGCGGCCGCGTCCAGGACGCCCGGCGCCGTCGAGGCCGAAGCGCGGCTGCGGGAGGCCGCCGGGTGCACCCCGGAGGAGGTGTACGCGCTGATCGGCACGCGCCAGAACGGCCTGAGCGGGGAGGAGGCGCAGCGCGCCCGGGCGCGTTACGGCGACAACCGGGTGCAGCGGGAGGCGGGGGTGAGCGCGGCGCGCAGGCTTTTCGAGGCCTTCGTCAGCCCCTTTACCGCGATCCTGCTGGCGCTGATGGCGGTCTCCGCCTTTACCGACATCATCTTTGCCGAAGATGGGAAAAAGGACCCGACCACCCTGATCATCATCGCGGTGATGGTGGGGTTCTCCGGGCTGTTGCGCTTTGTGCAGGAGACGAAGAGCGGCAACGCCGCCCAGGCGCTCTCGGAGATGATCCACACCACCACCTGCGTGGAGCGGTCGGAGGACGGCCGCGTCGAGATCCCGCTGGATCAGGTGGTGGTGGGGGACGTGGTGCACCTGGCCGCGGGGGATCTGATCCCGGCGGACATGCGCATATGCTTTGCCAAGGACCTCTTCCTCAGCCAGTCGGCGCTGACGGGCGAGAGCGAGCCGGTGGAAAAGACCGCCCGGCCCGAAAAACCGGAGGGCGCGCTGACCGACTGCGGGAACCTCGCCTTTCTGGGCGGTAATGTGATCAGCGGCAGCGCCATGGGCGTGGTGGTGGCCACCGGGCGGGAAACGATGCTGGGGCAGCTGGCCAGGGATCTCTCCGGGAAGCCCCCCAAGACCGCCTTTGACAAGGGGTTGGATTCGGTCAGCTGGGTGCTGATCCGCTTCATGATGGTCATGGCGCCGGCGGTATTTCTGATCAACGGGCTCACCAAGGGCGACTGGATCGGCGCGCTTTTGTTCGCGGTGTCCGTCGCCGTGGGCCTTACGCCCCAGATGCTGCCGATGATCGTCACCACCTGCCTGGCCAAGGGCGCGGTGGCCATGTCCCGGGAGAAGGTCATCATCAAAAACCTCAATGCCATCCAGAACCTGGGCTCGATAGACATCCTCTGCACCGACAAGACCGGCACGCTGACCCAGGACCGGGTGGTGCTGGAATATCATCTGGACGTCCGCGGCAATGAAAACGTGCGGG
Organism: Eubacteriales bacterium; assembly: GCA_029974035.1. The sequence continues at coordinate 7,339 of JARKQG010000101.1, read as the reverse complement.
TGCTGCGCTACGCGTTTCTCAACAGCTTTTTCCAGACGGGCCTGAAGAACCTTTTGGACGTGGCCATCCTCGACCGCACCCACGAGGAGCGGGACAGCCACGGCGAGCTGAAGGACCTTGAATTGGCCTACCGCAAGGTGGACGAGATCCCCTTTGACTTCGACCGCCGCCGCATGAGCGTGGTGGTTGAGCGGCTGGACGGCCGCACCCAGATGATCACCAAGGGCGCGGTGGAGGAGATGCTGGGCGCCTGTGCCTTTGTCGAATACGACGGCGATGTGAAGCCGCTGGACGACGGGATGCGCGCCGTCATCCATGAGCGCGTGGACGCCCTCAACGCCAAGGGCATGCGCGTGATCGCGGTGGCCTACAAGGACAACCACGCCCCCGTGGGCGCGTTCAGCGCGGCGGACGAAACGGGCATGGTGCTGATGGGCTACCTGGCCTTTCTCGACCCGCCCAAGGAGAGCGCGAAGGCCGCCATCGAAGCGCTGACCGCCTATGGCGTCGCCGTCAAGGTGCTCACCGGCGACAACGACAAGGTGACCCGCAGCATTTGCCGTCAGGTGGGCCTGAGCGCAGACAACCTGGTGCTGGGCCCCGAGATTGACGGTCTGACGGATGAGGCGCTGGGTGAACTGGCCGGGAAGACGTCGGTATTTGCCAAGCTGTCGCCCGCACAGAAGGCGCGGGTGGTGCGCGCGCTCCGCCAGAAGGGCCATGCGGTGGGCTACATGGGCGACGGCATCAACGACGCTGCCGCCATGAAGGATTCCGACGTGGGCATTTCGGTGGACACGGCGGTGGACATCGCCAAGGAGTCGGCCAGCGTGATTCTGCTGCAGAAGGACCTGATGGTGCTGGAATCCGGCATTCTGGAGGGGCGCAAGACCTACGCCAACATGATCAAGTACATCAAGATGACGGCCAGCTCCAACTTCGGCAACATGCTGTCGGTGCTGGCGGCCAGCGCGTTTTTGCCGTTTTTGCCGATGGCGGCGCTGCACCTGATCCTGCTGAACCTGATCTACGACCTGAGCTGCACCGCGCTGCCCTGGGACAATGTGGACGCGGAATTTTTCAAAGCGCCCAAGAAGTGGGAAGCGACGTCGATCACCAGCTTCATGTTCTTCCTCGGCCCCACCAGTTCGGTCTTTGACACCGTGACCTACCTCGCGCTCTACTTCGTGATCTGCCCGATGGCGACGGACGGGCGGCTCTTTCACCAGTTGACCGACCCGGGCATGAAGGCGCTGTATATCGCGGTGTTCCAGTCGGGCTGGTTTGTCGAGTCCATGTGGACGCAGACGCTGGTCATTCACATGCTGCGCACGCCGCTGACGCCCTTTGTCAGAAGCCGCGCCTCCGCGCCGCTGACCCTCATCAGCTTTGGCGGCATTTTTGCCGTGACGCTTCTGCCCTACACCATCCTGGGGGAGAAGATCGGCCTTACGCCGCTTTCCGGGGCCTACTTTGCCCTCCTCTTCGCAGTGGTGGCCGGATACATGGCGCTGGTGACGCTGGTGAAGAAATGGTACATCCGGAGATACGGGCTTCTCTTGTGAAGGGCATGCGGGGGCGCAATGCGCCTGAGCGCTTCCGGCATGAAAAGAGCCGCCCGCGTTTCTCGCGGACGGCTCTGCGCGCTTACAGCGCCTTGGTGCGGATCTCCTCGGTGAGCTTATCCACCAGCGCATCGGCGCCCATCGCGCCCAGTTCTCCCGCCTTGCGGGAGCGCACCGCGGCCTCGCCGGTTTCGGCCTCCTTGTCGCCGATGACCAGCATGTAGGGGATCTTTTCCTTTTGCGCCTCGCGGATCTTGAAGCCGATCTTCTCGTTGCGCAGGTCGCACTCCGCGCGGATGCCCGCGGCCTTGAGCCGCGCCATGAGCGCGCCGGCGGCCGCGTCGGCGCGGTCGGTGATGGTGAGGATGCGCGCCTGCACCGGCGACAGCCACAGCGGGAACGCGCCGGCAAAGTGCTCCGTCAGGATGCCGATGAACCGCTCGATGGAGCCGAAGGCCACGCGGTGGATCATTACCGGCCGGTGCTTCTGGCCGTCGGGGCCCACGTAGGTCAGGTCAAACCGCTCCGGCAGGTTCATGTCCAGCTGGATGGTGCCGCACTGCCAGGTGCGGCCCAGGGAGTCCTCCAGGTGGAAGTCGATCTTCGGGCCGTAGAAGGCGCCGTCGCCCTCGTTGACGGTGTAGACCGCGCCCAGCTCGTCCAGCGCGCCCTGCAGGCCGTCGGTGGCCCGCGCCCACATTTCGTCGGTGCCGATGGAGTGCTCCGGCCGGGTGGAGAGCTCCACGTGGTACTTGAAGCCGAAGGTCTGGTACACGCCGTCGATCAGCCGGTACACGCCGATGATCTCCTGGCGGATCTGGTCGGGCGTCATGAAGATGTGGGCGTCGTCCTGGGTGAAGCAGCGCACCCGCATCAGTCCGTGCAGCGCGCCGGACAGCTCGTGCCGGTGCACCAGGCCCAGCTCGCCGGAGCGGTTGGGCAAATCCTTGTAGCTCCAGATGCGGCGCTTGTAGGTCAGGATGCCGCCGGGGCAGTTCATGGGCTTGAGGGCAAAGTCGGTGTCGTCAATCTTGGTGGTGTACATGTTCTGCCGGTAGGTTTCCCAATGGCCGGAGGTCTCCCACAGCGCGCGGTTGAGCATGATGGGCGTCTTGATCTCCTCGTAGCCGGCGGCGGTGTGGATCTCCCGCCAGTAAGATTCCAGTTCGTTGCGCAGGATCATGCCCTTGGGGAAGAAGAACGGGAAGCCCGGGCCCTCGTCCAGGATGTCGAAAAGATCCAGCTCGCGGCCCAGCCGGCGGTGGTCGCGCTTCTTGGCCTCCTCGATGCGGGCGAGGTAGGCGTCCATCTCCGCCTTGTCAAAAAAGGCGGTGCCGTAGATGCGCTGCAGCATCTTGTTCTTTTCGCTTCCGCGCCAGTAGGCGCCGGCGATGGAGGTGAGCTTGAAGGCCTTCACACGGCCGGTGGCGGGCAGGTGCGGACCGGCGCAAAGGTCGGTAAAGTCGCCCTGCGTATAAAAGGAAATGACCGCGTCCTCGGGCAGGTCGCGGATCAGCTCCACCTTGTAGGGCTGGCCGGCCTTTTCCTCGAAGGCGATCGCCTCCGCCCGGGGCAGTTCAAAACGCGTCAGCGGCTGGTTTTGCTTGACGATGCGGGCCATTTCCTTTTCGACGTCCTTCAGGAAGTCCGGCGTAAAGGGTTCGTCCACGTCAAAATCGTAGTAAAAGCCGTTTTCGATGGCGGGGCCGATGGCCAGCTTCGCGTTGGGACGCAGCCGGAGCACCGCCTGGGCCATCACGTGGCTGGCGGTGTGCCGGAGGGTTTTGCGGCCGTCTTCGTCGGAAAAGTCCAGAATCTCCAGCGTTCCGTCCTCCGAAACGGGGTCGCCGAGGGAAACCACACGGCCGTTCAGCCGGGCGGCCAGCGCTCTTTTGCGGGCCTCGCTCTTTGCGGCCTCCAGAATTTTCAGCGGCGTCATGCCGTCCTCAAAGGTATGCTCGCGGCCTTCCAGTATGATCTTCATGCGCTCTCCTCCGTTCTTTCGATGCGGGGACAAAACAAAAACCCGCCCCTGCGAAGGGACGGGCTGATAGCCCGCGGTTCCACCCAACTTGTGACCGGCAAAACCCCGCCTTTGGCGGGCGTCGCGCCGGAATACCATCTTTGGCGGGCGATAACGCGCCCAAGCGCCGACGGTCGGGGGGTGGTCCACGCGCCTTCCCGCCGGGCCCGCTTCCAGCCAGCGGCGGACCCTCTCTGGTGCCTTCGTGCGCGATTTTTCCCCGTCATTCCGATCGATGGATGCAGTATAGGCCTTCTTTCCCTTCCTGTCAAGTTAACATTTCGACGCATGCTGTGAAACGAAATAACTTGACAAACCGGTGCGTATGATTAGAATGTATAGGTGCAAAAGGAGAGATCGGCCCGGGGAAAATCTGCGCCGGGCCGGGGAGGATAATGACCAGTATGTTTACGCAAAAAGTGGCGGCGTGCCTGAGCGGTCTTGTCGTGCTGGCGCTGGCGCTGCCGATGCTGGCCGGCGCCCAGGCGCCGGAAAAGGCTTCCGAATCCGCCGCGCCCGCGGCGCAGGAAGCCGCGGAGGAACCGGACCAGCCGGAGCCCTCCGAAAAAGACAATACGGAAATCGACGCGGCCGACGCGGCCGACGCGGCCGACGCGGCTGACGCGGCCGGAGAAGGCGACGAAGCCGACGCCGCGGATCCGTCGGCTCCGGCGGAAGCACCGGAGCCAGACGAGGCGGATGCGGACGGCGCGGCCACCGGGGCGCTGGCGCTGCTGCTGGACGGCCAGGATGTGACCGGCGGCGACGTGAGCCTGAGCTGGGCCGAGGGCGAAGGCGAAGTGCCGACGGCGCTGATTCGCGCGGTCGGCCCGGATGGGCTGAGCGTTTCGCCCGATTATTTCTCATCCGATCCGGCGGTGGCCGACGTGGACGAAAGCGGCCTTGTGACCGCCACGGGCCTGGGCACGGCCACGGTCATCGCCACCCTCGACGCCCAGACGGCGTCCCTGCAGGTGAGCGTGGGCAGGCGGATCGAGCGGGTGGTCATCATCGCGGAGGACTCCGTGTCGCCCGGCCACTCGATCAAGCTGCGCGCCTTCGACCAGGACGGCAACCGCATCAGCGTGAAGTGGCACGCGTCCCCGGAGCGGCTGGTGGAGATCACGTCCGAAGGCGTGCTGACCGTCCGCCGCGCCGTGGCGGGGCAGGCGGTGGAGGTCACCGCGGCGGCGGAGGACGGCTCCATGGTCAGCGCCGTCAAGGAGATCCGGATCGAGTAAGCCGCGGTTAACGCAAAATTATTTGAAAAGAACACCCATTCTGTGGTATACTAGTTCGGAAAACGCACTTTCGCCGATCTTCCCGGCGTTGCCCGAAAGGGTGCCGGGCGGAAATGACGCGAAAGGTGGAAAAAACAAGGAGGGAACCCCAATGGCAGTCATTTCCATGAAGCAGCTGCTGGAGGCCGGCGTTCACTTCGGCCACCAGACCCGTCGCTGGAACCCCAAGATGGCGCAGTACATCTTCACCGAGCGCAACGGCATCTACATCATCGACCTGCAGAAGACCGTGCGCAAGATTGACGAGGCCTACCTGTTTGTGCGCGACCTGGCGCTGGAAGGCAAGTCCCTCCTGTTCGTCGGCACCAAGAAGCAGGCGCAGGAATCCATTGAAACCGAATCCAAGCGCTGCAACATGTTCTACGTCAACAACCGCTGGCTGGGCGGCACGCTGACCAATTTCAAAACCATCCGCTCCCGGATCGACCGGCTCAACGCCATCGACCAGATGGAAAAGAGCGGCCAGTTTGAGGTGCTGCCCAAGAAGGAAGTCATCAAGCTCAACGCCGAGCGCGAAAAGCTGGAAAAGAACCTGGGCGGCATCCGCGAGATGAAAAAGCTCCCCGGCGCGCTGTTTGTGGTCGATCCCCGCAAGGAGCGCATCGCCGTGGCGGAAGCCCGCATCCTGGGCATCCCGATTGTGGGCATCGTGGACACCAACTGCGATCCCGACGAGATCGATTACGTCATCCCCGGCAACGACGACGCCATCCGCGCCGTCAAGCTGATCGCGGGCAAGCTGGCCGACGCGGTGCTTGAGGGCCGTCAGGGCGAGCAGGCCGATCAGGAAGCGCCCGCCGAGGCGTAACCGCACACTATATTTCATGTCTGGAGGGGTACCCATGGATTTCACCGCAAAGGACGTCATGGAGCTTCGCGGCCGCACCGGCGCGGGCATGATGGATTGCAAAAAGGCGCTCACCGCCACCGACGGCGATATGGAAAAGGCCATTGACTTCCTCCGCGAGAAGGGCCTCGCCGCCGCCGCCAAGAAGCAGAGCCGCATCGCCGCCGAGGGCATCGTCGACAGCTACATCCACATGGGCGGCAAGGTGGGCGTGCTGCTGGAAGTCAACTGCGAGACGGACTTCGTGGCCAAGACCGACGACTTCAAGGAACTGGTGCATGACATCGCGCTGCAGATCGCGGCCTCCGCGCCCGAGTACGTCAGCCGCGACGAAGTCCGGACCGACCATCTGGACCACGAGAAGGAGATTCTCGCCGCCCAGGCCCGCAACGAGGGCAAGCCGGAGAAGATCATCGAGAAGATGGTTGAAGGCCGTGTCGCCAAGTTCTACAAGGAGGTCTGCCTGCTGGAGCAGCCCTTCGTCAAGAACCCGGACATGACCATCGAGCAGCTGATCAACGAGAAGATCGCCAAGATCGGCGAAAAGATCTCCGTCCGCCGCTTCGTCCGCTACAAGATGGGCGAGGGCCTGGAGAAAAAGGTCAACGACCTGGCCGCCGAAGTCGCCGAGCAGACCGCGGCGATGGCCAAGAAGTAAGACAAATAAAAGGGCTGTCGCACGCGCGGCAGCCCTTTTTCATGCATGAGGAGGGACCCCGATGGCCATCTACAAAAGGATCATCCTGAAGCTCTCCGGCGAGGCGCTGGGCGGCGGCACAGGCTGCTTTGACGCGGAGCGCGTGGATGCCGCCGCCGATGTGATTGCGCGGCTGGCTGGCGCGGGCGTCGAGCCGGGCGTGGTGATCGGCGGCGGCAACATCTGGCGCGGCCGGTTTACCGAGGCCATGAACCCGGTCAACGCCGACCAGATGGGCATGCTGGCCACCGTCATCAACGCGCTGTGCGTGGAGGACGCGCTCGTCCGCCGCGGCTGCCACGCCCGGACGTTCACCGCCCAGCAGATGGACCGCTTTGCCCGGCTCTATACCGCCCGGGCTGCGGACGAATGCCTGGCCGCGGGCGGCGTGGCGCTTTTGGCCGGCGGCAGCGGAAACCCCTTTTTCACCACCGATACCGCCGCCGCGCTGCGCGCCGCCGAGCTGAAGGCCGACGCGGTGTTCAAGGGCACCACTGTGGACGGCGTCTACGATGCCGATCCGAGGACAAACCCCGGCGCGAAGCTGATCCGCGACATCACCTACCGGCAGGCCATCGACATGGGCCTTCGGGTCATGGACACCGCCGCCTTCCAGCTATGCAAGGACAACCGCGTGCCGGTGATCCGCGTGTTTTCCATGGACAACCTGGAAAACGTCCTCCGAGTCGCGGAGGGCGACCCCATGGGCACCATCGTCCACGGGTGAGCATCGCCCAAAGTTCCCGCTTTCGCCGCATTTGGCGCTTGCCATTTGTGCCAAAACCCGATACAATAGAGGGCGAGACAGCGGCGCTAGCGCGCCACGATGGGAGGAGACCAACGTGTACAAGGAAACGGTGAAGGCCGCGTCCGACAAGATGGACAAGACCCTCGCGGTCATTCAAA
>JARKQG010000056.1 GCA_029974035.1 Eubacteriales bacterium | reverse complement strand
TCCGTCGGCCAGGAACATCAGCGTGAAGGCGAAGAGCGGGGCCAGGGGCATGGCCGTGGCGCTCACGCGGCCCACGCCCGCCAGGACCAGGCATGTGGTGATGGACAAGCCCAGGAGGCGTAACCAGCTCCAGGCGGACCTGCTCCAGAAAAGAAACGCGCACGCGAAGTAGAACAGGAGCTCGATGGGCAGGGTCCAGAACGCGCCGATCACGTCCGGCGCGCCGAAAAATTTCTGGAGCATGGTCAGGTTGAGGAGCGCCTCGCGCGCTCCGGCCTGTCCCTCCCCGGAAGGCAGCCAGGCCGCCACTGCGGCCCAGGCCGCGATGGCCACCCAGTAGGCCGGGTAGAGGCGGAAAAAGCGGTGGAGGGCGTAGGTGCGCAGGGAAGCTTTCGGGCCGCGCAGGGTGGACGGAATGAGAAAACCGCTTATCATGAAGAAGATGGCCACTCCGTAGCGCCCCAGGTCCGTGAAGCCGTACACGAGCCAGTACGTCAGGGAGTCCGGCGGCACCGGCGTGCCCGGGTAGCCGCAAAGGATGTGCAGGTCGAGGTGGAACCAGAAGACGAGTAGCGCGGCCAGGCCGCGGAGCATGTCCACGAAGACGAACATCGGTTCTCCCCGGCTCCTCGCCCTGCGATTCGCGGGAAAGGTGGCGGCGTTTTCATGAGGTGGGAGCGTGACGCTCAACCTCGCCAGGAAGAAGACCGGCATCCGGCGGCGGGAGCGCGCCGGGAGATAGCAGAGAACCCGGGCAAAGGCAAAACCGGTGACGGGTGCGGCGCGAAGCCGCGCAGCCTTGGCCAACGGGACGCACAAACGATGTCGCTAACGCTCCGCTGACGGATCACCGGACAAATCAACGTGTTGCCCCCGGGAGATGTGGCGCGCCCGGACTGATGCAACAGAAGCTGTTGACGCACGGGGCGATTTCGACAAAAATTACTGGCGCGGGTTCGCTGTCATGCCATGTGCGCAGCATCCCGCACGGCCGCCGGTTCGGGCGGCAAGAAAAGAGCCGCCAGCATGGTGGCCGTAATCCATCAAGGACATTAGCCGACCGATGAAATTGAAACTGCTGTCCACCGCCTTCGCCGTACTGATCGCCGCCTGCCTGGCGCGGCCCGTATACGCTGGCGGAGACTCCGGCAAGCTGCTCTCCCTGCTCGACCAGATGGAAACGCGTTACGACCAGCTTCAGGACTACACCGCCACCTTCCAGAAGCAGGAGCGCGTGGGCAAGAAGCTCAACGACAAGGAGAGCATCCACGTCAAGTTCGCCAAGCCCTTCAAGGTGTACCTCAAATGGATGACCTCCTCCCCCAAGGAGGCCCTCTACGTGCACGGCGAGTACGGCGGCAAGGTGCTGGCCTATTGC
>JARKQG010000034.1 GCA_029974035.1 Eubacteriales bacterium | reverse complement strand
GGCCCGGCCGCAGCCCGTGGACGCTTTTCCGGCGCGATCTGGTTTCCGAGCGCGGCGCGGAGACGCGCATCGCCCCGGAGCCGGGGCCGACCAATGCCCTGGTGCGCGGCTTCGCCCGCCGGGTGGACGGCGTCCCGCAGGCCTCGCTGACCGAGACCCTGCTCGGCATGGCCTCCACGGCGCACATGCTGGGCGGCTGCCCGATGGGCCGCAGCGACCAGGATGGCGTGGTGGACGCGCGCTGCGAGGTCTTCAACTATCCGGGGCTGTACGTGGTCGACGGCGCGATCGTGCCCGCCAACCCCGGCATCAACCCCAGCCTGACGATCACCGCCCTGGCCGAGTACGCCATGAGCTGCATCCCGGAGAAAAGCGATTGACCGCAATAAATCTCACCGCGGAGACGCAAAGAACGCGGAAAAAGGCAAACCCGTTTTTCCTTTGCGCTCTTTGTGCCCTTCGCGGTTCAATTGTCTTGAGCTTTTCTCCGCGTCCTCCGCGCCCTCTGCGGTGCGCCTTTTTGAAAGCGAGGCGAATCGCCCATGCCCAACCTGACCGGAAAAATCGCCCACGTGACCGGGGCCAGCCGCGGGATCGGGATCGGCGCGGCCATCGCCCGCGCCCTGGCGGCGGCCGGGGCGGACGTGTGCTTCACGCACCACGCCCCCTACGACGCCGAGATGCCCTGGGGCAGCGCGCCGGAGGATGTGCCCGATCTGCTAGCCGAGCTGCGCGCGCGGGGCGTCCGGGCGGAGGCGCTGCCCCTCGACCTGGGCGACCCGGCCGCGATCGGCGCGCTCTTCCCCACGATCCACCAGCGCCTCGGCCCGGTGGATATCCTGGTCAACAACGCCACCGTCTCGATCAACGCCGGGATCGACGACCTGACCGCCGAACTGCTCGACCGGAACATGGCCGTCAACCTGCGCGGGATGCTGCTGCTCTGCCAGTCGTTCGTCCGCCAGTGGGATAAACCCGGCGGCGGCCGGATCATCAGCCTGACCTCCGGCCAGGGACTCGGTCCAATGCCCGGCGAGCTGCCCTACATCGCAACCAAGGGCGCGGTGGAGGCCATCACGCTCACGCTCAGCGCGGAAGTCGCGGCGCGGGGAATCACGGTCAACGCGGTCGATCCGGGCATCACCGACACCGGCTGGATTCCGGAGGCGCTCAAAGCCGAATGGACGGTCCGCGCCCCGCTGGGCCGGGTCGGCCAGCCAGAGGATGCCGCCCGCCTGATCGGCTGGCTGGCCTCGGACGAGGCCGCCTGGATCACCGGGCAGATCATCCGCTCGCGCGGCGGGATGTAGGCCACCCCGCGCGGCGATCGGCCCCGGTCAGGGAGTGACGCGGGCGAAGAAGTTGATGAGGTTGCCGTCCGGGTCGCGGAA
>JARKQG010000030.1 GCA_029974035.1 Eubacteriales bacterium | reverse complement strand
ACGTGCGCGGGAATATAATCGCACTCTTCCCGGATCAATTCCCTGCCGACCTTCTCCATCTCATGCCCACAATGGGGACATCCCATGTCTTCCGGCGCAAGGTCATATTCGTGCACCTCGTGGGGAAGACCGGCCAGAATCCCCTCCCGGGAACGGCGCTTTGCGCGCGCGTGCGCCCGGACGGTGGTGTTCGTCTGGCGCGGCAGATCCTCCATTTTGCCGTCCGCCGTCGCCTCGGCCTCGTCAAAGATGGACAGCTGGTCGCAATCCGCCGGAATGGAAAGCTGCTGTTTCTCGCTCTTCTTCCCAAAGTACAGCTTGCGCAGGTAATTGAGCTGGCTGGTCAGTTCCGCGATCTGCTGTGTTTGCGTGGCGATCTGCCGCTCCTGGAACCGGATGTATTCCTTCGCTTCCGGCGACAAAGCACCGTCGTTTGGTCTCTCCATACGGGGTGCATCCCTTCGTTTCTTGCTGCTCTCATGGTACAATAAAGCGGAGCCGATGTCAAACCGGCTCGAGTTGGGACGATGCCCCAAAAGAAGATAAGTTCTTACATTTCTGTGTCATCCCCACTCTTTTGGCGCATGCACGCGGCGTCTGTTGACTTGCAGACCTTCGAGCAGCCGATGATATTCCTGAAAAGTGATCTTCCGTACCTCCGCTTCGGTCCCCGGCCATTGGTAGCTGCTTTCTTCCAGGATCTTGTACAGAAGCAGGAAACCGTCCTCCTCCCACAGAAGCGCCTTCATCCGATCCGCCCGCTTTCCGCAGAAGAGAAACAGGCTTCGCTCAAACGGGTTCAGCTTGAATTGGTACTTGACGATGGCCGCAAGCCCCGTGATGGACTTCCTCATGTCCGTATAGCCCAAGACCATGTAGATGTTGTCCACCTCGATCCTCTCAGCGAGCATGGGCGGCCGCCTCCAGCAGTTTCCCGAGAAACGCCGGGCTTACGTCCTCCGATACGGTGATCTTCACCCCGTTGAGCCTGAACGCGCATTCCCGCCGCTCCTCTGTCTTCGCGCAGTCGAGTCTTACGATACATGGAACCTGGGCTTGGGATGTCTGCGCTTGGGATCCATCTCCTGTACTGCCGGGCAAGACCTCCGGTTTAGAGCTTCTGCGTTCGGCGATTCTGACCGCCTCGGCCATGAGCAGTCGTTCCCACCGGTAATACGTCTTTGGATTGATCCCGTTTTGTTCGCACCATCCCTGTACCGGCTGCCCGCTGTTCCGACATTCAACGATTCGCCCCTTCCACTCTGAAAGACGCGCCATGTGCTTCATGGCCCGGACTCCGTCCATATCGACACCTCCCATGTTGGATGAGATTGCGGGGTTGTCTCAACGAATCTCAGCGATTCGCTTGGATTCTCCGTGAATCTTATGGATTCTCAATCCCCACACGCTCTTATCTTCTCATCTGATTGGAGCAGGTGCCTCCCATGCTGTTATTTGACGCTTACAATGGATGTCCGGCGCTTCGCGCACCGGACGCCATCATGCCCCGGCGCACGATGACGGCATGAGCCGCGCCTCGGGGCCAGCATTTTTCTGAAGCCTGGGTACTTTTCGGATGATGCGCGCGGATGCTCATCGCACACGCATGGCGTCACGAGGATTTGCCTATAAAACCGGCGCGGGGCCTTGCCCCGCGCCGGTTTGGATCAAATGCGATTTCGGGATCAGACGCCCATGCGCAACTCGCGCAGTTTCTCGGTGGATGTCTGGTTGGTTTCGCGCACGTGGCCGGGCAGCGGCAGGATCTTGGCGTCAATGGCGTCCAGAATCCACTCCGGCTGCGGGAAGAAGGCCTCCTCCAGCTCGTGGGCGGGGGTGATCCAGTTCTTGGCGGCCACCACCACCGGCGGCGCGTCCAGAAGGTCAAAGCCCAGTTCCGTGACGTTGCGCGCTACTTCGCTGGCGTAGGAACCGCGCTCGCACGCGTCGGTGACCACCACCAGCCGGCCCGTCTTCTTGACGGAATCCAGCACCGTCTGGTAGTCAAAGGGCACCAGCGAGCGGGCGTCGATCACCTCGGCGGAGAGCCCGTACTTTTCCTTAAGGGTGTCGGCGGCCTTCAGCGCGCGGTAGAGCACCGCGCCGAAGGTCAGGATGGTGACGTCGGAGCCCGGCCGCTTGATGTCCGGCTTGCCCAGCTCGATCTCGTAGTACTCCGCCGGAACGCCGCCCTCGTGGAACATCTCGCCCACGTCATAGATGCGCTGGCTCTCGAAGAACACCACCGGATCGGTCCCGGCCAGCGCCGCGGCCATCATGCCCTTGGCGTCGTAGGGCGTGGCAGGGAAGACCACCTTGAGGCCCGGGATATGGGCGGTCAGCGCCGTCCAATCCTGCGAATGCTGGGCACCGTACTTGGAGCCCACTGATACGCGCAGCACCAGCGGCATCTTGATGACGCCCGCGGACATGGACTGCCACTTGGACATCTGGTTGAACACCTCGTCGCCCGCGCGGCCCAGGAAGTCACAGTACATCAGCTCCACCAGCGCGCGGCCGCCGGCCATGGCGTAGCCCACGCCAGAGCCGACGATGGCGGCCTCGGAGATCGGCGCGTTGAACAGGCGGTGGTAGGGGAGCGCCTCGGTCAGGCCCCGGTACACGGCAAAGGCGCCGCCCCAATCGCGCACGTCCTCGCCGTAGCTGACCAGCGTCGGGTCCTTGTAGAAGCGGTCGATAATCGCCTCAAACAGGCCGTCACGCAGCTGATAGAGCTTGTTCTTGGAAACAGGCTTGCCGTCCTTCATGTAGAAGCGCTCCTTGCCGGCAATGGCCTTCACCCGCGGGTTCTCCTCCATCGGCATCAGCACGTCGGGCTTGGCGGTGCCAAAGGCCTCGACGTGGCCGTTGGAGAACATCAGGCGGCTAACAGCTTCCGGGTCCTTGTGGAGATCCATCCGCGGCGACACGCTCTCGTCGATGGACAGCTTGAAGTTCTTGAGAATCGTCCCGTTGACCGCCTCGTGGATGGCATCGCACTCGGCTTCGGTGGCGACGCCCGCTTCGATCAGCTGGGCGCGATAGGTGTTGATCGGATCGACCGCCTCCCAGGACGCGATCTCTTCCTTGGTGCGGTAGGAGGAGGAGTCCGACGGGCTGTGGCCGGCAAAGCGATAGGTGAGCACATCCAGCAGCACCGGGCCCTTGCCCTCCTTGAGCAGCTTCTTCTTTCGGCCGTAGGCCTCGATGACCGCCAGCGGATTAAAGCCGTCCACGCGCTCGGCGTGCATCTGCGTGGGCGTAAAGCCCGCGCCCAGGCGCGCCAGCACATCGTAGCCCATGGTTTCGCCGGATGTCTGGCCGCCCATGCCATAATTGTTGTTGAAAATGTTGAACAGTACCGGCAGGCCGGACTTCATGTCGCCATCCCAGAGCTTGGTGAACTGGCCCATGGACGCGAAGTTGAGCGCCTCCAGCACCGGACCGCAGCCCAGCGCGCCGTCGCCGATGTTGGCCACGACGATGCCCTTTTTGCGGTTGACCTTTTTATACAGCGCCGCGCCCGTAGCGATGTCGGCCGAGCCGCCCACCAGCGCGTTGTTGGGGTAGATGCCAAAGGGGGTGAAGAAGGTGTGCATTGATCCGCCCAGGCCGCGGTTGAAGCCGGTCACGCGGGCGAAGATTTCCGCCATCGCGCCGTAGAGCAGAAAGTCGATGGCCATGGCTTTCACGGTGTCATGCTTGCCGGTTTCCACTACTTTCAGGATTTCTCCGCCGAAGAACCCCTTCATGATGTCGAGCAGCGCGTCGTCGGACAGCTTTTCGATGGCCGACAGGCCCTTGGCCAGGATCTCGCCATGGCTCCTGTGCGAGCCGAAGATGTAGTCGTTTTCGTCCAGATGGAAGGCCATACCCACCGCGGAGGCCTCCTGGCCCATCGAGAGGTGCGCCGGTCCGGGATGATTGTAGGCGATACCCTTGTACTCGCCGGTGGTCTTGATCAGGTTGAGCATCGTTTCGAATTCACGAAGCATCAGCATGTCGCGATAGATGTCGCGCAGCTGCTGCTTGGACAGGTTGCCCACCTCGTCCTTCACGGCCTTCTGGTAGGTGTTGAGCGGGATGTCCTTGAAGTGTACCTTGCCGGGCTTGCGAAGCGCCGACGGATCGACAAACAGTTGCTTGGACATTCGGATTCACTCCTTCGGTATTGTGGCTTAGTCGGCAAATTCCCAAATGACTTCGCGGATGATCTCGGAAACGGTGGGGTGGGGGAAGATGATCTCCTTGGCGTCCCGGACCCGAAGTTCGCTTTCAATCATCGCCGCCGCGCCCCAAATGATTTCAGAAGCGTAGCCGCCGATCATGTGCACGCCGATGACATTTCTGTGCTTTTGGTGCACCAGCACCTTGCACAGGCCGTCCTCGCCCTCGTTTTCGGCGACGAAGCGGCCCGCGTAGCGCATGGAAAGCTTTTTCACCTCGTAGGGGATGCCCGCTTCCTTCGCGGATTCCTCGGTGTAACCGACGCCGGCCACCTCGGGCTTTGTGTAGATCACGGCGGGGTTGGCGCCGTAGCGCATGGTGTCTTTCTTTCCGGTCATGGTGTTGACCGCCACCTCGCTCTCGCGGTAGGCGGTGTGGGCCAGCATCTGAATGCCGTTGACGTCGCCCGCGGCAAAGACGCCCTCCACGTTGGTGCGCCCCTGAGCGTCGGTGACGATGCCGGCACGGCTGGTTTCCACATTCAGCGTTTCAAGGCCAAGCCCCGCGAGATTCGCGCGGCGGCCGATGGCGCACAGCGCCTTGTCGCAGGGCAGCTCCAGGGGTTTGCCGTCCGCCTCGCACAGCACGCTGGACTGGGTAAGCCCGGTGACCTTCGTGCCCAGCAGGAACTTGACGCCTTTCTTCTGGTATTCCTTGAGCAAAATCGAGCGGATCTCTCCATCGGTGGGGCCGGCGATGTGGTCCAGCATCTCCACCACGGTGACTTCGCTGCCCGCGGTGTTGTAGTAGGCGGCCATCTCCAGGCCGATGACGCCACCGCCGATGATGACCAGCGCCTTGGGCACTTCCGGAAGCTCCAGCACTTCGCGGTTGGTGATGGCAAAACCGGAGGCGATGGCCTCCTTGAGCCCCGGGATCGGCGGGATGACCGGCGACGAGCCCGCCGCGATCAAGAGCTTTTGGGCCTCGTAGGTCTGAGCGTCGGCCGTGACGGCGAATCCACCCGGCACGCGGCCGGCGATCTTCGCCTCCGCCTTGACGACGGTGACGCCCGCACCCTTCAGCTTGGCGGTCACGCCGGAAACCAGCACCTTGACCACCTTGCCGCGCCGCGCCACCACCGCCTTGTGGTCCAGGCTGGCATCGGAAACCCGGACGCCGTACTTGTCGGCATGCCTGGCGGTTTCATAGACTTTCGCGGAGTACAGCAGCGCCTTGGACGGAATGCAGCCCTCGTTGAGGCACACGCCGCCCAGCGCGTTCTTTTCAAAGAGGCACACCTTCAGCCCGGCGTGGGCGGCGCGCTCCGCACCCAGATATCCGGCGGGACCTCCGCCGATGACGATCAAATCGTACATAGCTCTATCCTTTCGCCATGAGCAGCAGGAAGTTTTCCAGATTGAACTTGAGATCCGCCAGGAACTTCGAGGCGGGCATGCCGTCTATCGCGCGGTGGTCGTAGGTGAGGGACAGGCCCATCGCCGGATAGACCTCAATCTTGCCGTTCACTTCGCGCACGCGCTGTACGATGGCATCCACGCCCAAAATACCCGTCTGCGGCGGGTTGATGATGGGGGTGAAGCTCTCGATGCCCAGCGCGCCCAGATTGGACACCGTGAAGGAACCGCCGCGCAAAAGGTCCGGGTTGATGGTGCCCGCGCGGCAGGCCTTCGCCAAATCCTTGACGGCTTCGGAAATCTCTTTGAGGCTCATCCTGTCCGCGCCGCTGATCACCGGCACCATCAGGCCGCGCTCCGTATCGCAGGCAAAGCCCAAGTTGACGCCGTGGAAGTAGCGCATCGTGGCGCCGTCCAGCAGATTGGCGTTGAGGGCGCGGTGCTCGGGCTTCATCAGCGTCCGGGCCACCGCGTACAGCACCATGTCGCCCAGTGAAACGCCCGAAAGCCCGGCGGCCTCGCCCTGGGTCTTGTAGAGCTTGCGCAGCGACTGGATCTGCGTGCAGTCAAAGGTGAGCGTGTGGGTGAGCTGCGCCATCGTGGTGAGCGACTGCTGCATGGCCCTGGCGATCACCTTGCGCATGTTGGTCAGCGGCTCGTCCGTGAACGCGGCGGCCGGGACTTCCGGCGCGGCGGCGGGCGCAGCGGGGGATTCCAGATCCTTCAGCGTTACGCGGCCGCCCAGGCCCGTGCCGGTGACGCCGCCCGCGTAGCCGACGCTGGCAGCGGGGGTGACGACCTTGCCCGCGTCGATAAGCGCCTGCACATCCCGGGCGATCACGCGGCCGTCCGGGCCGGTAGCGGAAACCATGGCAAGATCCGCAAAGCGGGATTCCGCCAGATTGCGCGCGCGGGGGCTGATCTTCATCTCGCCCGCGGGCTGCGCGGCGACCGGCGCCACGGCCACTTCCGGAGCCGCCGTTTCCGGCGCCTTTGCGGACGGAGCGGCCTCCTTCGGCACCTCGGCGGACGGCGCGGCGGCGGTGTTCGGATCAAATTCGGCAAAGCTCTCGCCGGGTTCGCCGATCACGCACACGTTGGTCAGGCAGGGCACGTCGTCGCCCTCCTGAAAAAAGGCCGCCAGCAGCGTGCCGGCAACCTTGGCACTCTCCTCAAAAGCGGCCTTGTCGGTCTCGTAGGAAAACAGGACGTCGCCGACGCCCACCGCGTCGCCCGGGTGCTTGAGCCATTTGGTGATGATGCAGCTCTCCACCGATTGCCCCTGCCTGGGCATGATGACAGCTACTGCCATATGCATCCTCCTAAACGGATAATTCTAAGGTTCATTCTAGCAGTATGCCCCAGTGGATTCAATCTCGGCACAAACTCTTATCCTCAAATTAAACGAAGTTAACAATAGGCTAGGAAAGATTTTGCCGCGACTTGTCAAAAACAGGTTTCAGGCGTATAATAAAAAGATCAGATTCTCGCGAAGAGAGGGGACTTCGCATGGCCGTGCGCAACTCCGCCAAGGGCATCGTGCTCGATGGGAACAGGATTCTGCTCAACAGGTGCCGCTCCCGCCTGGGCGCGTATTACGCGCTGCCCGGCGGCGGACAGCATACGGGCGAAACCCTCCCCGAAGCGCTGATGCGCGAGCTCCGGGAGGAGACCGGCATCGCCGTGCGCCCCGTCCGCATGAGCGGCGTGTACGAACAGATTACCGCCGGCCGGGATTCCGGTTCCGACCACAAGATGTACTTTATTTTTCTGTGCGAGCCCACGCCGGAGAAGCGCACCCGACCGACGGAGCGGGATGCCTACCAGCTGGACAGCGAGTGGATGACCCTCGAGGAGGCCGAGAAAGCCCGCCTGTTCCCCAGAGCCGTCCGTGAAAATCTCCGCCGGATGATCGAATCGGAACACACGCTCTATCTGGGTTCCGAGCGAAAGAAATAGGCCCGCGCCTTCGGAAGCCGCAAAACAGGCGCCCGGTCCGCAAGGCCGGGCGCCTGTTTTGCCGGAGCGCGGAAGGAATGGCGCTCACGGCCGCGGGCCGGGCGTTTCAACGGCCGGCGCCGTCTGATCGATTCTCGTGGGCGGCACGATGTCTTTTGCGCGCTGCTGCATACCGGTCAGCCACGTCCAGGTCAGCGCGATCAGCGCGATCAGCGCGGCCGCCGTCAGCATGGTGACGGTCCTTCGGATCAAAAGGCGCCGCTGGCGCAGATACCGCTGTCGGAGGGCGCGGTGAAATGGCACATCCTCCCGCGAGGCGGTTCGCGCGGCCGCACCTTCCGCCGGCTTGCCGCCAAACGCCTCCGCCAGCTGCCGGGAGAGCCGGAGGCATTTTCGCCTTGACCGGCCGCAGCGGTCACAGCCCGCCGATTTGCGCGGGTTCGCGCGCCCGCAGGCGCACACCCAGTATTCGCGCGCCGCGAGGGGCCGCACCGCCGCATCCGGCCCGGCGGCGCGCCGAAGGGCGTTCAGCTCCCGCTCGGAGGGCTTTGCCGGCAGCTCAACGTCGATCAGGTGCCTCGGATTGCCGCGCCAGGACGCCGCGCCCTGAAAATCCACCCGCACGAAGAGAAGGCCGCTCCAATGGCCCGAGGGCGCGCTGTCCGCCTCGATGGGCAGAACGAAGGCGTCGTGGGGCCGCGCGAAGACCGCGCCGGAGCGGAGCGGGATGTCCGAAACGCTGTCCGCCCCCTGCCAGGCGATGACGGCCTCAAACCCCGTGACGGGTGCATCCGACAGGTTCCACAGGCGCACAAAGCCGCGCACGCCGCGTTCGTTGTGCGTCAAATCGTATCCCAACAGCTCCAGTGGGCATTCCAAATCCAGGCGCAAGGATTCGTCCTCCGGGCAATGTTTTCCACAGTATACCACATCCGGCGTCCCGGCGCGATCATTTTCCGCTTCCGGGCGGCAACGCCGCGGCACGCGCTTCTTGACAATCGGCGGCGTTGCCTCTACACTATTCCTTATTGAAATCGGAGGGACGTATGGCCTCGGATCTGAGGGCGCGGCTGCGCGCGATCGGCGGCGCGGCAAAACCGGAAAAACCGGGCGGCCTCGTCGTGCGCGTGCACGAGGAGGTTGCGGATCCGCGCCTTTTCGCGCTGGACGCAGCGGCGCTTTGCCGCGCCGGGATGAAGGGCGCGTGGCCCGGCGCCGATAAGACGCTTTTCCTTGACACGGAAACCACCGGCCTTTCCGGCGGCGCGGGAACCGTGGCGTTTCTGATCGGGTTTGGCTACCTGAACGGCGCAGCCTTTCGCGTCGAGCAGTACATGATGCGCTCCTACGCCGACGAACCGCTGCTCATTGCCCGGGCCGCGGAAATCATGGCGGGGTTTTCCGCCGTGGTCACATTCAACGGCGACAGCTTTGACCTTCCGCTTCTGGAATCCCGCTTTACGATGTGCAGAATGCGCGAAATGTGGCGGGTGCTGGACCCGCTGGACTTGATGCATCCGGCCCGGAGGCTCTGGCGGCGGCGGCTGGGCAGTTGCCGGCTGGACGCGCTGGAAAAGCAGATTCTCCGCCGGGGCCGCGCGGAGGATCTGCCCGGCAGCGAAGCGCCCCGCCGGTTTTTTGAGGCGGTGCGCAGCGGCGATTTGGAGCCGCTTGAGCCGGTACTTGCCCACAATCGGCTGGACATCCTTGCGCTGCCGAGCCTTTTGTGTGCGCTCGAGGAGGCCTATCGCGCGCCGGAGCGGCTGACCGATGCGGCGGACCTCTATTCGATGGGCCGCGCGCTGGAGCGGCGGGGGGAACCGGAGGTCGCCCGTCATCTGTACGTGGCCGCCGCGCGACCGACGCCGCTTTTCACCGTCGCGCAGCGGCGCGGCGCGCGGTACGCGGCGGAGGCAAACCGTGCCTTTTCGCTGATGCTGAAGCGCGCGGGGGAATGGAGCCGGGCGGAGCGGGTGTGGCTGGAGATGACGCGCCGCGCGCAGCTCCTCCCGTGGCCCATGATTGAACTGGCAAAGTACTATGAACACCGCGCCGGCCGGCTTGCGGACGCACTGCGAATGACCGAGGCGGCGCTGGACGCCGCGGCGGAGGACGCGCTCGATGCGCTTCACAACCGCAGGCGCCGGCTTCAAAAGAAAATGGAGGGAAATCGATGAACATCAGGGCGGAGATGCTGGGACGCAAGGCCTACAACATTCACTTGAAGGGCAACGCCTATCTGGACGCAAAAAAGTTCAGGGAGGCGGAGGAAAAGCATCGGGAGGCCATCGCGGCCTACGCCCAGGCCGAGGCGGCGGGGGATGATAATCCCAAGCATCTGATGGCCTACGGCGTGCTGCTTTTGCGCACGCGGGAATATGAAAAGGCGCGCGCCGTCATGCTTCGGGTGGAAAAGCTGCCGGGGTTGAATGCGGAGATGAAAAAGCAGCTTCGGCTTAACTACGCGGTGTGCGTGTGGAAGATGGGCCAGTTGGACCGGGCCATCGAGTTGATGCGCCAGCTGGCCGCCGCCGGTCCGATGACGGCCACCCTGTACGGATCGCTGGGCTACATGCTGATTGAAAAAGCGCGCGAAACGGGAGACTTTGCCGAGGCCGAGGAATTCAATCAGAAGGCCTATGAATACGACGATGAGGACGCCGTGGTGCTGGACAACATGGGCCAAATGAACCTTGCGATGGGCAGGCGGGACGAGGCCTTCGACTATTTCAAGCGCGCCCACGAGCGCAAGCCTACCCAGGTGGACACGCTGTACTACCTGGCCAAGCTCTATTCCGAGGACGGCGAAACGCAGACCGCCGTCAAAATGCTGGAGCGCGCGCTGGGGCAGACCTATTCGCCGCTTTGCACCACCACCCGCGAGCAGGCGCAGGCACTGCTGGACGAGATCCGGAAATAGAACGCGGCGCGGTGCCGTCCGTGCGCGAAGGAACCCGGACCGGGAAACCGTCGCCCGCCCCGCGTTGTCTGTCCGACGCGGAGGCGGGCGCTTTGCTTATTTATTGGAACAGCGCCGGCTGTTCCCGGACGGGCAGGGGCGTGGGCGTAGGTTCCGGACGGCTCATCCAGTCAAACAGCGGATTTGTCTGCGCCACCTTCACCATCTGCGACATGTCTCCCTCCAGCAAAACCCCCTCTTGAAAGAGCGTATCGTTGACCGGTCGGACGTAGTATCGAAGATCTTCGCCTCCGGATACGGTATCGGTGTACTCCAACGAATCGCCCGGCTGCCCCTTCAGTTCCGCGACCACGGTCTCCTGCCCCGACTGCACCCGATAGACGCGGTACAGCGCGTCCGCTTCGACCGCGGTAAACGACAGTTTCGGATGAGCGGCGGAATCCATGCCGACGTTCAGGTTATATACTGCGGTCGGCTTTTTCCATATAGGGCAGACCTCGGTCGGTAATTGCGCGATGGGGAAGACTTCCTCCGCCGTAAAGGACTTGGGTGTATACAGGCTCGGCAGCACGGGATACCCCAGCGCCAGGAGGCCCTGCCGGTCGATCAGCGCATGACCCAGTGTGGCGGGCATGGCAAAATCCCCGCCGTTGGTTCGCGCTGCGTTCTGCTTTAAAAATGCCGCCGCGAGCTTTGCGGGCTTGTTGCTTCCGCCCTCGGCGTCGCTGAGATGGTGGGCCGCGTCGGGGTTGTCAAAGCCCATCCATACCGCGACGCACACCCTCGGCGTGTAGGCAACCGTCCAGGCGTCACGGTTTCCGGAATTGTCAAAGCCCACGGTGCCCGTCTTTCCCGCCACGGTAAAGCCCGCCGTCAGGAGCGCCTTGGCGGTGCCCTCCTGCACCGCGGTCTTCAGTATATCGGTAATCATGTAGGCGCTTTCGGGCTTCATCACCCGCCGGTTGGGCGGCTGATATTCGTAAACCGTCTTGCCCTCGGCGTCGGTGATCTTCCGGATCAGGTGGGGCGTGACCGCGTGTCCGCCGTTGGCCAGCGGCGCATAGGCGCCGCCGAGCGCCATGGGGGACACGCCCTCGGTCAGGGCGCCCAGCGCCAGCGAGAGATTTCGGTCCTGAGCGCTTAGGGAAATGCCGGCCCGCTCCGCGTATTCGCGGGCGGAATCTACGTCGGTTCGGGATAGAAGGTCTACGGACGCCACGTTGAGGGATTTGGAGAGCGCCTCCCGCAGCGTCACCACCCCATAGTAGCGGTCGCCGTAATTGCCGGGTTCGTAATTTCCGAAGGCCCGCTTCGTGTCATCCACCAGCGACGAGGGGAGCATGCCGTAGCGATCGATGGCCGCCGCGTAGACGGATATGGGCTTAAAGGTGGAGCCGGGCTGCCGCCTCATCTCCGTCGCGCGGTTGAGCCCACGTTTTACGTCATAACTGCGCCCGCCGATCATCGCCAGTACCTCGCCGTTTGCGGAATTCAGCGCCACCAGCGCGGACTGCGCCCTTTCTCCGTCGGACGCGTCCGACGGAAAGTGCGCCGCGTCCAGGTACAGCGACTGCGCGCTCTGCTGCAAATCCCCGTCCAGCGCGGTGAATACCGTGTATCCTCCGGACATGAGCGCCTCCGCATCGATGCCCAGCGCGGTGCACGCTTCCGACACCGTCTGATCGACGTACCAGGCGTACTGCTCTTCTTCGTCGTCCTCCGCCGTCAGGGTCACGGGCTCCGCGTCCGCCCGGTCGGCCTCCTGCTGGGTAATGAAGCCGTTCTCCACCATCGAGGCCAGCACGAGCTTGCGCCTGCGGATCGAGTTGTCCAGGTGCAGATGGGGCGCGTACTGGGAAGGGGACTTCAATACACCGGCCAGAAGCGCGCCCTGGCCCAGCGTAAGCTGCGCCGCGTTGACGCCAAAATACGCCTCGGAAGCCGCCTCGATGCCGTAGGCGCCCTTGCCAAAGTACACCACGTTCAGGTACATTTCCAGGATTTCCTGTTTGGTGACAATCCGTTCCAGCTGCAATGCCAAAAGCGCCTCCTGCAGCTTGCGGGAGAGGGTCTTTTCGTTGGTCAGGTGGGTCAGTTTGATGAGCTGTTGGGTGATGGTGCTGGCGCCCTGAGCATAATCGCCCACCTTCAGATTCTTGAGGATCGCGCCGCCAATCCGGACGAGGTCCACCCCGTGATGACGGTAGAACCGCGCATCCTCCGCCGCGAGAAACGCATTTTGTACAGCGGTCGGTATTTTGTCTAGCGCGATGACCGTGCGCTTGCCCGCGCCGGAAATGACCGCCGCCTGCCGGTCGTTTCCGTCAAGAATCCTGGTGCTCTGGCTGAAAGAACGAAGTTTTTCCATGTCCAGACTGCTCCACGAGCCGATATCCAGCGCCCACAAAAGCGCGACGATCGCGGCGGCCGCCAAAGCCCCCGCGGCAATGAGTACTTTTTTTTTCATCTTCATTCCTCGCATCTTTCTGCTTCTAGTATGCCCGCGGGCGCGCGCCCGATTCCCAGAACATGTCGGTGGACGCTTTCCGTTGCCTCCTGTATAATGAAACATATCCACGCAAGGAGGTTGATGGAATGAAACAAACCGAGGTCGGTTATTTGATCCTGCTGGCAATCGTCCTTGCGGTTGCGTTTGGATTCAGGCTGCGGCAACGGGAACCCATCCGGCGCATCGGGCGCAAGTTTTCTGGAACCAAGCCCGTGTATGAAGCCTGCAAGACGACGTTTCAGGATGTGGCGGCCAACGAGGAGGCGCTCAGAAGCCTCACAATGCTGGTGGATTACCTGAAGAATCCTCTGAAATACGGCCGCATGGGGGCGCGCATGCCCCGGGGCGTACTGCTGTACGGCCCGCCGGGCACCGGCAAGACGCTTTTGGCCCAGGCGTTGGCAGGCGAGGCGGGCGTGCCCTTTTTTGCGCTGTCCGGTTCTGATTTTGTGCAGATGTACGTGGGCGTCGGCGCCAGCCGCGTGCGCGAACTCTTTCAAAAAGCCAAAAAAGCCGGAAAATGCGTGATCTTTATCGACGAAATTGACGCGATGGGCAAAAAGCGCGATGACAGCGCCTCCGAGGAGCGTGAACAGACGCTCAACGCGCTGCTCAGCGAGATGAGCGGTTTCAAGAAAAACGACGGCGTGATCGTGCTGGCGGCCACCAACAGGCTGGACACGCTGGACCCGGCGCTGCTCCGGCCCGGGCGGTTTGACCGGAAGATCGAGGTGGGCCTTCCCGGACTGAACGAGCGGCTGGACATCCTGAAGCTGCACAGCAGGGGCAAGCCCCTGGCGGAGGAGATCGATCTGGCCAGCCTTGCGGCGCAGACGGTGTACTTCAGCGGCGCGTCGCTGGAGGCGCTTTTGAACGAGGCGGCGATTCGCGCGGCGCAGCGCGGATCGGGGGCGATTGAGCGGACCGACATCGACGCGGCGTACCTCGCCAGCGTCGCGGGCGAGGACAAACCCTCCCGCGCGGCGCAAAAGGAGCGCGCCACCATTGCGCTCCACGAGGCGGGCCACGCGCTGGCGACGCACCTGCTTTTGCCCGATCAGCGGGTCACCCGCATCAGCATCCTGCCCTCCGGCAAGGGGGCGGCGGGGTACAGCCTCTCGATCCCGCCGGAGCTCTCGATCATCGGGCGGGACCGGCTGGTCCGGCAGATTCAGGTGCTGCTGGCAGGGCGCGCGGCAGAGCTTCTGATCGGCGGTCCGGACGAAATCACCGGCGGCGCATCCAGCGATCTCGCCCGCGCGGCGGAAATTGCCGCGGCGATGGCGCTGGACCTGGGCATGGCTGGGGAACCCGGCGTGGCGATCCGCCCGCTGAAGGCGGCCTGCGGCACCGGCGACGCGCTGGACCGCTGCAAGGGACTGCTCAGTCACGAGTTTGACGCGGTGACGGACCTCCTCAAGGCGCATTCCGAGCTTCTCATGGATCTGACGGAGACACTGATCCGCGAGGAAACCATCGATGAACGGAGGTTCTTGCAACTCGTCGCCTGAGAACATCTGTTACGCACAACGGCCCCTGTCGAACGAATGCGCTGCTTCGACAGGGGTTGTGCATTTTCTTCAAAGGAATCGCGCGGCGCGGCGTGGAACCAATCGCCGATGGAAACAGCGGGGAGGTCGGCGGATGGTCAATCATGAAAAGCGGCGGGGCTCCATGGTGGTGGCGCTGTCTGGAGAGCTGGACCACAGGCGGGCGGATCAGCTCCGTCCGGAGCTGGACGATCTGCTCCGGGACCCGAAGATCAAGGAACTGGTGTTTGATCTCTCGGGGCTCAGCTTCATGGACAGCTCCGGTATCGGCATGATCCTGGGGCGGTACAAGCTGATGGCGCGGCGGGGCGGGAGCGTATCGGTCCGGTGCGCAAACGCGCAGATCGACCGCGTATTCGAGTTGGCGGGGCTGTATACGATCGTCAAGAAACTGGCGTAAGCAGGAGGGCAAGATGAGTATTGTCAATGAAATGCGCGTGGATTTCCTCGCGTGTCCGGAAAATGAAGCGTTTGCGCGCATGGTCATCAGCGCGTTTCTCCTGCCGCTCAACCCGACGCTGGAGCAGATGGGCGACGTAAAGACGTCCGTATCGGAGGCGGTTACCAACGCGATTATTCACGGCTACGGCGGCAGGGGCGGCACGGTGCGCATGAAGGCGCTGCTGGAATCCGACGGCGAACTGACGGTGGAAGTGATCGACAATGGCCGCGGCATTGAAAACATCGAGGAGGCGCGAAAGCCCTTCTTCACATCGCTGGAAGGCTCCGAGCGCAGCGGCATGGGCTTCACCGTGATGGAGAGCTTTATGGACGACCTGTTCGTCAAATCGCAGCCGGGCGTCGGCACGACCGTCAGGATGCGCAAGCGGATGATCCCGGAAGAGATGCCGCTGGCGCGCAACGCTTGACCCGCGAGGACAACCAAAGCGAATTGATCGGGCGCGCCCAGGCGGGCGATCCCCAGGCGATGGACGCGCTGGTGCGCACGCACCTGGCGCTGGTGAAATACGTGGTCAGGCGCTATGTGAACCGGGGCCGCGAGTACGACGACCTGTATCAGATGGGCTGTCTCGGGCTCATCAAGGCGATCCGCAACTTCGATACGTCCTTTGACGTGCGGTTTTCCACCTATGCGGTGCCGGTCATCCTGGGAGAGATCCGCAGGTTCCTTCGAGACGACGCGCCGATCCGGGTGTCCCGGTCGATCAAGGAAAACGCGGTCAAGGTATACCGCTTCATCGAGACATACGAGGCGGCGCACCAAAAGGAGCCGGGGCTGGATGAAATCGCCTCGGCGCTGTCGCTCTCCCGGGAGGACGCGCTTCTGGCGCTGGATTCCGCACGGCCGACGCGCTCCTTCAGCGAACCGGTGGCGGGGGATGGCAGCCTGACCCTGGGCGACACGCTGGGAGAGGACGACACCGCCCGGATCGACGACAGGCTGACGGTGCACGCGATGCTGGAGAAACTCTCCGAAAAGGAGCGCGCCATCGTACTCCGGCGCTATTTCTCGCGCCACACCCAGTCGGAAATTGCCCAGGACTACGGCATGACCCAGGTGCAGGTTTCCAGGCTGGAGAGCAGAATCATCGCCCGGCTTCGCAGGGAAGCGTCGGGCGATGCGGAGGATTATAGGAGCTTCCGAAGCGGCGGAAAGTCCAGCGTCGCAAAGTAATCTGCCGGGGTTTCGCGCCTTCGGATCAGCCGGAAGCTGCCGTCGGGCCTGAGCAGCACCTCCGCCGAGCGGAGTTTTCCGTTGTAGTTGTAGCCCATCGAACGGCCGTGGGCGCCGGTGTCGTGCAGCACCACCATGTCGCCGGGCTCGATCCGGGGCAGCGGGCGCTGCACCGCAAATTTGTCGTTGTTCTCGCACAGCGAACCCACCACGTCGTACACGTGGTCTCTGGGCGCGCCCTCCTTACCGACCACCGTGATGTGGTGGTAGGCGCCGTACATCGCGGGGCGCATCAGGTCCACGGCACAGGCATCAAGGCCGATATAGTCCCGGTGGGTGTGCTTTTCGTGGATGGCGGTGGTCACCAGATACCCCGCCGGGCCGATCAGCCAGCGGCCCAGCTCCGTCGCCACGCGAAGCGGCGGAAGGCCCCCGCTCAAAATGATCTTTTCATACATCTCGCGCACGCCCCGGCCGATGGCGATGACGTCCGGCTCCGCATCCTCCGGACGGTAGGGGATACCAATGCCGCCGGACAGGTTGATCAGATTGAATACCGCGCCGGTCTTTTGCGCGATGTCCCTGGCCAGCGTGAACAAAAACCGCGCCAGCTCGGGGTAGTATTCGGGCATCAGCGCGTTGCTGACCAAAAACGCGTGCAGGCCAAAGCGCCTTGCCCCCAGGGCCGACAGCCGCTCTACCGCCTCATAGGCCTGGGGCACGGTCATACCGAACTTGGCCTCCTCGGGATGCCCCATCACAAAATTTCCGAAGCGGAAGGCCTCACCGGGGTTGACGCGCAGGCAGAGGGCCTCCGGAATGCCGCCGTGGGCCTTTAAAAAGTCGATGTGGGTGATGTCGTCCAGGTTGATGGTGGCGCCGAGGGCCCGGGCGTATTCGTATTCCTCCGCGGGGGTCTCGTTGGAGGAGAACATGATCTCGTCGCCGGAAAAGCCGCAGGCCCTCGCCAGCATCAGCTCCGTCAGCGACGCGCAGTCCACCTTCACGCCTTCTTCCTGCAATATCCTGATCAGATGCGGGTTGGGATTGGCCTTGACGGCGAAGTATTCCCGATAGTCCGCGTTCCAGGAAAAAGCGCTTTTCAAAAGCCGCGCGCGCGCGCGGAGCGCCCCCTCGTCGTAGAGATGAAAGGGCGTGGGGATCTCCCTCGCGATCGCGCGAAGGGTGTCAGCGTCGGGCAGTGTCTTGAGCATCGGAAGCACCTCGCATAAATACACGGTATATACAATTCTAAACCGGCCCAATGGCGAAGTCAATCGAATATTTCTTTAACAACCCGGGCGTTGAAGAAACGCCGGGGTTGTGGTAAAATTCATACGTATGCCCTACGGGGCGGGGAGGAAATTTGATTGGACCTTCATGAAGCGATTGATCGGATTTTGCCGAATGTGACAAAACCCGTGCGGTATTTGGGCGGCGAGTACGGAAGCATCGTCAAGGAAATTCAGCCGGGTATGGTGCGTTACGCGTTCCTGTTTCCCGACGTCTACGAAGTGGGCATGTCCCATCTGGGGATGAAAATCCTCTACGACGTGATCAATCGCCGGCCCGACGCATGGTGCGAGCGGGTTTTTTCGCCTTGGCCGGACATGCACGACGCGATGAAGGCGGCAGGCGTGCCGCTGTTTTCGTTGGAATCAAGAACCTCCCTTGCGGAATTTGACCTGCTGGGCATCACGCTGCAGTACGAGATGTGCTATACCAACATTCTGGCCGCGCTGGATCTGGCGGGCATCCCGCTGCGAAGCCGCGACCGGGATTCCGGGCCCTTCGTGATTGCGGGCGGGCCCTGCGCCTTCAACCCGGAGCCGCTGGCCGACTATGTGGACATTTTTGTGCTGGGCGACGGCGAAAAAGCCACGGGCGACACCATCGACTGCTACAAGGCGTGGCGCGCGTCGGGCTTGCCGCGGGCGGAATATCTGAAGATGGCCGCCCGGATTCCGGGCGTGTACGTGCCGTCGCTCTATGATGTGGAGTATTGCGAGGACGGGCGCATCCGCTCCGTCGCGCCCAAGCCGGGAAGCGGCGCGCCGGCGCGGGTCAAAAAGGCGGTGGTAACCGATCTTGACGCCGCCGACTACCCCGAAACGCTGATCGTGCCCTATGGCGAGGTGGTGCACAACCGCATCATGCTGGAAATATTCCGGGGGTGCACCCGGGGCTGCCGCTTCTGTCAGGCGGGCATGATCTACCGGCCGGTGCGCGAACGGTCGCTCGAGCGGCTGACCGATCTCGCTGAAAAGCTGGTGAAGTCCACCGGATACGACGAGATTTCGCTGATGAGCCTGTCCAGCGGCGACTACTCCCGCATCGCCGAACTGGCGCGGGCGATGACCGGGCGGTTCCAGAACCGCCGGGTCAAGGTGTCGCTGCCGTCGCTGCGCATCGACTCGATCCTGAAAGACACGCTTTCGGAAACCCAGAAGGTGCGCAAGACCGCGCTGACGCTGGCGCCGGAGGCCGGCACCCAGCGCCTGCGCGACGTGATCAACAAGGGCGTGACCGAGGAGGATCTGATGCGCTCCGTCCGGGAGGCCTTTGAAGCGGGCTGGTCGGCGGTCAAGCTGTACTTCATGCTGGGCCTGCCCACCGAGACCGACGAGGATGTGGACGGCATCGCAGACCTCGCCCGGAAGGTGGCCCGCTGCTACTTTGAACTGCCCAAGGAAAAGCGCGCGCCGGGGCTGCGCATCACGGTGAGCGCGTCGGTGTTCGTGCCCAAGCCCATCACGCCCTTTGAGTGGTGTCCGCAGCTGGACCAGGACACCGTCATCGAGCGGCAGCAGCGGCTGCGCCGCGCGCTGTCGGCGGTCAAGGGCGTGGATTTCAAGTACCACGCCCCTGACGTGAGCTTTGCCGAAGCGGTGTTTGCCCGGGGCGACCGGCGGTTGGGCGCGGCGCTTGAGCGCGCATGGCGCCTGGGCTGCCGGTTTGACGGCTGGAGCGACCATTTCCGCTACGATCTGTGGCTTCAGGCGTTCCGCGAAACGGGCGTTGACCCGCTGTTTTACGCCTGCCGCCAGCGTGCGGAGGACGAGATGTTTCCCTGGGATCACCTGGACGCCGGCCCCAGCCGGGCGTTCCTCTTGCGCGAGTGGCATCGGGCGCAGCGCGCCGAAACGACGCCCGACTGCCGCCTGGGCTGCGAGGGCTGCGGAATGACCCGCTACGAAGGGGTGTGCCTATGAGGGCGCTGTACCAGTTTGCAAAGCGCAGCCGTCTGAAGTTTGTGTCCCATCTGGATCTGCAGCGCTTCATGCAGATGGCGCTGCGCCGCACGGAACTGCCCGTGGCCTACTCCCAGGGCTTCAACCCGCATCCGGTGATGTCCTTTGCGTCGGCGCTGGCGGTGGGGTGGACCAGCGAGTGCGAAATTCTGGATGTCCGGATGGCGGAGCCGGTAACGGAGGAATTTGCCTTTTCCCAGATGGCGTCGGCCCTGCCGCCGGACATGCCGCTTCTGCGCGTCCGCCTGGTGGACGATCGCCATCCGGCGATGATGGCGTCCCTGCGCGCCGCGCGGTACCGGATCGCGCTCGCGGGCGAGAGCGCGCGGGCGGCCGCCGCCGCCGCGGAGGGCTACATGGCCGAAACCAGCGTGATCGCGCTGCGCAAGACCAAGTCCGGAGAAAAGCCGGCCGACATCCGCCCGATGACCCTGGAGCTCACGGCAGGGCCGGGCGACGGGCCAATACCGACCGAAGTCAACGGATGCGTCAGCAACAGTACCTCGGTCTGTTGCGGGCTTGAAGGGCGGACCGGGGCTCTTGTGCTGCTGCGGGCTACGCTGATGCTGACCGAAAAGGCCACCCTGAAGCCGGACCTTCTGGTTGCCACGCTGGCGGCCAGGGCGGGTGTTCCGGTTCCGGATATGCAAATTCACCGGCTGTGCCTTCTGGGCGAAGGAGCGCAGGGCGTCGCCGATTTGATGGATTTATAAATTTTTATAGAGATGGGTTGTGCGAATGGATCGGGAACTGCTGGTGGAATGCTCGGGGAATCAGACCCGGCTGGCCGTCGTCGAAGACGGCGATCTGGCTGAATTCTACATCGAACGCAAGGGCCACGAAAAGCTGGTCGGCAACATCTACAAGGGGCGCGCCGCCAACGTCCTGCCGGGCATGGAGGCGGCGTTTGTCGACATCGGCCTTGAGAAAAACGGCTTTCTTTACGCCGGGGACATCCTGGTGGATAAGACCGATTTTGGCCTTGATCCCAAGGCGCTGGAGCAGGAACTGAAGAGCCTGTCGATCCGGAAGTTGGTCAAGGTGGGGCAGGAGATCCTGGTGCAGGTGATTAAGGAGCCCGGCGGCAGCAAGGGTCCGCGGCTCACCAGCCACATCACGCTGCCGGGGCGGCTGGCGGTGCTGCTGCCGACGGTGGGGTATGTGGGCGTATCCCGGCGCATCGAAATAGAGGACGAGCGCGCACGCCTGCGCGCGATGGCCGAAGCGCTGAAGCCCCAGGGCATGGGGCTGATCGTCCGAACCGCCGCGGAGGGCGCGCAGCCGGCCGATCTGGAGCGGGACATTCTCTACCTCGAGAAGCTGTGGGCGTCCATTTCCAAGCGCGCGGCCGCGGCGGCCGCGCCGGCGCTTTTGCATCGGGACGTCTCCCTGGTGTACCGCGCGGTGCGCGACATGCTGGTAAACGGCGTCCGGTCGCTGACCATCGACGACGAGGCGCAGTACGCGCTGGCCCGGTCCACCGCGGAGATGCTCTCGCCGGAACTGGCGCAGAAGGTGATCCACCACGCCGCGGAGGCGCCCATCTTCGAGCCCTACCGCATCGACGCTCAGGCGGAAAAGGCGCTCCTTCGCCGCGTGTGGCTGAAAAGCGGCGGCTATCTGGTGTTTGACTACGCCGAGGCGCTGACGGTCATCGACGTCAACACCGGCAAGTTCGTCGGCAGACATTCGCTGTCGGACACGGTGTTCCAGACCAATTGCGAGGCCGTCTCGGAGATCGTCCGGCAACTGAGGCTCCGGGACATCGGCGGCATCATCGTAATCGACTTTATCGACATGGACCGCCCGGAGCAGCGCGACCAGCTTTTGACGCTTTTGCGCAGAGAGCTGAAAAAGGACCGCACCAAGACCAATCTGGTGGGCATCACCGAGCTGGGACTGGTGGAGATGACCCGCAAAAAGGTGCACCAGCCGATCCACACACTTCTGATGCAGCCCTGCGCGTGCTGCCAGGGCAGCGGCCGCGTGCCCTCCGACGAGAGCGTCGCCAGGGCGGCGCTGAACGAGCTGCGCTCCCGCTCCGCGGCGGGCCAGTCCGGCGCGTTTCTGGTGGAAACCACGCCCCAGGTGGCGGGGCAGATGCTTTTGATGGGCTGCCGGATGCGAGCGAAGGGGTATGTGCTGTCCAACGAACGACGCAAGGGCGGGGACTACATCATCTCGCCCGCGGCGGAAGGCGATCTGCCGGCGAAGGCGCGGCAGATTCCGCAAAATTGAGGAGATCCATGAACGAAAAAGATCGGACCGTCACCACCGGGGAACTGGAGGCGCAGCGCGCGTACATGCGGCTTGTTCGCCAGATGGACGCGCCGCAGAAGAAGTATCACATCGTCACCCTGGGCTGTCAGATGAATGTGCGCGATTCCGAAACCATCGCGGGCATGCTGGACGAGATGGGTCTTACCCCCGCCGAGAACCGCGAGGGCGCGGACCTGGTGCTGTACAACACCTGCTGCGTGCGCGAGAACGCGGAAAACCGCGCGCTGGGCAACGTGATCTGGCTCAAGGAACTGAAAAAGAAAAAACCGGAGATGCTCATCTGCGTGGGCGGCTGCATGATGCAGGAATCGGGCGTAGCCGATGCGCTCAAGGCGCGTTACCCGTTTATCGACCTCATCTTTGGCACCCACAACCTGCACCGCCTGCCGGAACTGCTCTTCCGCGCGCTCACCGAAAAACAGCAGGTGGTGGAGGTGTTTGACGGGGAAGGGGTCATCGCCGAAGGGTTGCCCGTCCGGCGCTCCGGAAAGCACGCGGCCTTTATCAATGTCATGTATGGCTGCAACAATTTCTGCTCATACTGCATCGTGCCCTATGTGCGGGGCCGCGAGCGTTCCCGCGCGATGAAGGACATCCTGGGCGAGGCGCGGGGGCTGATCGAAGACGGCGTTCAGGAGATCACGTTGCTGGGCCAGAACGTCAACTCCTACCAGGGGGGCGGCGGCGCGTTCGCAGAACTGCTGGAGCGCCTCGACGCGATGGGCGCGCCCCGAATCCGCTTCATGACTTCGCACCCAAAGGACCTTTCGGAGGAGCTTATCCAGGCCTTCCGGACGCTTCCGCACCTATGCAAACAGCTGCACCTGCCGGTGCAGGCGGGCAGTGACCGCATCCTGCGGCGGATGAACCGCGGCTATACCCGGGAAAAATACCTGCGCCTGGTGGACCGCCTGCGGGCCGCCTGCCCGGACATTGCGCTGACCACGGACCTCATCGTGGGCTTTCCCGGCGAAACGGCGGCTGAATTTGAAGAAACGCTCTCGCTGACGGAATCGGTGCGTTTTGACGCCGCGTTTACGTTTATCTATTCCCCAAGGCCCGGAACGCGGGCGGCCGCCCTGGAGGACGCTACCCCAATGGCCGAAAAGACGGCGCGCATCGAGCGGCTGATTGCGCTCCAGGGCGCGGTGACCGCTGAAATCCTGGCGGCCCAGGTGGGCACGGTGCAAACGGTGCTGGTCGAGGGTGCCTCCGCGCGCAACCCCGGCTGGATCTCCGGCAAGACCGATCGCGGCCACATGGTCAATTTCCCGGGAAATATCGAAAGCGTTGGCCGCATGGTGGCGGTGAGGATCGACTCGGCGGGCCGCAATACGCTGCGCGGAAGCGCCGTTTGATGGAGGATATCAAAATGAACCAGGTTTTTTTGAAGACGCGCGAACTGGGCGACGCGATCATGCAGTCCGAGGAATACAAGGCGATGAAGCGGGCCGAGGATCGGGCCATGGGCAACCCCGAAGCAGCGGAGGCCATGGGGCAGTACATGGAAGCGCGGCAGAAGATCGAATCGCTGCTGGAGCAGGACAGCCCCGACCCAGAGGCGCTCAAGCGCCTGTCTGCCGAAATGGACGCCCATCAGCAGAGGTTGTCGCTGATGGATGACGTCAAGGCGCTGACCGAGGCGCGGGAGGGCTTTTCCGGCCTGATCGAGCAGGTGAACCAGGTGCTCCGGTTCATCATCACCGGGCAGATGTCCGAGCCCAAGTCCGGCTGCAGCGGCCACTGCGGAAGCTGCGGCGGCTGCGGCGGGGACATGCTGAACTGACAAAGCGCCGCCCGCGCGGCGCAAAACCCTTACCAATGCGACCGGAGGGATGCGCTTGGCCATTTCGCCGATGATGCAGCAGTACCTGGAGATCAAGGAGGCGCACAAGGACGCCGTCCTGTTTTTCCGGCTGGGCGATTTTTACGAAATGTTCTTTGAGGACGCCGTCGAGATGTCCCGGGAACTGGAACTGACGCTGACCGGGCGGGACTGCGGCCTCTCCGAGCGCGCGCCGATGTGCGGCGTGCCTTACCACGCGGTGGACATGTACGTCGCCAAGCTGGTGGCCAAGGGCTACAAGGTGGCCATCTGCGAACAGATGACCGATCCGGCGGATTCCAAGGGTCTGGTGGAGCGGGCGGTGACCCGCATCATTACCCCCGGCACGGTGATCGAGCCTGCGCTCCTGGACGAGCGCTCCTCCAGCTACATTCTGTCGGTCGCGCTGAAGAAGGACCGCGTCGGGATGGCCTTTTGCGACCTTTCCACCGGCGAATTCTACGCCCATGAATTTGCCGGCGCGGCCCAATCCCTGGCCGACGAACTCTCGCGGATCGACCCCCGCGAGGTGCTTTCCGATGATCCGGAGGCGCTGAAGCGGCTGGGCGCGGCGGGCAGCGCCTCCGTCACGCGGCTGGACGGAGGCTATTTTGAATACGCGTCCGCCTCGAAGGCGCTTTTTTCCCACTTTTCGGTGAAAAACGCCGCCGCATTGGGCCTGGAGGGCATGCGCCTTTCCATTCAGGCCGCCGGCGCGCTGATGCGTTACCTCACCGAAACCCAGAAGAACGGACTTACCCACATTCTCACCGTCAGGCGATACGAGCGCGATCTGTGCATGCAGATTGACCGGGTGGCCGCCGCCAGCCTGGAACTTACGCAGACCCTGCGGGGCCGCCGCGCCGGGTCGCTGTTGTGGCTGGTGGACAAGGCCGAAACCGCCATGGGCAGCCGCGCCCTCAAGGGCTGGATCGAACGGCCGCTGATCCGGAAGGCGGCCATTGACGAGCGGTTGGACGCGGTGGCGCAGCTCAAGGACAACGCCTTTTCCTCGGATGAACTTCGGGAAGCGCTGCGCGGCGCCTATGATATCGAACGGCTTTTGTCCAAGATTGCCTATGATACCGTCAACGCGCGGGATTGCCTGGCGCTTTTTGCCACGTTGCGCCGCGTGCCGGAGCTCAGGCGCATCCTGTCCGGGTTTGACGCGAAGCTGCTGGCCGAAACCCGCGAGTCGATGGACCCGCTGGAGGACATTGCGGACCTTTTGGAGCGCGCCATTTCGCCGGATGCGCCGCTCTCCGTCAAAGAGGGCGGCATCATCCGGGAGGGGTTCAGCGAGGAGTTGGACCACCTGCGCCACGCTTCTGTCGAGGGCAAGGCGTGGTTGGCGGACCTCGAGCGCCGCGAGCGCGAGGCCACCGGCATCAAAAACCTCAAGGTGGGTTACAACCGGGTCTTCGGCTACTACATCGAAGTCACGAAGTCCTTTTACGACCTGGTGCCCTACCGATACACCCGGAAGCAGACGCTGGCCAACTGCGAGCGCTTTATTACCGAGGAGTTGAAGGAGCTTGAGCGCGCGATCCTGGGCGCGGAAGAAAACGCCGTCCAACTGGAATACGCGCTGTTTACGGACATCCGCGCGCGCCTTGGCGGCGCGCTTCCCAGGCTGCAGCGCACCGCGCAGAGCGTGAAGCTGCTGGACGCGCTGAACGCGCTGGCCCGTCTCGCCCAGGAAAACGGCTATGTACGGCCCCGGATCAACGAGGAGCGCCGCCTCGACATCGCCGGCGGGCGACACCCGGTGGTGGAGCAGTCGCTGGGCCGCGACCGGTTTGTGCCCAACGATACCGCCCTGGGCGACGACGCCCGCATGATGATCATTACCGGGCCCAACATGGCGGGCAAGTCCACCTACATGCGTCAGGTGGCGCTGATCGCGCTGATGGCGCACATGGGCTCCTTTGTACCGGCGGAAAGCGCCGACATCCCCGTTATTGACCGCATCTTTACCCGCGTCGGCGCTTCGGACGATCTGTACGCCGGCCAGTCCTCCTTCATGGTGGAGATGACCGAGCTGGCCGCCATCCTGAAAAATGCCACGGCGGACAGCCTTCTGATCCTGGACGAGGTGGGGCGCGGCACCAGCACCTTTGACGGCCTCTCCATCGCCTGGGCGGTGGTGGAGCACATCGCGGAGAAGACCCGCGCCAAGACGCTCTTCGCCACCCATTACCACGAGCTCAGCGAACTGGAGGGGCGGCTTGACGGCGTGGTCAATTACCGCATCACCGCGCGGGAGCAGGGGGATCAGGTGATCTTTCTGCGAAAGATCATGCCGGGCGGCGCAGACCACAGCTTCGGCGTGGCGGTGGCGTCGCTGGCGGGGCTGCCGTCCTCGGTGATCGCCCGGGCCAGGCAGATCATGGCTCGGCTGGAGGTCAGCGGTCAGGATCAGAACACCATCGGCAAGAACATTCTCGACAAGCGCAAAAACGCCGGAAACCGGCAGGTGGCCCTTCAGGACTATCGCCCGATGGAGCTGGTCGAGCAGCTTCGGGCGATTGACGTGATGGGCCTGACGCCGATGGAGGCGCTGAATGCTTTGTTCAAGCTGACCGAGCAGGCACGGAGGATATAGCATGATCCGGATTTTGGACGCCGCCATGGTGGGGCGCATCGCCGCCGGAGAGGTGGTGGAGCGGCCCAGTTCCGTGGCGAAGGAGCTGGTTGAAAATTCGCTGGACGCAGGCGCCACGTCCGTCACCATCGAGATCCGGGACGGCGGCGAGAGCTACCTGCGCGTCACGGACAACGGCTGCGGCATCCCGCCGGGCGAGGTGCGCCTGGCCTTTGAAAACCATGCCACCAGCAAGCTCCGGGAGGATGACGACCTGACCGACATCCGCACGCTGGGCTTTCGCGGCGAGGCGCTGCCCTCCATCGCCGCTGTGGCGAAGGTGGAAATGACCACCCGTACCAAGGGCGCCGAGTCCGGCGTCCGCGCGAAAATCGAGGGTGGCCGATTTCTGTCGCTGGACGAGGCGGGGTGCCCGGAGGGCACCACCATCATCATCCGGGACCTGTTTTTCAATACCCCCGCGCGGCGCGGCTTCCTGAAAAAGCCCGCCTATGAGGCGGGCGTGCTGGGGGAGATGGTGGAGAAGCTGGCGCTGGCCAACCCACGCGTCGCGCTGCGGCTCATTTCGAACGGCCGCACGCTTTTGCACAGCTATGGCGACGACAGCATGCTCCACGCGGCGCTGGCCGTCTATGGGCGGGAAACGGCGGCGCTTTTGAAGCCCGTCGATCTTGCGCTGGGTGGCGTGCACATCTGGGGGCTGGTCGGCGTGGGGGACGCCGCGCGGCCCAATCGGTCGGGGCAGGCCTACTTCATCAATAGACGGGTGGTCCGCTGCCCGCTGCTCACCCAGGTGCTGGAAGAGGCGTGCCGGGGCCGCGTGACCATCGGCATGTATCCGATGTGCGCGCTGCACCTGGACTTGCCGCCCGCGACCGTGGACGTCAACGTACACCCCAGCAAGCTGGAAATCCGCTTTCGCGACGAGACGGCAATCCGCGAAACCGCGGGCGCGCTGTTTGAAAAAATCTTTGAAGGCGAGCGCATGACGGATGCGCCGCCTCTGCCCATTCCGGAAGAGCGGGTGAAGATTCAGTACACGCCGCCCGAGAAGCTGGAACAGACCGAAGTCGCACTTCCCGCCGCTCCAGAACAGACCGAAGGGCTATCTTCTGAGGTAAAGGAAGAACAGAAAAAGACCGAAGTTCCACTTTTGCCCCGGCAGCCTGCCCCTTTGGAGAAAGCGCCGGGGGCGGCGTTTCGCGGCGACGGTGCGATCCTCGGAGCGCTCAGGCCCATGATGCGCGAGGCGTCCGCGCCGATTGGCGATGCCTGGCTGGAGGACGAGGTGCCCTCGGCGGAAGCCTCCGCGCAGGAATCGCCCCCGGAGGCGCCCGCGCAGTCCCGCGCGGATTACCGGTTGATCGGCGTATTCAAAAACACCTATCTTCTGGTGGAGCAGGCGGACGCCCTGGTAATGATTGACCAGCACGCGGCCCACGAGCGCATTCTCTATGAAAAATTCAAAAGCATGCTGGATCGGGGCACCGCATCCCAGCAACTTTTGACGCCGCTGATCGTGCCTGTCAGCGCGAGAGAGCGCGCGGTTCTCATGGACAACCTGGAAACGCTGAATCAGGCGGGCTTTGAGGTGGAACCCTTTGGCGAGCGGGACATGATGGTGCGGGCGGTGCCCTTTGTGCTCAGCCACGCGTCGCTGTCGCCGTTTTTCATGGAGATGATCGAGCAGCTGGACCGGCTGAAGGGCGCGGCGCTGGACCGCCGCCGGGGCGAGTTGATCCAACTGTCCTGCAAGCGCGCGGTCAAGGCGGGGGACCGCCTGACCGAGGGCGAGATTCAGGCGCTGCTGGACGAGATGGCCGCCACCAACGCGCCGCCCAACTGTCCCCATGGTCGCCCGGTGATGCGGGTCTTCCGGACGGGCGAAATCGAGCGCATGTTCAAGCGGATTCAATAGTGTCGGAGGAAAAATGCAGGAACTGATCGTCATCTGCGGGCCCACCGCCTCGGGGAAGACGGCGGTGGCCGTGGAATTGTGTCTCGCCATCGGCGGCGAGGTGATCTCGGCGGACTCGATGCAGGTCTATCGCGGCATGGATATCGGCACCGCCAAGCCCACCGCTGCGGAAATGCACGGCGTGCCCCATCACATGCTGGGCGTCGCGCCGCCGGACGAACCCTGCTCCGCCGCCCTCTACCGCGAAAGGGCGACGGAGGCGATCGAGGCCGTAAACGCGCGGGGCAACGTCCCCGTCGTCTGTGGCGGCACAGGGCTGTACATCGACGCCCTCACGCGGCCCATGGGCTTTTTTGCGCGGGGCGACTCGGGGGTACGCGGCCCGCTCGAGGCTGCCGCCGCCGAGCCGGGCGGAAAAGAGCGGCTCCACGCGACGCTGCGCGAGATCGACCCCGAATCGGCCGCGCGGCTGCACGTCAACGATGTGCGCCGCGTCGTCCGCGCGCTGGAGGTCTACCGCCTGACGGGGCGCACGCTCACTCAGCAGCGCGCGCTGGACAGGGCGCGGGACGGCGCTTACCGCGGCCGGCTCTTCGGCCTTTCCTGGCCCCGAGAGGTGCTCTACCGGCGCATTGACCGCCGGGTGGACCAGATGATGGCGGACGGGCTCGCGGACGAGGTGCGACGCCTTTTGGACGCTGGCCTTGCCGAGGGTACGACGGCCATGCAGGGCATCGGCTACAAGGAAATTGCGCGGGCGCTGGCCGGCGAGTGCGGGTTGGACGAGGCGGTGGAGCGCGTCAAGCAGGCCACCCGGAATTACGCCAAGCGGCAGCTCACCTGGTTCCGGCGGGATGAGCGCGTCGTTTGGATCGAGGCGGAAGGACGGAGCGCCCGGGATATTTCCCGGGAAATACTTGCGCGAAAGGAAAACCCATGAACGAGAAAGCCCTGAATGTTTCAGAATTCATCGAACGATGCGACGCCGAATGCCGGCCCGCCTTTGATCGGGTCGAATGCGTCGAGCGATCCAACACGCGGAAGGTGCTCTCCGCTTTCAGAAAACATGAAATTTCCCAGCGGCACTTTGCGCCGTCCACCGGCTACGGCTACGGCGACGTGGGCCGCGACGCGCTGGATCGCGTGTTTGCAGACCTGTTTGGGTGCGAAGCGGCGCTGGTCCGGCCGCAGATTGCCTCCGGCACCCACGCGCTGGCCCTGTGTCTTCAGGGATTGCTCCGTCCGGGGGACACGCTCCTCTGCGGCGCCGGGAGGCCCTATGACACCCTGGAATCGGTCATCGGCATCTCCGGCGAGGCGGGGAGCGGTTCGCTCCGGGACTACGGGATCGGCTACCGGGAGGCGCCGCTGGCGGAGGGCCGCATGGATCTTAACGCGCTGGCGCGCTCGATGGACGAATCCGTGAAGCTGGTGCTTTTGCAGCGCTCCCGCGGGTACGACTGGCGGCCGTCCTTGACGCTGGCGGAGATTTCCGAAGCCGCTGCGCTGGTGCACCGGGCGAATCCCTCCGCGCTGGTGATGGTGGACAACTGCTACGGCGAATTCACGGACACGAAGGAACCGACCGAAGTCGGCGCTGATCTGATCGCCGGGTCGTTGATCAAAAATCCCGGCGGGGGCCTTGCGCCCACCGGCGGATATGTGGCGGGGAAGCGCGAGGCGGTGGAGCGCGTCGCGTACCGGCTGACCTGTCCGGGCATCGGCGCGGAGGTCGGCAGCTACGCCGCAGGGTATCAGCCCTTCTTTCAGGGGCTTTTTATGGCGCCCGGTGCCGTCGCGCAGGCCGTCAAGACCGCGATCCTGGCGGCGCGCGCGTTTTCCCAGCTGGGGTATGCGGTACATCCCGCCTGGGACGCACCCCGAAGCGACATCATCCAAGCCATCCGCTTTGGCGCGCCGGCAGGGCTGATCGCCTTCTGTCAGGCAATCCAAAAGACATCGCCGGTGGACAGCCAGGCGGTGCCGGAGCCTTGGGATATGCCCGGCTACCAGGACCCGGTGATCATGGCGGCGGGAACCTTTGTGGCGGGCGCCTCCATCGAACTGAGCGCCGACGCGCCGATTCGTCCGCCGTACATCGGATATCTTCAGGGGGCGCTGACCTACGCCCACGGGCGCATCGCGGTGGAGAGCGCCGTGCGGGCGCTTCTAGGGGAGGGATAACCAAAACGCGCGGGCAGGGGAGGGGCCTTCACAGCTTCCGGAACAGCGCCGTGACTTTGCCCACCACCTGTACCTTGCGGGAGTAGATCGGATCATAATAGGGGTTTTCCGGCTGCAGCCGCACGCCGTCCTTTTCAAAGAAAATGCGCTTGACGGTGGCCTCGTCCTCGATCATCGCCACCACGATGTCGCCGTTGTCCGCATGGCTCTGCTTGCGGACGATGATATAGTCGCCGCTCAAGATGCCCGCGCGAATCATGCTCTCGCCGCGGACGCGCAGTGCAAAAAGCTCGTCGTCCGAACCCACGAGATCCTGGGGAAGTACGATGTAATCTTCGATGTTTTCTTCGGCGAGAATGGGGATGCCCGCCGTCACGCGGCCCACCAGTGGCACGCTTCGCCCCTTGGAAAGCGGGTTATCCAGCACCTCCATCGCGCGGGGTTTGGTGGAATCCCGGCGGATCAGCCCCCGTTTTTCCAACTGTTCCAGGTGCCCGTGCACAGTGGACGTGGACTTCAGGTTGACTGCTTCGCAGATTTCGCGCACCGAGGGCGGATACCCCTTGAGCTCAATCTCTTTTTTGATGAATTCCAGTATTCTCCGCTGGCTGTTCTTGCCGCGTTCCTGCATGACCAATCCCCCCCGATTCCAAGTCATATCCAGTATATCACACGCCGCGGCGACTATCAAACGTTTGTTCGGATTTTTTCGCCAATCTTGAATTTTTACGGCGAAGGGCGTATACTGGTGACAAAGCCTGCGGAAACGCCGGGGGAGGATTTCATGCAAAAAATGTGCGTTCTGGACGAGGAACGGCCTTGCGTCGACTGCGGCGAATGCCTGGTGTGCGACCTGGACCCGGAAAAACACTGTGACAACTGCATGCGCTGCATCAAAAAGTCTGGCGCGGATTATCTGGCCGTTGAGATTGACGAAGTGATCAACGCCGCGGATCCGGATGCTGGAGACGCGCCGTCAACGCGAGCGGAAGACAGAAAGGCGCCTCGGATGCGCGCCATACGCGCCAGAAAGCCCAGGCGCGCGCCAACGGTAGACCTGGGGGAACATTTTTAATCTATTCGCGAAAGACAGCTTTTGCGAATAGATTAGGAAGGAAAACCGCCTGCTCCGCGACTCGGGCGCGCCAACGCCCTTCTGTTTTTACGATTCTGCGATCAAATTTGCGATCAAACAATTTCCGCGCGGCTTGAAGCCCATCTTCTGCGCCGGCCGTGCGACGCAAGGAGCGACATGGCAAAACAACCGACCTATGCGGAATCAAACGCCCGTCAAGTGACGGGGCTTTTGCGCGAAACCCTTGCGGAACTCGCGCCGGCATGCCGCGAGTTTATGCGCGCCATCGAACCGACCACAACGCCGCTCACCCGGCTCGCCTACGCGCGGGATCTCAGGCTCTTCTTTCGGTTCCTCCGCGAAGAGCAGGAACCATTTGCCGGCTTTTCTCCGGGGGACTTTACCTACGCACAGATCGGCCGAATTGGCGCGGTGGATATCGATGCCTTCCTGGACTATCTTTCTCTTTATTTTAACGAAAACGATACGGAATATTCAAACAAAGAGTTGGGAAAGCAGCGCAAACTGTCCACCCTGCGAAGCTTTTTCAAATTTCTGTTCAAGCGCGGGCGGATTCCCTCCGATGTGAGTGCGCTGGTAGACATGCCCAAGCGTCACGAGAAGCCGATCCTGCGGCTTGAGATTGACGAAGTCGCCAGAATTCTGGACCTTGCGGAGTCCGGAGCGGCCCTTTCCGAACGGCAGAAGAAGTTTCACGAGCACACCAGCCTTCGGGACCTGACCATCCTGACGCTGTTTCTCGGCACAGGCATCCGCGTCAGCGAGTGCGTGGGGCTGAACATCGAGGACATCGACTTTGCCATCAACGGCTTCATGGTCACCCGAAAGGGCGGAAATCAGGCGATCCTCTACTTTCCCGACGAGGTGGCGGACGTTTTAAAGCGCTACATGGAAGAGCGCGAAACGAAAGAGGCGCTGCCCGGGCACGAGCACGCGCTGTTTCTGTCGCTGCAGGACCGGCGCATTACCGTTCGGGCCGTGCAGAACATGGTCAAGAAGTACGCGCTTCAGGCCGCTCCCCTCAAAAAGCGGATGAGCCCCCACAAACTGCGGTCCACCTTCGGCACCAACCTGTACCGGGAAACCGGCGACATCTACCTGGTGGCGGACGTATTGGGGCATTCGGACGTCAACACCACGCGCCGCCACTACGCCGCGATGAGCGACGAGCGCCGCAGGCTGGCCGCAAAATCCGTCGTGTTGCGGGAGGACAAACCGCCCGAGGGGCCTGGCGAGGACTAGTAGCGCGCCGAAAAACCGGACGCAAGCAGAAACGAAGCGCCCGCAACGCGGGCGCTTCGTTTTGCCGTCACGTTTTTTTCTCGCGATTCTGCCGGATGGCCCCCGTGGCCAGCCTGTCACAGAGATTGTTCTCCTCGTTGTCCGCGTGTCCGCGAACGAGGTGCCAGCGCACGGCATGCTGTCCGGTGAGTTCGATGAGTTTTTTCCAGAGATCCTGGTTCTCCACCGGTTTTTTGTCGGCCTTGAGCCAGCCACGCCTTTGCCAGTTGCTCACCCAGTTTTTGAGAAAGCCGTGGGCCATATAGCTGCTGTCCGTATAAAGATCCACCTCGCAAGGCTCCTTCAGCGCCGACAGGCCCTCGATGGCGGCGGTCAGTTCCATGCGGTTGTTGGTGGTGTCCGGACAGTAGCCCGACATCTCCCGGCGGTGCTCGCCAAAGATCAGCACATATCCCCAGCCGCCGGGGCCGGGGTTGCCGGAGCAGGCGCCGTCGGTGTACAGGATGACCCGCTTCACGCGTTGAGCGCGGCGGAGCGGTCGTTTGCCGCGATGACCGCCTCCATGACCACGGAGCGGAAGTTGTGGGCCTCCAGCGCGCGCACGCCCGCGATGGTGGTGCCGGCGGGTGAACACACCATGTCCTTCAGGGCACCGGGGTGCATGCCGGTCTCCAGCACCATCTTGGCGCTGCCAAGAAGCGTCTGCGCGGCCATTTCGACCGCCTGTACCCGCGAAAGGCCGCAGGCGACGCCGGCGTCCGCCATCGCCTCCGTAAAGATGTACGCGAATGCGGGAGAACTGCCCGACAGCGCGGTCACCGCGTCCATCTGGTACTCTTCCACCCACAGCTGCCGTCCCAACGCCCGGAAAAGGCCTTCCGCAAAGGCGGCTTCCGACTCGGTCAGCGTATGATCACGGCTGAAGGCGGTCATCCCCTCGCCCACCAACAGCGGCGTGTTGGGCATGGCCCGAAGCAGGCGCACGCCATCCCCCACCGCCCTTTTCAGCATTTCGACGCGCCAGCCCGCGGCGATGGAAATCAGCGCCTTGCCCTTGAGCGCCTCGCGCTCGGCCTTGAGCAGCTTTTCCACCACGTTGGGCTTTACCGCCAGAAGCACCATGTCACAGGCATCGATCAACGCCCGGGCGGAGGCGTGGACCTTGACGCCGAGCGATTTCCCCAGCGCCGTCATGTGTTCGGTGTGAATGTCAAAAACGTGCGCTTCATCCACGCGAAGCGCGCCGTGCTGAATTGCGGACCGTAGAATCGCGCTGCCAATGTTGCCAGCGCCGATAATGCCAAACATGTCCCCTACCCCATTTCGTCAGTCGTCCTTTTCCATCATGCCTCTCAGCTGCGACAGCGCCTTTCGCTCGGCGCGCGACACCGTCATCTGGGAAACGCCCAGATGCTGCGCCACCTCGCGCTGGCTGAGGTTTCCAAAATAGCGGTTGATCAGGATCTTCCGCTCGGTGGGCGTGATCGAGTTGAGCATCTGCCGGATGCTCTGGCGTGCCTCAAAGTGCCCAAAGCCGGATTCGTCCACGCCAATCAGGCTGCGCAGCGTCGCGCCGCCATCGTCCTCGCCGGGCAGGATGGCGTCCAGCGAGGCGGGCATTGCCGCGCCCTGCATTTCCAGCGCCTCCACGATATCGTCCAGCGGAACGCCCAGGGAATCGGAAAGCTCCTCCGGCGTCGGCGCGCGGAAGTATTCCTGCTCCAGCGCCTCGCGGGCGGAGGCGATCTTTCCCAGGAGCTCGCGGCCCCGCCGGGGCAGCGAAATGGTTTGCGCCTTGTCGCGGAAGTAGTTTTTGACCTCGCCGATCATCGTCGGGGTTGCAAAGCTGACGAACTTGACCCCGCGATCCGGGTCATAGCGCTCCACTGCCT
This sequence comes from Eubacteriales bacterium, assembly GCA_029974035.1. The sequence continues at coordinate 48,222 of JARKQG010000030.1, read as the reverse complement.
TGATCAGTGCCAGGGATGCCACCTGGTAGAGGTCGTCATAGTCAACGCCCCGGCGCGCAAATCGGCGCGCGATGATGGACGCGATGTACAGATGCGCTTCGACCAGCCTGTTTCGAAGCGCCTCATCGCGCGTTTGCGCGTATTGCCTCAGCATTTCGGTAATTTCCTGCTGGGAGGGTTTTCGCATATCTACCTCATGTCAGGCGCCCAGGGACTTTGCCATCTCGATGGCGCTGAGCGCGCTCCCATCGTATATCACGTGCGCGTCGTCCACCATGGACTCCAGAATATAGCGGATAACCTGCACTTCGTCGCAGTCTCCGGCGGGTCCGGCGTAATCCTTCGGCTCGCCCAGCGCCTCCACGCGAATGTGCAGCACGCCGTCCGCCGAGGAGAACGACAGCTTCAGCGATTCGCAGCAGGCGCAGCGAAGCAGGCAGTTGCACGCCTCCTCCACGGCCATCTTCACATCCTCGACGGCATCCACCGTCAGCCCTGCGCGCGCCGTGACGCCCGCCGTGATCAACCGGATGATGAGCAGCATCCGGGGCTCTGCCGGCAGCGTCAGTTCGATCGGGCGCTGGGCTTCAATCGTTTTCATAGGCATCTCTAACCCTCTCGTCATTGATCGGATGGAGCGAACGGAACCTGATTGGAGCCGTCCATCCACAGCCGCTCAATGTTGTAGTACTGGCGTTCCTCCACATGGAATATATGCACGATGACAGAGGCATAATCCAGGACGACCCATCTGCCCTCGCCCATCCCCTCATGGCGGCGTGTCTCAACCCCTTCGGCGCCGAGCTTTTCCTCCACTTCCTCCGCCAGCGCGCGCACCGCCAGCGCGTTGCGGCCGCTGGCAATCACGAAGTAGTCGGCGATGGAAGTCAGGTGGCCGACGCCCAGGACGACGACATCCTCCGCGCGCTTGGCGCTAAGCACCTCGGCAATCCTTACGGCGAGTTCCTTGGGCTGCTTCATACAATCTCCTCCGTCGGTTCTTGGCTTTTCAGCATTTTCATGGTGTTCTCGTCCGGCTCAAGGCCCCGGGCGCGCACGTAGCGCATGGTATTCTCCGCGGCGAGCCGAACCGCGCTGTCCAGGTCCCGGAAGGCCTCCGCGCGGAGTTCCGCAAGCCCCGGGTAATCGGGGCGGTTGGGCTCGATAAAGTCCGCAAGGTAGACGATTTTTTCCAGCTTCGTCATGCCCTCGTGGCCGGTGGTGTGCCAGCGTATGGCCGATAGGACCGCGTGGTCCTCGACGCCGTACTTCTGCCGCGCCAGCGCCGCGCCCGCGGGCGCGTGCATCAGCGCGCGCAGCGTGGTGTTCCCCGCTCGGTTGCCCACCAACCGCCGCATCTCCCCGCTGTCCAGACAGCGGGCGCAATCGTGGAGCAGCGCCGCGAGGCGCGCCTTTTCCACGTCTTCCCCATACCGCCTGGCCAGCTCGACGGCAGTCTTTTCCACGCCCAGCGTGTGCCGGTACCGCTCTTTGGAGAGGGTTTTCCGAAGCTGCGTCAGCACCGGATCGAGGTAGAGCCCCCTGTCCCGGATGTAGTCCAGGACGTGCTGCGGCGCCATCTCCGCCGCGGGCAACCCCCGTGCCACCGCCTCCCTGATGGATGTGGATGAGATGTCCACCGGCGGCATGTCCAGCATGGTGACCCGAAGTCCGTACCGCTCCAGGAGCTTTGCGCTCTGGCGCGCCGCGTCCTCGGTGGGAACGGCGCCCCTCGGCGCGCAGGCCACGCCGGACAGAAGCGAAGCGACGCGGGGAAAGTTGCGCCAGGATTCGATCACCATCAGCGTGTCCGCTCCAACGATGAAAAAAAACCGGCCGCAGGGGCAGTCCGCCGTCAGTTGTTCCAGCGTGTCCACGGTAAAGGTCTGCCCCGCGCGCCGAACCTCCATATCCAGCGCTCGAAACCCGTCGCGGCCTGCCACGGCCAGTTCGACCATCCGGAGCCGATCCGAAGCGCCGGCCTGTTCCGCTTTGTGGGGCGGATCGCCGTCCGGGATGAAAAACACCTCGTCCAGCCACATCTGGCCCCTGGCGGCCTCCGCCATCATCAGATGGCCGTTGTGGATGGGATCAAACGTCCCGCCCATAATGCCGTAGGCCTTCATCGCATCGCTCCTTCTCATCAAGTATTATAAACCATTTTCCCCGTTCAGAAAAGCCCAAGCGCATGAAAACGCGGGATTTGCACAATATATTGATGTAAACTGCGCCGGAGGTGGCAATTATGGGAAAATTTGCGCGGGCTTTGGACGGCGCCGTGCTGGGGTTGATCGCATACGCGGCGGCTTTTCTGTATTTTTATCACCTGACCGGAAGCGGCGCCGCGGCGGCGCTGCTTGCCGCGCCCCTCGGCGCTCTCGCGGCTTGGGGCTACGGCCGCCGGGCCGGCAAAAAGGGCGCCCGCAGAGAACGCGCGCGCCGCGCCCGTGCGATGGTGGACGGCCTGGCGCTTTTGCCGGAGTCGGAAGCGCGCGATCTGGCCCGGAAGTACGCGGGTTTTACGGGCCTTCTCGTCCAGCGCCACCCAAAGGGCAGGCCGCTGGACGCCGACGACGTGCTCGCCCTCTGGCGCGGCCGCGGCGGCGAGGTGCTGGAGATTGCGACCACCGGCCGAATTGAGGACGGCGCGTGGGCGGCGGTGGAGGGACTCGCCGCGCCCCGGATCGCGCTGACCGATACGGCGGCACTGGCAAGGCGATTTGAGGAAAGTGCCCTTCCGCTTCCGGAGCCGCCCCGCACCCGCCGCCGGTTCCGCCTGCGCGTGCCCAGAAAAAGAGCCAAGCACTGCGCCCTCTACGGGTGCGCAATGCTTGGCGTGTATCTGATGACGGGCCTGTACACCTATCTGGCCGCGTCTCTTACGTTGCTGGCGCTGACGATGCTTGCGCTTCGGCGGCCTTCTCCCCTTCCGGATGCACGGGGGTGAACTTCAGCTGTTCGCCTTCGGCGGTCACCCGGACGCGCTCGCCCATGTGGATGGTGCCGCTCAGCAGTTCCTCGCTCAGCGAATCCTCCACCATGCGCTGGATGGCCCGGCGCAGCGGTCTGGCGCCGTATTGCGGATCAAAGCCGGACTTGGCCAAAAGCTCCACCGCGCTCTCCTCCACGTCCAATGCCACGCCGCGCTCCGCAAGGCGCCTCGACACCGCATCCAGCATCAGCCTTGCGATGGCGAGGATATCGCCCTCCTCCAGCGGATGGAACACGATGATCTCGTCCACCCGGTTCAAAAACTCCGGACGGAAGATCTGCTTGAGCTCGCCCATCACGCTTTCCTTCATGGACTCGTAGGTCTTTTCCGCGTTGTCGGAGGAGCCAAAGCCCAGCGTGCGCTGCTTTTTCAGCGTGGACGCGCCGGCGTTGGAGGTCATGACGATGACGGTGTTCTTGAAGTCCACGATGCGGCCCTGGCCGTCCGTCAGGCGGCCGTCCTCCAGAATCTGGAGCAGCACGTTGAACACGTCCGGGTGCGCCTTTTCCACCTCGTCGAAGAGCAGCACCGAGTAGGGCTTGCGGCGCACCTTTTCGGTCAGCTGACCGCCCTCCTCATGGCCCACATAGCCCGGCGGGGAGCCGATCATCCGGGACACCGAATGCTTCTCCATGTACTCCGACATGTCGATGCGAATCAGCGAATCGTCGTCGCCGAAGAGCGCCTCGCCCAGCGCCTTGCAAAGCTCCGTCTTGCCCACGCCCGTGGGCCCCAGGAAGATAAAGGAGCCGATGGGCCGGCGCGGATCCTTGAGCCCGGCGCGCGCCCTGCGCACCGCGCGGGCGACGGCCTTGGTGGCCTCATCCTGGCCAATGACGCGGCGGTGCAGGATCTCCTCCAGGTGCAAAAGCCTGGTGCGCTCGTCCTCGGTCATGCGGGTGACGGGAATCCCCGTCCACATGGACACGATGCCGGCAATTTCCTCCTCGCCCACGGTTTCCACCTTTTCGTCCCGATGCTGTTCCCAGGCCTTGCGGCGCTCGGTCATCTCGTTTTGCAGCTTCTTTTTCTCGTCGCGCAGCGTGGCTGCCTTTTCAAAGTCCTCGTGGGCGACGGCCTCCTCGGTCTCCTTGTTGAGGGCCTCGAGGCGCGCCTCCTGCTCCTTCATGTCCGGCGGTGCGGTGAAGGCCTTGATGCGCACGCGGGACGCGGCTTCGTCCACCAGATCGATGGCCTTGTCGGGCCGGTACCGGTCGGAGATGTAGCGGTCGGACAGCGTGACCGCCGCGCGGATCGCCTCGTCGGTGATGCGCACGCGGTGATGCGCCTCGTAGCGGTCGCGCAGGCCCATCAGAATCTGGACGGCCTCCTCCGCGCTGGGTTCGCCCACCGTCACCGGCTGGAAGCGGCGCTCGAGGGCGGCGTCCTTTTCGATGTGCTTATGGTATTCGTTCAGCGTCGTCGCGCCAATACACTGCATTTCGCCGCGGGCCAGCATGGGCTTGAGGATGTTGGCCGCGTCGATGGCGCCCTCGGCCGCGCCCGCGCCCACCAGCGTGTGCAGCTCGTCGATGAACAGGATGACGTTTCCGGCCTTTTTGATCTCGGCCATGGCGTTTTTCAGGCGTTCTTCAAACTCGCCCCGATATTTCGCGCCGGCCAGCATCCCCGCAAGGTCCAGCGAGAGCACGCGCTTTCCCCGCAGAATCTCCGGAATGTTCCCGGATACGATCAGCTCCGCCAACCCCTCCACGATGGCCGACTTGCCCACGCCGGGTTCGCCGATCAGCACGGGGTTGTTCTTCGTGCGGCGGGACAGGATCTGCACAATTCGCTCGATCTCCTTTGCGCGCCCGATCACCGGGTCCAGCTCGCCCGAGGCGGCCGCCTGGGTCAGGTCCCGGCAGAACTGATCCAGTACCGGAGTCTTTTCGCCCTTTCCGCCGTTCGCGCCGCCCTGCTCGCCCGCCTTGATGGCCACCAGCAGCTCCTCGCGCGCCTTGGAAAGGTCCAGCCCGAGCTTCACCAATACATGGGCGGCCACGCCCTCCCGCTCGTGCATCAGCGCCAGCAGCAGGTGTTCGGTGCCCACGTAGTTCTGCCCCAGGTCCCGCGCCTCCCGGGCGCTCTGCTCCAGCACCTTTTTGGTGCGGGGCGTATAGGTCATGATTTTGCTCTCCGGGTTCTCGTCACCGCGGCCCAGCAGGTTCAGGATTTCCTGGCGCACCTCGTCCAGCCGCACACCGCCCAGCACCGCGTCCGCGGCGCCGGGATCGGACAGCACGCCCAGCAGCAGATGCTCCGTGCCCACGTAGCTGCGGCCAAGGCCGGCGGCCTCCTTCTGGGCCGTCATCAGCGCGCGCTGCGCGCGCTCTGTAAATCTTGAAAAGAAAGCCATAGATACCTCCATGCGTGATCAGTTTAAGTTCTTGATGCGCTCGCGCAGCCGGTCCGCCCGGAGAATATCGCGCTCGCGATCGTCCATTTCATGTTGTGCGTCGATGTTCAGGGATGCGTTTTGCAGATCCATCATCATGCCGTCCACATCGGAGAGCTTTGCGGCCACCATCTCCATGCTGACCGCCATGCGAAGGTCGGAGTAGCGCTGCATGAACTCCACCGCGCCCATCATCCGGGCGTTGGCCATGAGACCGATGGAGCGCATCAGCCGGTCGTAGAGCCCCATGGCGTCCTGCTCCCGGAGTTGGCTGCGCACCGCGCGCTCCTGAGCCGCGACCTGGGCCGTGGCCACCACCAGCGTCTTGACGATGTCCTCTTCAGACCGGCCCAGCGTGACCTGGTTGGACAGTTGGTAGAGGCAGCCTCTCGCGTCGCTGCCCTCGCCGTACAGGCCGCGCACCGTCAGGCCCAGCTTGGAAACCGCCTGAATGACCGCGCTGATCCGGTTGGTGATGGTCAGCGCCGGCAGGTGCAGCATCGCGGAGGCCCGCATGCCGGTGCCGGTGTTGGTGGGACAGCTGGTCAGATAGCCAAACTGCGGGTCAAAGGCGTACTCCCCGGCGGTGGACAGCGCGTCGTCCGCCTCAAAGGCGAGCCGCGCGGCCTCCTCCGGCTGCAGTCCCGGCAGCAGCGCCTGGATCCGCAGGTGATCCTCCTCGTTGACCATGACGCTGACGCACCGGTCGTCCCGGATCAGCGCCGCCGAGATCTCGGGAAACTTCAAAAGATCGTAGCTGATCAGGTGATGTTCCACCATCTGGGAACGGGCGTCACCGCTCAGGTCCTTCATCAGCCGGCAGGCATAGGTGCCGATTTTGCCGCCCTCAACCGCCTGGCACGCGCGCCGCACGGTTTCCCCGGCCCATTCGGGGGTGATGGTGGCGGTAAAGGGAATGTCCTCATAATTTCTGGCGAGCCGGACGCGGCAGGACAGCACCACGTCCATCTCCGGCGATTTGCCCATGCCTCATCCCTCCTTCGGCGCGGCCTGGGCTTCAAGCTGCGCGTTCAGCGCGCGAATCTGATCCCGGAGGCCCGCGGCCTTTTCGTATTCTTCGGTTTCAATCGCCTGGGCAAGCTGCTGCTTTAGGCGGTCGATGGTCAGCTTCAGCGGCACGTCGTCCGGCGGCGAACCGGGCACGCGGCCGGTGTGGCGCGTCTGCCCGTGGATGCCCTTGAGCAGCGCTTCCAGCGGCTCGCGGAAAGCCTTGTAGCAATCCGCGCAGCCCATCAGCCCGCTCTTTACAAAGCCCGCGTAGGTGGTGTGGCACCGCTCGCAGGTGATCTCCGGCAGTGGGTCCGGCTTTTCCGTCTTCACCGCGTCGAGAAATCCGGACAGAAGGCCGGCAAATCCCCACAATTCCAGCGTCGGAAACTGTTGCTTGATTTTGGCCATACAGGCGGCACACAGGTTCTTTTCTACTTTTTCACCGTTTACGATGGTCGTCAAACGGATGGTGGCATCCCTTTCGTTGCAGTCCTCACACATCATGGCTTCTCGCCTCCTCCAGGTTCCGGAAAACCCTAACCAGCATGTTGCGCAGCACCGCCGCGCGCAATACGTCTTTCGCGCTGATGGGCAGCATCAGCGCGTTGCGCTCTACCGCGGCGCGCATCAGCATCGCCTCATTGCGGGTTACCAGCCGGCGTTCAAACAACTGTTCGATAATTGCCAGCGAGGCCTCCTCCGTGATGGAGTTGCCCACCCGCTCCAGCAGAAGGTTCAAAAGGCTCTGATCGCTTCGCGCCTTCATCCGGACGATGCGCACATAACCCCCGCCGCCGCGCCGGCTTTCGATGATATAGCCGTGATCGACGGAAAAGCGGGTTGCCAGCACGTAGTTGATCTGCGACGGCGCGCAGCCAAAGTGCTGGGCCAGCTCATTGCGGCGCAGGTCGATCTGCGCGTCTTCCTCCATCAGTTCCTTGATAAACCGCTCTATGTTATCGCTCAATTGAGCCATAAATACCCCTCGCATTCTGACCATCTTTGACTATATTATAACCGATCCGCCGGGAAATGCAAGGGTTTTGCGCCAATATTAACACAGCGGCGGCGCCCGCCCTACCGCCGTCCTTTATTCTATGCGGGCGGACAAAAGAAGCGGCCCACCCTATGGCCGGCCGTTTCAAACGGGAATCATTTCCAGAGAGCGCCCTCCGCGGTCAGCCCCCAGCGAAAAGGCCGGACAGCAACCGGTACAGCGGCAGATAGGCAATCGGCAGAAAGATGGCCGGCAGCAGGTTGGCCACCCGCACGCGGGTTTTTGTGGCTTCCAACATGTTCAGCGCCAGCGCGATGATGAGCAGGCCCCCCACCGCGCTCATCTCGTTGATGACCGCGTCGGAGAGCGCCGGCCCCACCACGTTGGCGGCCAGCGCGATGCTCCCCTGGTACACCGTCAGCGGCACGATCGACAAAATGACGCCCGGGCCCATCGCGGAGGCAAAGATCACCGACGATACGCCGTCCAGCGCGGACTTTGCCAGAAGCGTGGAACCGTCGCCCGCGAGGCCCGCCTGGAGCGAGCCGACCACCGCCATCGCGCCCACGCAGTAGAGGAGCGTCGCCGTCACAAAGCCCTCGGAAAAGCGGCCGTCCCCCGTCCCCGCAAATTTTTGCTGCGCCAACTCGCCGACGCGGTCCAGCCGCTTATCAATCTTCAGCGCCTCGCCAAACAGCGCGCCAAGCACCACGGAAACGATGACGCACATCATGTCGGCCGTCTTGACCGCGTTCTGAATGCCGATCAGAAGCACGCACAGCGCCAGTCCCTGGCTGACGATGCTGCGAAACCTTGCGGAAATGCCGCCCCTGAGCAAAAGTCCAACCAAACCGCCGACGAGAACCGCAGCGGCATTGATCCAAACGCCGTACATATCGGAATCCTTCGCCTTCTGTAAAAGAGCAGCGCAACCATTCGGCTGCGCTGCTCCGCATGTCGTTTACGGATTAATAACGGCTCTGGCGCTGCTGCTCGAAGCAATCGCGGCAGTAGACCGGACGATCACCGCGCGGCTGGAACGGCACCTGGGTGGGACGGCCACAGCCATCGCACACCACATCGTACATCGGACGATCGCCGCCACGGGCGCCGCCGTTGGACTGACGACGATTGGCTCGGCAAGCGGGGCAACGGCCAGGCTCGTTCTGGAAGCCTTTGTCAGCGTAGAACTGCTGCTCAGAAGCGGTGAAAACGAACTCCGCGCCGCACTCACGGCAAGTCAAGGTTTTGTCCTGGAACATGAAAGAACCCTCCTAAATTTTGCCCTTCGATGACCTTCCCTGATTCTCCGAGTCCTGTCATCGGCAGAGCTACCACCGGAGGGATACGGGACTGACAAGGTATTCATTCTGGGCTAATATGTATTATAGCACAGCCGTGGACGCAACGCAAGGCCCGGAATAAAATTTTATTCGGACTTTTGTTCGTTTTCCGCCTTTTTTTCGGCCTTGTGGGCGTGGAAGTGCCGCTGAGGCGCCGCCGCACCGGTGGTGTCGTGGGTCTTTTTCTCTTCCGACATCCTGTCGAAGTACTGGTCGGTGTTCATCTGCTTGGGTCCCTTGGGGTGCAGGATGCGGCGGCGGGGCTTTTCCTTCTTTTCGGCCTCGGGCGCGCCTTCCTTGTCCTTGGGCGCTTCCTTGCCCCGGCCGCGGCTTCGCTGCGCGCGGGCGTCCTGGCGGGCGGCAATCTCCTCCGCGGTCAGCTGCACGGGCTGGCCGGGGGCGTGCTGCGCCGTGTGCACGGGTTTTTGCACCTGATCGAGAGGATATTCCCGCACCTCAAAGCCCTCATCGGTCCGCATGCGCACGCGCACCTTTTCGCGGATGACGTTGATCTCGCTGATGACGCCCACACCGTCTGGCGTGACGCACTCGCGCCCCACCTTGGGCAGCTTCTTGAGGGTGGACTCATAGTAGTCCTGCTCGTACTTCAGGCAGCACATGAGCCGACCGCACTGCCCGGAAATCTTCGTCGGGTTGAGCGACAGGTTCTGCTCCTTGGCCATCTTGATCGAAACGGGCTGGAAATCGCCCAAAAACGTGCCGCAGCAGATGGGCCTTCCGCAGGAACCCAGGCCGCCCAGCATCTTGGCCTCGTCGCGCACGCCGATCTGCCGGAGCTCGATGCGCATTTTGAACACGCCCGCCAAGTCCTTGACCAACTCGCGGAAGTCCACCCGTCCATTGGCGGTAAAGTAGAAGATGATCTTGTTGCCCTCGAAGGTGTATTCCACGTCGACCAGCTTCATCTCCAGCTTGTAGTGGGCGACGCGATCCTGGCAAATGCGCAGCGCTTCCTTCTCCTTGAGGGCGTTGGCCTCGGTGCGGCGGATGTCCTCTTCCACCGCCATGCGCAGCACCTTTTTCAGCGGAGCGACGATCTGCTTGTCGTCCACCTCCCGGGCCCCGGTCACCACCTCGCCCAGTTCCACGCCGCGGGAGGTTTCCACCACCGCGTAGTCGCCGGGGTTGGGCCATACCTCGCCGGGATCAAAATAATATACCTTGCCCGCTTTTTTGAAGCGGATTCCAATCACTGTTGCCATGGTATCGATCCTCTCAGGCTGTCAAAATACATCATTTCCAGTACAGTCTGCCACGAAACGTTCGCGTTTAGTTTCTGACGGGCGCTAAGGACGCCCATGAGGAGCGCCTCGCCGTCCACGGCGAGATCCTCCGGGTTCAGTTCCCGCTGTCCGGGCGCCGGGGCACACTCGGCGCGGATCACATCCCGGGCCAGGGATTCCAAAATCTCCAGCGTCTGCTGTGCGCCGTCCCTGTCCTGCGCCAGCCTGGCGGCGGCCTCCGCCACCGAGGAAGGCCCCTTCAGCGCCTTGAGCGACTGAATCACGCGATCGCGCGCAGCCCAATAGCCCTCGTCCTGAAGCTGCTCCCAGGCGCGTCCGATGCAGCCGCCCGAGGCCACGGCGGCAAGCCGCGCACGGACCTGCGGCGCACCGCCCGCAATCAGCGCCTGCTCCGCCTGGGCGGCGGAAACCGGATGAAAGCGCGCCTGCCTGCACCGGGAGACGATGGTGGGCAGCATCCGCGCGGGCGACGAGGTCAAAAGAAAAAACACCGCGCCGCCCGGCGGCGTTTCGAGCGTCTTGAGCAGCGCGTTCTGCGCCTGGGGCGTCAGCTTTTCGGCATCGTCAATCACCACGGTGTGGCGGCCGCCCTCAAAGGGCTTGACCGAAACGCGGCGGATCAGTTCCCGAACCTCGTCCACGCCGATGGAGCGCCCGGAAGCACCGATGGCGGTGTGATCCGGATGGGTGCCGGCCAGCATCCGCTGGCAGGACGGACACTTGCCGCAGGGCCTGGGCTCGCCCGCGCAATGGACTGCCCGGGCGCAGATTTCCGCCGCGGCGCGCTTCCCCGTCCCGGCCGGGCCGGAAAAGAGATAGGCGTGCACGTACCGGTTTTCGCCAAATTCGGCGCCGAGGCGGCGCACGAGACCGTCAAGGCCGACAAATTGATCGAACGAAATCGTGTTCATCGCGGTCAGATCTTGATGAACTGCTCCACATTCATGACGAAGATGGTCGCTCCGCCGACCATGACCTCGATCGGATAAGGCACATAGACGCCCGCGGCGCCCGCCATCGGCGAAGGCGCGGTGGCAACCTGCTTGCGGCTCTTGCAGACGTGTTCGACGATCTTCATGGCGCCTTCGTACTTGTCCTCCTCGACGCCAATCAGAAGCGTCGTATTGCCCGCCCTCAGAAAACCGCCCGTCGTGGCGAGTTTCGTGACGCCATATCCCTCGTTCATCAGCGAGCTGACGAGCCTTCCGGCGTCCTCGTCCTGTACGATGGCAATGATCAGCTTCATCGTGTCTTCGCCTCCTTTTCTTCATCTTTTCGTGTGTCAATTATATACCAGAAGCATCGAAATTGCAAGCGCGGCCATTTCGGGCCGCGCGGGAGCGCATCGGGCGGAGAAATTGAACCCGCGCCGGGAGGATAGCGGCCCTCCCGGCGCTCTTGTCGGGCGGCGCGTCCGGCGCTAGAGCAGAATGCAGATCATGCCGCCGCTGCCCTCGTTGATGATCTTCCCCAGCGTATCCTGCAATTTGTCGCGCACGTTTTCCGGCATCCGCGTAAGCTTCGAGGAGAGGCCCTCCCGCACCAGCTCGCCCAGCGACTTGCCGAAGAGGTTGCTCTCCCACAGGCTGGCCGGGTCGCTCTCAAACCCGCTGAGCAGGTAGTTGACCAGTTCCTCCGACTGGACCTCGCTGCCCACCGTGGGGCTGACTTCGGTGTTGATGTCCACGCGGATCATGTGCAGCGACGGCGCGCTGGCCCGAAGCTTCACGCCAAAGGCGCCGCCCTGGCGCACAATCTCGGGCTGTTCCAGCTTCAGCTCGTTCATCTCCGGCGCCACCAGCCCATAGCCCGTATCCCGGACGCTCGCCAGCGCCTGGGCCACCCGGTCGTATTCGCGCTTGGCGGTGACCAGTTCGGTCATCAGTTTGAGCAGGTGCTCCTCGCCGGTCACCTGGGTGCCGCTGGCCTCGCTGAGCACCCGATAAAACAGTCCCTCCTGCGGCAGGAGGCGGTAGGCCAGCGCGCCCTCGCCCAGGCGGATGCCCTCGGAGACGGCGGCCTCGATAAACTCGTTCTGGCGAAAGGCCTCCCGAAGCGCCTCGTGGTCCCGGACGCGCTTCATATCCTTGGCCGCGCCGGCCGCCGACGCCACGATGGACTGGACCAGGTAGTGGTCGTCCGGCAGCGCGGTCATCCACTCGGGCATCGCAAGGCGCGCCTCGGCCAGCGGGAATTCGAAGAGCAGCTTCTCCATCAGGGCGTTTATGTCATCTTCGGTCATGGCGCCGGCGTCGGCGGCGACGGCGGGCACATCGTACTTCTCTTCCAGCGAGGCGCGCAGCGACTGCGCTTCGGCGTCCGCGGGTCGGGTGGAGTTTACCAGCACCACAAAGGGCTTGCCCAGCGCCTTCAGCTCCTTCACCACCCGCTCCTCCGCCTCCACATAGGCGGTGCGCGGCAGATCCAGGATGGAGCCGTCGGTGGTCACCACCACGCCCAGTGTGGCGTGGTCCTGGATCACCTTGCGGGTGCCCAGCCCCGCGGCGCGCTCAAAGGGGATGTCGTGGTCGAACCACGGGGTGCGCACCATCCGCGCGCCCTCCCCCTCCTCCAGGCCCAGCACGCCCCGGATCAGGTAGCCCACGCAGTCCACCAGCCGCACCCGCACCGTGGCGTTGTCCTTCAGGCGCACCGTAACGGCCTCATCCGGCACAAAGTTGGGCTGCGTGGTCATGATGGTCCTGCCCGCGCCGCTTTGAGGCATTTCGTCCACCGCGCGCGCGCGGCGGTTTTCGTCCTCGATGCCTGGGAGCACGATCAGATCCATGAACCGCTTGATGAAGGTCGACTTGCCGGTGCGCACCGGCCCGACCACGCCGATGTAGATATCGCCGTTGCATCTTCCGGCAATGTCCCGATACAGATTCGTCTCCATGACACATCCTCCTTGCCGGGCGCGCCAGACGGCGTACGCCGATCACCCATGCCATCGATGCATGGTATGAGGATGCAGGGACGGGTATGCCTATGCCCTCCGGAATTGGCGGCGCAGCACCGTCAATAGGAAATACAGAAGCGCGGCGTCGATTGGATACTGGACCGCGTTTTTCAGCGCGCGCAGCGGCAAGAGCGCCAGGTATCCCTTTCCCAGCAAAAGGCTCAGCCAAAGCGTATTCAGCGCGATGTGCAGGCCCACCGCGATAATTCCCTGGGCCGCCAGCACCCGCGGCCACTTTACTTCGCTCTGCCCGTAGAAGGCGAGTCCGTACACCAGCCCGCCCAGCGCCGCGTTGAGGGTGAACCCGGGGAAGAACGCGCCGGAAGGATGGATCATGAACACGATCACGTCCGAAAGCGCCGCCACCAGCATCGCCGGGGACGGGCCGTACAGATAGCCGCAGGCGGCGACGGCCAGATAGCCGAAGGAGATCCTGAGAAAATCGCCGATCGGCAGGTAGACGACCGCGTTCAGCACCACCTCGACCGCCAGCAGCATCGCGCAGGCGACCATCGCGCGGGTGTTCTTCAGCCCCTTCGCGGACCGGGAAAGGTCCGTAATCCACTGTGTGCCCATGTTAAGCCCCCTTGTCAGCCCATCATACCATCCCGAAAAAGGCATGTCAATCCAAGTTTCGTTTGCATGGCCCGCCTGGATCGGCTATAATGAACCGGGAGGGATGTTCATGAGCAGAACCGCGCCGGAGAAAAAGTACAAAATCCTCAGCATTGATCCCTGGCTGACCCCGTACCGGCGCGACATCCGCCTTCGGATGGACCGCTTTACGGACATCCGCAAAAAGATGCTGGGCGCAAAGGGCGATCTTTCGTCCATGGCCAACGGCTACCTGTACTACGGCATCCACCGCACGGAAAATGGCTGGGTGTACCGCGAGTGGGCGCCCGGCGCGGACGAAATGCACCTGATCGGCCCCTTCAACGGCTGGGACCGCCGATCCCACCCGATGAAGCGGTTGCCTGACGGCTCCTGGGAACTGGAGCTGCCCGCGGACGCCCTCCGGCACAAAGACCTGGTCAAGGTGCAGGTGACAAACGGCGGCGTCCGCACGGACCACATTCCCCTCTACATCCGCAGGGTCGTTCAGGACAAGGCGGACAAGAGCTTTTCCGGCCAGGTGTGGGCCCCCAAGGCGCCCTTCCGATGGACGGACGGTGGCTACGGCCGCCGAAAGATCAGCCCCCTCTACATCTATGAGGCCCACGTGGGCATGGCCCAGGAGGAAGGCCGCATCGGCACGTACCGGGAGTTTGCCGATCATGTGCTGCCCCGCATCAAGGCGGGCGGCTATAACGCGGTGCAGCTGATGGCCATCCAGGAGCATCCCTACTACGCGTCCTTCGGCTATCAGGTGTCCAACTTCTTCGCGGCGTCCTCCTGGTACGGCGAGCCGGAGGATTTGAAATACCTCATCAACACCGCCCATGGCATGGACATGCTGGTGCTGCTGGACCTGGTCCACTCCCACGCGGCCCAAAATACCGCAGAGGGCATCAACCGCTTTGACGGCACCGAGGACCAGTTTTTCCGCAAGGGTGCGGCCGGCACCCACCCGGCGTGGGACACCAAGCTCTTCAATTACGGAAAGCACGAGGTGATCCACTTCCTGCTCTCCAACTGCAAGTTCTGGCTGGAGGAGTACCACTTTGACGGCTTCCGCTTTGACGGCGTCACCTCCATGCTCTACCACGATCACGGGCTGGGTCGCGCCTTTGACGGCTATGACAAGTACTTCAGCCTGAATACCGATGTGGAGGCCGTCACCTACCTGCAACTGGCCAACGAGCTGATTCACGCGGTCAACCCCTTCGCCGTCACCGTCGCTGAGGACATGAGCGGCATGCCCGGCATGTGCCTGCCGATCCGCTACGGCGGCGTCGGGTTTGACTACCGGCTGGCGATGGGCGTGCCCGACTTCTGGATCAAAATGCTGGAAATTGACGACGAGCACTGGGATATGGCGCGCATGTGGTACGAGCTGACCACCCGCCGGCCCCAGGAGGCCTCCATCGGCTACTGCGAGTCCCACGACCAGGCGCTGGTGGGCGATAAGACGCTGATTTTCCGCATGGCCGACGCGGAGATGTACGCCGGCATGAACAAGAGCTACCACTCGCTGGCGATCGACCGGGCCATCGCCCTATCGAAGATGATCCGCTTCATCACGCTGGCGCTGGCCTGCGACGGGTACCTCAACTTCATGGGCAACGAGTTCGGCCATCCGGAGTGGATCGACTTCCCGCGGGAGGGCAACGGCTGGTCCTTTCAGTACGCGCGCCGTCAGTGGTCGCTGGCGGACAACGGCTTTCTGAAGTACGAATGGCTGCGGGATTTTGACCGCGCGATGCTGAAATTTGCGCGCAAGTACCGGGTGCTGGTGAAAAGGGACCTTAACAACCTCTGGATTGACCAGGAAAACAAGCTCCTCGCGTTCTCGAAGGGCGGCCTGGTGTACCTTTTCAACTTCCACCCGACGAAATCCCAGGAGGGTTTCTGGCTTCCGGTCAACCCGGTGGGCGCAGGCGGCTACCGGGTGGTGTTCTCCACGGACGACGAAGCCTTCGGCGGTCAGGGCCGCATATCGGATCAAGTGGTTTATCAGACGGAGTTTACCCGGGCGCGCGGCCTGGCGTTCCAAGTCTACGCCCCCTGCCGCACCGCCATGGTGCTGAAGCGGGTGGAACCGTAGGTTTCCCGATAGGCAAGGGGCCGCCACGGGGAGATTTCCCCGTGGCGGCCCCCCCTTTTCCGTTCCTACGCCCTCAGCTTCGCGCCGTGGGTGGTTTCGCAGGCCTTTACGATCTTGTCAAAGCTGGCGGATACCTCGCCGTCGGTCAGCGTGCGGTCGGCGGCGCGGAACGTCAGTTTAAAGGCCGCGCTCTTCCGGCCCGGGCCCGCCTGCGCACCGCGGTACAGGTCAAAGAGCTTCACGTCCTCGAGGGTTCTGCCCGCCGCGCGCCGGATGGTTTCCATGACACCGCCGATGGCGACGCCCTCGTCCATCACCAGCGCGATGTCGCGGCCGACCGCCGGGAAGCGGGGCAGCGGCTTCACTTCGCCGACGGGCACCTCCGAAGCCATCATCGCTCCGATGGAAAGCTCCGCCAGATAGACGCGCCGATTTTCCAGTTCAAACCGCGCCGCCACGTCGGGGTGCACCTCGCCCAACTGGCCCAGCACGGTCTCCCCGGCCCGGACAAGCGCCCGCCTGCCCGGGTGCAGCCAGTTCTCGCCCCCCGCCTCCACCTTCGCCTCGATGCCAAACCGTGCAAGAAGGCACGCCACATGGTCGCGGAGCCGGTAAAAATCCGCGCCTTCGCCGTACATGCCCATGGTCAGCGTCGGAATTTCCTCCGGCAGCTGGTGGGGTTCAGTCCGTTTGAAGGCGTTGGAGAGCTCGAAAAGCCGCGCCTCCAAATTGCCGCGGTTCAGGTTGACGCCGAGGGCGGCGAGCATCGAAGGCGCCATCGTGGTACGCATCGCCGACGTGTCCTCGCCCAGCGGGTTTCGCACCGGCAGCGGATCGAGCCGCCAGTCGCCCGCGTCAAAGCCCATGGCCTCCAGCCATTTGGGGGAAATAAAGGAGTAATTCAGCGCCTCGTAAAAGCCCATGCCCACCAGCGTTTCCTTGACGCGGTCGCGGAAGCGCTGGTTTTCGTTTCGCTCGCCCAGCATGGTCGCGCCTTTGGGCAGCGTGGAGGGGATGGCGTCATAGCCGTAGAGCCGGAGCACCTCCTCGGCCAGGTCCGCCTCAGTCTCTATGTCGCCGCGCCAGGCGGGCGGCACGCAGACCATTTCGTCGTCGGAGCGCGTGGTGTCGATGCCGAGGCTGTTCAGAATCTCCTCCATCTGCTCCGGCGGCACTTCGACGCCGATCAGCTGCTGTATGCGGCGGACGCTGGCCGTAATCTCCCGTTCGTCGGCGGGATTCGGGTACAGATCGATGACGCCCGGCGCCACGTCTCCGCAGGCCAGCATGTTCACCAGCATGACGGCGCGCTCCAGCGCCTCGAGGGTGCTCTCGGCGCACACGCCCTTTTCAAACCGGGCGGAGGATTCCGTGCGAATGCCCAGCGCGCGGCTGGTAAGGCGGATGCCGGTGCGGTCAAAGGCGGCGCATTCAAAAAGAACGCTCCGGGTATCCTCGCCGATTTCGGATTCCTCGCCGCCCATGATTCCGGCAAGGCCGGTGGCATGCTCGGCATCCGCGATGACCAGCATGCCGCCCGTCAGCGCATGTTTTTTCCCGTCCAGCGTGGTCAGTTCTTCGCCGGGCTTCGCGCGGCGCACAATGATCCTTCCCTCCCGCACCCGGGCGAGGTCAAAGGCGTGCATCGGGTGCCCGGTCTCCAGCATTACAAAATTGGTGATGTCCACAATGTTGTTGATGGGCCGGATGCCCGCCGCGTGCAGGTAGGCGCGCATCCACTTTGGGGACGGGCCGATCCGGACGTTGGTCACCACCCGGGCACAGTAGCGCGGGCAGAGCGCGTCGTCCAGCACCTCCACGGAGGCGTGGGTTTCGACGGGCGCGCCCTTTTCCTCCACATCGATCTCCGGCATCACGCAGTACTCGCCCAGGACCGCCGCGCTCTCCCGGGCAATGCCCCACACGCTCAGGCAGTCCGGCCGGTTGGCGAGGATCTCAAAATCCACCACGTCGTCGCCCAGGCCCAGCACGCCCTTTGCGCACACGCCGGGCGAAACTTCGTCGGTGATGACGAGAATGCCCTCGTCGCCCACGTTGGGGTAGAGCCCCGCGGGCACGTTGAGCTCCGGCCCGGAGCAAATCATGCCGTGGGATTCCACGCCGCGGAGCTTTCCCTTTTTGATGACGCCGCCGGGCAGCCGCGCGCCCTCAAGGGCTACCGGCACCAGTTGGCCCGCGTGCACGTTGGGCGCGCCGCACACGATCTGAAGCGGCGCCTCCCGGCCCACGTCCACCATGCACACGTGCAGGTGATCGGAATTGGGGTGATCCTCGCAGGTCAGCACGCGGCCCACAACCACGCCCTCAAAATCGCCGCCGGTGGCGCTGATGCCCTCGACGCCGGTGCCGCTCATCACCATGCGCCGCGCGTACTCGGCCACGTCAAGCTTGACGTCCACATACTCGCGCAGCCAGTTCATCGGTACTTTCATGGGGGACCTCCTTACCGGAACTGCGCCAGGAAGCGCAGGTCGTTTTCGTAGAAATAGCGCATGTCGGGCACGTTGTACTTCAAAATCGTCAGCCGCTCAATGCCCATGCCAAAGGCAAAGCCCGTGTACTTGCCGGCGTCAATGCCGCACATGTCCAACACCTTCGGGTTCACCATGCCGCAGCCCAGCACCTCGATCCAGCCGCTGCCCTTGCAGATGCGGCAGCCCTCGCCCTTGCAGGCGGAGCAGCTGACGTCAAACTCGGCCGACGGCTCGGTGAACGGGAAAAAGGACGGGCGAAAGCGCGTCCGGATGTCGTCGCCGAAGAGCTTGCGGGCAAAGAGGTCCAGCGTGCCCTTGAGGTCACCCATCGAGACGCCCTCGTCCACCACCAGTCCCTCCAGCTGGTGAAACACCGGCGAATGGGTGGCGTCAGACTCGTCCACACGATATACGCGCCCCGGGCATATGATGCGGATCGGCGGCTTGCGGGTGGTCATCACCCGCGCTTGCACCGGCGAAGTATGGGTGCGCAGCACGATTTCATCGTCAATGTAGAAGGTGTCCTGCGCGTCCCGGGCCGGGTGGTTCTTGGGCAGATTCAGAAGCTCGAAATTAAAGTGGTCAAACTCCACCTCCGGGCCTTCGACCACGGAAAAGCCCATGCCCGTGAAGATGGACAGCAGCTGATCCTGCACCAGGTACATCGGATGCAGGCTGCCCGCGGAGCGCGTTTGCCCCGGCAGCGTCACATCGATGGCCTCGTCCTTCAGCCGCGCCTGCTTTGCCGCGCCCTCGAGGGCCCTGGCGCGCGCATCGATGGCCCGCTCGATCTTCTCGCGGGCGGCGTTGACCATCTGGCCCAGCCGCGGCCGCTCCTCGGCCGGCGCCTGGCCCAGACTTCGAAGCAGGCCGGTCAGCTCGCCCTTGCGCCCCAGCACGCGCACCCGGAGCTCCTCCAGCGCCGGAAGGCTCCGGCTCCCCTCAAGCTCCCGCGATACGCGGGACTCGATCTCCTGAATGTTTTTCTGCATGAACGCCCCTCCTTCAGAATGCAAAAGACCCCGCCCCCAACTGGGGCGAGGTTTCGCGGTACCACCCAAATTCGCCCGCGCCCAGCGGGCGGCAGGCCTCTCATCCGGTAACGAGGATGAATCCGCGCGGACCTACTGGCCTTCAGCCCGCGTGCTCCGGAGCGAACTTCACCGGTTCCTTGGCCCGGCGCGCTTTCAGCCGGTGGCGCACCTCTCTGTCGGGCCGGTTTCCCGGCTACTCTTCTCCCTCATCGCGCAATCTGCATCAAATTATAGCACGGCCCGCCCGGGCCCGCAAGTTAAGGTTCAGTCGCGGTCCTCGTTTTCTTCCTGGGCGGCCTCGTCGGCCTCGGCGATCTCCAGGTACCGCTCAAAAATCTTTTCGAGCAGCTCCTCGTCCTCGACGCCCACATAGGCGTCGTCGCCGTCCTCGCCCGCTTCGATCTTCAGGATGACCACTTCGTCCTCGTCCACATCCTGAAGCTCGTCGATGGGCACCAGCAGCACGTAGGGATCGCCCTCGTATTCGACCGTCATCAGGTGTTCAAACCGGACGGCCTTTCCGTCCTCGTCAATCAGCTCGATGATTTCGTTGCCGCTCTCCATCCGGTTGTCCTCCATGTCAGGCCCTCCCTCAATCTTCCGGATCTTCCGAAGGCCAACCGCCGCCATCCAGAAAGCTCTGCAGGATGAAAGTGGCGGCCAGCTTGTCGACGACTTCCTTGCGCTTGGCGCGCCGCACGTCGCCTTCCAGCAGCACGCGGCGAGCCATCCGGGTGGTCATGCGCTCGTCCTCGTGTCTGACCCGAAACCCCGACGCCTCCAGCGCTCTGGAAAAATCCCGAATCCGCTCGGCCTGGGGGCCGAAGGAGCCGTCCATGTTCCTCGGCAGGCCCACCAGAAGGCGCTTTGTTTCATACCGCGCGGCCAGTTCCGAGATGCGCTGAAGATCCCGTTCGGCCCCCCGGGTGAAGATGGTTTCAACGCCCTGCGCCGTCAACCCCAGCGGATCGGAAACCGCCACGCCGATGCGCTTCTCGCCGACGTCCAGCGCCAGCACCCTCGGCCCGCCGACGGTCATCGGTCGGACGTATGCTGCGCGACGTAGAAGCTGACCAGCTCTTCCAGAATTTCGTCCCGCTCCAGCCTGCGGATCAGCGACCGCGCGTTGTTGTAGCTGGTGATGTAGGTCGGATCGCCTGACACGATGTAGCCCACGAGCTGCATGATCGGGTCATGCCCCTTGGCTTTGAGCGACTGATAGACCGAGAGAATAATCTCCTCGGCCGTGTCCGACGAAGTCGGGGCATAATTGAATTTGCTGGTTTCGCCAAATTTGCTGTTCATAATGCACCGCCTTCCAGCAGCGAATGGGCCCATGTTCCCATTATACTACAGGATGGCGCAATTTTCAATCATTTATTCGCGCCGCGCAGCCCATACGCGCAGGCATGTCTTTGTGATCCGCAGCACCGGCAGCGCAAACAGCATCCCGGCCACGCCGCCGACGCTGCCGCCCACGGCGATGGCGATCAATACCGCCGCCGGGTGCACGCCCATCACGCCGCCCATGATGCGGGGGCTGATGACCAGTCCGTCCATCTGCTGCACCGCGAAGAGGATGAAGAGCGTCATCGCGGTCTTCCCCAGCCCCTCGACCAGCGCGGACACCGTCACCGGAATGCCCCCCAGAAACGGACCGAAGTATGGGATCAGGTTGAACACCGCGACGATGGCACCCATGAGCAGCGGGTTTTTCAGCCCGACGGCCCAGAAGCCGAGCCCTGCAATGGTGCCGACGATCAGGGAGATCGTCACCTGCGCGCGGAGGTAGAGCCGAATGGTTGCCTTGGCGCTGGAGGCCATCCGCAGCACAATGCGCCGCGCGGGCTGGGGGATGGCCAGCTCAAGGTAGAGCAGCATCCTGTCCCGGTCGGCGAGGAAGTAGTACCCCAGCGCGATGGTCATGATCGTAAGCGCAAAGCCCCCCGCCACCGATCCGGCCATGCTGAGCGTGCCTCCCAGCGCGCGGCTCGCGGCTTCGTTGATCGCGGAGGCGTTGATGCCGGGTTGCGGCAGCGGCGGAAGCGACTTGGTTTCCAGCCAGCGGTTGACGCCCTCCAGCGCCCGGCTGGCGGAGCGCATCAGTTCCGGCGCGCGCTCCGCCAGCTCGCCGATCTGGCCGATCAGCGGCGGAATCAGCAAAAAGAGCGCGCCGGTCACGGCCAGAAAGGCGATGGCGAGGCTGACGCCGGCGGCTGCCGGGCGGCTCAGGCGCGCTTCGACGCGGGCGCACAGCGGCTCCAGCAAAAACGCAAGGACGCTGCCGCCTAGCACCATCTTCAGCGCCAGCAAAGCCTGACGCCAGAATAGACACATAAGCAGCAGCGCCGCCACGCCCAGCGCCGCGAGTTTTAACGGTCTTGCCAGACGTCCGTCCACAGCTTTTCTACCTGCTCCAAAGTTTTTCAGCCTTGTCGGTCACTTTCTGGACGGAGTCCGTCGCCATCCGCTTCACCCGGCGCTGCGCCTGCGCGTCCATCATGCCCAGCGCCGCCACCGCCGCTACGCCGATCAGCGCGCCGGCGATCATCCCCGTAAAGGTTCCGTTCCTCATGCTCGCTCCCCCTTTCCCCATCGCATTCCAAAATCACGCTCCCCGGATTCGCGGTCCAGCCGTATACATACCGCCTGCCGCGCGCCAGGTCTTCCCACCAGCCGCTGGTCAGCTCCAGCGCCGCGACGAGGCGCGTGCCTTCGTCCACCAGCGCGCCGGTGATTGCGCCGAGAATCTGCCCGTCGGTGGTGGTGGCGCGGCGGATCGTGAGGCCGCGCTCGCCGCCGGCGCGGACGCCTTCGTCCGTTACCAGCACCGCCACGTCGCCCAGAAGGCTTACGGCGCGGGCGGGGATAAAGCGGTTTCCGCGGAGCCCGCGGGCAATCCTCAGGCCCGTGACCCGCGTCAGTCCCTCGTCCAGCGTCAGGCAGGCCACATGCCCGATGCGCTTTCCGTCCAGGATGACCGGCATGCCGACAAACGCCTTCACGCCCTTCACATCGGCGCCCCCTCAAACAAAAACTCCGGCAGTCCCATTTTGCGTCGGGACGCCGGAAACCATGCGCGCCAGCATTGCCGTTTTCCGATTGCGCGTCAGAGGGAGAGTTTTTTCAGCATGTCGGCAAACCGCTTTTCCGGCGCCGCCTCAAAGCGCATGACTTCGCCGGTGGTCGGATGGACGAAGCCCAGGCGGAAGGCGTGCAAAAGCTGCCCGCCCTCCACCGGGATGGGAGGCTTTTTCGGGCCGTAGACCGGATCGCCCACCAGGGGGTGGCCGATGGACGCCATGTGCACGCGAATCTGATGTGTCCGTCCGGTGGTAAGGCGCGCCTCGATCAGCGTCGCACCGCGCAGCCGTTCGAGCACCCGCCAGTGGGTCCGGGCGCCGCGGCCATTCGGGACGATGGCCATGCGCTTGCGGTCGGTGGGATGCCGTCCGATCGGCCCGTCCACAGTGCCCTCGTCCGCCTTCATCGCGCCGTAGACGATGGCCATATAGGCCCGCTCCACCGTGTGGGCCTTGATCTGTTCGGACAGCGCCGCGTGGCTGAAGTCGTTTTTCGCAACCAGCAGAAGCCCCGACGTATCCTTGTCGATCCGGTGCACGATGCCGGGCCGGAGCGACCCGCCGATGCCGGAAAGATCCGTCAGGTGGTGCAAAAGCGCGTTGACCAGCGTGCCGTCCCGGTTGCCCGCGGCGGGGTGAACCACCATGCCGCTGGGCTTGAAGATCACCGCCAGATCGGCGTCCTGGTAGCGGATGTCCAGCGGAATATCCTGGGCGACGGCGTCGGCGGCCTGCACCTCCGGGATCACAAAGTACACGCGCATACCGGATTTCAGCAAAAAACCCGCCTTGGTTTCCGGCCTTCCGTCGATGGTCGCGCCGCCGGAGCGAATGATGGCGGCGGCACGCGACCGGGTCACGCCGGCGCACTCGGACAGAAACACGTCCAGCCGCCGGCCGTCCGAGCGGCCGTCAAGCGTCCACTCCATCCGCGCCCTCCCCCTTTGTCAGCAGCGCCCCCAGGGCGCTCAGCGCCGCGCCCGCCGTCACGCAGATATCGGCCGCGTTGAACACCGCAAAACGCACGAACGTCAGCTCGATGAAGTCGATCACGTAGCCCAGCGCAATCCGGTCGATCATGTTGCCGATGCCGCCGGCAATCACCATGCACAGCCCGACGCGCAAAAGCCGGCTCGCCGGCTTTTTGGCCGCCAGATACGCGATGATTGCCGCGATGAGCAGCGCGTTCAACGCGACGATGAGCCAGCGTCCGCCCGCGAGCATGGAAAACGCGACGCCGGTATTTCGCGCGTAACGCAGGCGCACAAGGCCGGGGATCACCTCCAGCGCGCCGCCGTGGCGCTTGAGGAGCCAGCCCTCGGCCCAGAATTTGGTCAGCCGGTCCGCCACGATCAGAAGGAGCGTCCAGATTGTGTAGAGCATTTTCCCTCCAGCGCTACCATGTCCGGATTCTTGCCATTTCATGCAAACAGCCCTGCCGGAAAGCAGGGCTGTCAAAGCGCGGACGTTACAGCTCGTCGTCGCCCTTGGCGGCGTCGCTCCGGGATTCGTCGTCCAGAGCGCTCTCATCCAACTTGAAAGCGTGAAGCTGCTCGCGCACCAGGCGCTTAAAGCGGATGCGATAATCCTCCGTGGCCTTGCGCACACCCTCCAACTCAACCTTGGCGCTGTCAATTTCCGCCTTATGCTGCGCCATCACCGCGCCGACCTTTTCCTCGGCCTCGGAAACCATCGCGCCGGCCTTTTTCTTGGCCTCGCTGACGGTTTCGTCCGCAATGCGCTGGGCGCTCAAGAGCGTTTCGCGCAGCGTCGCCTCCAGATTGCGAAAATAGGCCTCATCGGTGTTCTGAATGGGCTTGACCTCCGGCGCGGCGGGCGCCGCCGGCACCGGCACCACCGGAGCGGGCGCCGCCATGCGTTCGCTGATCGCCTTATCGGCCATCGCGCGCGCTTCCTGGGCCTGCTGCAGCAGGGTCCTGTTTTCCTGGATCAGGGCCTCCATCTGGTCGGCGATCTCATCCAGAAACTCATCGACCTCGTCCTCAGAATAACCATGCTTTTGCTTGGTGAATTCCTTCTCGCGGATGTCCTTGACGGTAACCATGTGCGCTTCATCCTTTCTTCGCCGGAAATAACGGGGATGCGCGACCGTTCGGCAAGATATACTAAGCCTTGCGTATAATTTCTCCACCGATCGGCATAATCCTCTCGTTTACCGAAAAATAACCCGTTCAGCCCGCGCCGAAGCGCGTCATCCGCACGCCCAGGCGGCCCTTTTTGGTGGGCCCCTGCGCCTCGTCCACCCGCAGCCGGCCCCGGCCCCGGACGGAAATCAGGTCTCCGGCGCAAACGCGGGCGTCGGCGCGCTCCTCGGGCAGGTGGTTGAGCTTGACCAGGCCGCGCCGGATCATCTCCTGCGCTTCGGCCCGGCCCATGGAAAAACCGGCGGCGGCCACCGCGTCCAGGCGCATGGACATGACGGTGTCCCGGACGGGAACGCCCTGCTCCGTGGGCAGATCCTCGCCGGCGGCCTCCCGCAGCGCGATACGGGCGCGGCCCGCGCTCGTCATCTCGCGAAGAAGCAGCGGCGCGGCGGCCTCAAGCGTGAAGATGTACGCGTGATCCCCGCCCACCAGGATATCCCCCAGCAGCGACCGCTCGACGCCCAGCCCGAGCGCCGCGCCCAGAAGGTCCCGGTGCGTGACAAGCGCGTAGGCCGCGCTCCAGTCCGCGCGAAGGCAGGCAATGGGCCAGTTTTCCGGCGCTGCGGATGCGTAAAAGGCGGCGATGCAGCGCTCCGCGCCCTCAAATCCACCCCAGAACGACACCCCAACGCCCTCCGCCCGCGCGCAGCGCGCCGCCTCGGCAAGAAGCGGCGGTTCCAGAAATCGTGTGAAGCGCGTCCGGCCGCTGCGGGCGGCGCGGCACAGATCGCCCAGATGCGCCCGCTCGGGATCGGCCTTCACAGGATGACCGAAACCAGCCACCGGAACAGCCATGTGATCAGCTGCTGAACGACGGACAGCGCCAGGATCGCAAAAATCGCGCTGGTGTCGATGCGCAGGCCTCGCTGGAACAAAAGGCTCGAGAGCCGGCGAAACGGTGCCAGAAGCGGCTGCGCGATGCGGCTCAAAAGCACGTACAGCCGGTTGATGGGGCTGGCAATCCAGCTCAGCACGCAATAGGCCACCAGCACGTACTGGAGGATGCGCAGGAAGATTTCAATCCCCTGATATACTTTTATAAGGATGTAATACTGCATGCCGTTCAGTAGCGCCGGTCGGCTTCGTTGGTCATGGCAACCTCCACATTGTTGGGTGCGATCAGGTAGGTCTTGTCGGACGCCTTGCGCAGCGTCGCGCCCAGCGCGAAGGCCGCGCCGCACAGCGTATCGATGCCGCGCTGAATCGTCTTTTCTTCCATTTCCTCCAGGTTGAGGAGCACCGTCTTGGAATCCATCAGATCGGTGATCACGTCGCGGCACTCCTCCAGCGTGTGGAGATAGTAGATGACGGTCTGATGCCGGGAATCGTTCTGCATGGCGATGACGTTGCTTCGGGGCTGGAGCGGCTGCTCAATGCGCTCGAATTCATCCCGGATGGGATCGCTCCGGTAGGGCGCGGCGGGGCGGGCCGGCTGCGCCGGTCGGGCGGAATAATCCTGCCGGGGCGCCTGTCGGGGCGGATCGGGCTCAAAGCGGCCGGAGCGGTATTCTCCCGCCGCGGCGGACCGATAGGAAGGCCGCGGCTCCGCCGCGTCGCGGCCGCCGTAGCGGTCATACTCCCTGGAAGAAGCGCCCTGCGCATAGGCGCTCTGGCCGTACGCCCCCTGGGACGCGTAGCCCGCGCCGTAACCAGGCTGCGGCCGGACGGGCCGGGCGTTTTCCGCGCCGCGGCGCGGCGGCGTGTACGTCTGCCCTCCGGCCGGCTGACGGTTGTAGGCCGTTTCGGGTTCATCGTCCACCAGGCCGATGAATTCCAGGAATTTGCTCAAGCCTCCGCGCGCCATGAATCGTCCTCCTCAAACCTTCAATGAAGCCGGCGCCGGTCGCGCGCCGAATATCGCGGAACCCAGGCGCACCATCGTGGCGCCTTCCTCCGCGGCGGTCGTATAGTCTCCGCTCATGCCCATGGAGAGCACGCGCATGTTCACGTTTTCAACGGCCTCTTCCCGAAGCCTGTCAAACCACGTCCGCATCCTGCGAAACAGCGGACGCAGCGCCTCCTGATCGGGCGTAAGCGGCATGATCGCCATCAGTCCCTCGACGGAAAGGCCGGGCAGCCTGGCGATCTCCCGCAAAAAAGGCACGAGTTCCGCTTCCGGAATGCCCGCTTTCTGCGATTCCGCGGCAATGTTGACCTGTACCAGCACCGGCATGCGCACACCCGCCCTGCCCGCGCGCAAGTCGATCTCCCGAGCCAGCGGCATCCTGTCCAGCGACTGCACCATCCGCGCCATGCCTACCAGATATTTTACTTTATTCGTCTGCAATTGTCCAATGATATGCAAACAAAAATCAGGATTTAACGCTGGGAACTTCTCCCTGGCCTCCTGCACGCGGTTTTCTCCGATGATGCGCACGCCCTCGTCGTAGGCCATGTTGATGGTTTCGGCGTCCCGTGTCTTGGTGACGGCGCAGATGGTCACCTCGCCCCAGCGCGCGGACGCCTCCCGAAGGCGGCTGCGGCAGGTGTTCAAATTGGCCGCGAGAAGCGCGCGGTCCATGCCATCCCCTCCCCTAATGTCCGCGGCGCGGCTTTTTGCCCGCGCTACGGCAGAATGACGCGCCAGCCGATGGACAGCGTGCCCTCCACCAGCGGTTGGATGATCGCGTTCTGACTGTCGCTGGACAGCACCTCCACCGGCACGAAGGTGCCGCCCGGCACGTCGCTGACGGTGACGCCCGGCTGACCGTTGACCATGGTGATCGCCTTGACCGGCACCGAAAGACCCGTGAGGTTGATGCCGATCATCGCCCGGCCATAGCGCTTGTTGATCAGCGGGCCGATGCCCGAGGTCATCTCCAGTTGAGCCATGACCTGGCCGTCTGCCTTGAGCATGCGCACCACCTTGCCCGAAAACGCGCTGCCCTCGAAGCCCTCGAACTGTACGGTAAAAACCTGACCGTTGACGGGGTTCCAGCTGGTATCGCCGGACAGGAGCACCACGTACCATTTTTCGGGGTTGACGATCCGGAAAATGCTCTGCTTGAGCCGGAATTCGCCCGTGTCCGGCGTCCGGCCGGCCAGTATGGAGCGGATGTCCTCGATGGTGACGGCCTCCAGGTTAGCCGGGGTCAGAAACTGCTCGCAGCCGTCCAGATAAAAGCTGACGATGCCGGAGGCCTCCGCGGTTTCCGCCGTCCGCCACGAGGCGATGGCGTTCTCGCGCTTGGTCTCCTGATCGTACAGGTCGTTGAGCTTCGGGTCCTCGCGCCGGTTCTGGCTCAGGTAGCTCTGGCGCGCTTCCATGGCGCTTTCCAGCTGCTTTTCCAGATTGATCAGGCTGCCCCGCGTCTTTTCGCGGATCAGCGTCTTGAGCTCCAGCGCCTTCTGCTGCACGTTGGTCTCCAGCCGCTCCAGCTCGGCGTCCACGATGTTGTCCAGAATCTGCCGGTGGTAGGCGCGGATGTTCTGGCGCACGGTCTCCAGCTGCTTGATCTCCTTTTCCGAATAGCCGGCGGAATAGACGTCCGCGATCTCCTGGCCCTTGACCACCTCGGCGCCCTCGGCCGCCACGTACACCACCTGCCCGCTGCCCTCGTAGGAGGTGACCGTTTCGTCCCGGACGATCACGGCATCCAGCGTCTGGGCGTAGGAGGTTGCCGCCATCATGATCACCGCCTCGGACGAGCCCATCGGCGACAGTTCGCGGACGACGAAATAAAGCCCGATTCCGATCAGAATCAGGAAGACGTAAAATCTGGCGGTGACCCGTCTTCTGCGCATCAGCATCCCTTTCCAGGCACAGGCGTAAGGCCGCCTGACAGGGTTCTTAACATTCAACCATTATACCGAATTTTCTTTTTGGATGCAACCGTTTCTGTTGACAGCCGCTGGACAAAATGATTATAATTAGATGAAATTGGCTGGAGGGAACGACATGCCACACGTTGGCCGGATGGCCTTTCTGCTTTTTGGGATTCCGGTGTACTGGTACGGCCTTCTGATTACGTCCGGCATTTTGGCCGGGCTTTTGCTCATGTCGCTGCGCGAACGGGGTTTTGGCCTGCCGAAGGACACGTCCGTCAACCTGGCGCTTTGGATCGTCCCGGTGGCGATCGTCTGCGCCCGCGCCTACTACGTGGCCTTTACCTGGGATCAGTTCAAGGACGATCTTCTCCGCGTGTTTGACCTGCGCGGCGGCGGCATGGCCATTTACGGCAGCCTGATCGGTGGTTTTGTGACGGGGATCTTCTACGCCAAGGCGCGCCGGATACCCTTCCGCACGCTGTGCGACCTGGCCGCCCCCGCCATCGCGCTGGGGCAGGCGATCGGCCGCTGGGGGAATTTTGTCAACCAGGAGGCCTACGGCGTCGCCATCACCGACGCGCGGCTTCAGTTCTTTCCCGCGGCGGTGTGGATCGAGAATCAGTCCGGCTGGTTCGCGGCCACATTTTTTTACGAATCCGCCTGGTGCTTTCTGATCGTCGCGTTTCTCCTGATCGCGGAACGGCGCGGTTTTTTCCGCCGCCCCGGCGAGGAATTTCTCTGGTATGTGACGCTGTACGCCTTCGAGCGCATGCTCGTGGAAGGATTGCGCACCGACAGCCTCTTCTGGGGGCCGGTCCGCGTGTCCCAGGCGCTCAGCCTGGCGCTCTTCATCGCCGGCGCGGCCGCGATCCTTGCGCTTCGCCGGCGCGCGAACCGGACGAAGGAGGATTAATATGCGAAACCTGACCCTGCTGACAGACCTGTACCAACTGACCATGATGTATGGTTACTGGAAGCGCGGCATGAAAAACGACCTGGCCGTGTTCGACATGTTCTACCGCAAACCCTGCGAAACCATGAATTACGCGATCATGGCGGGTGTCGAGCAATTGATCGACTACATCAACACCCTCTATTTTGACGAGGGGGCGATCGCCTATCTGCGCTCGCTCCGTTTGTTTGAGGAGGGCTTTCTGGACGAGCTGCGCACCTTCCGCTTCACGGGGGACATTCAGGCGGTGCCCGAGGGCACAATGGTGTTCCCCGGCGAGCCGCTGGTGCGGGTCACCGCGCCGATCTTTGAGGCGCAGCTGATCGAAACCACGCTGCTCAACATCATCAACCACCAAACGCTGATTGCCACCAAGACCAGCCGCGTGGTGCAGGCGGCGGAGGGCGGCAGCATTCTGGAATTCGGCCTGCGCCGCGCCCAGGGCCCGGACGCGGGCATCTACGGCGCGCGGGCGTCGGTCATCGGCGGCGCGGACGCCACCAGCAACGTACTGGCCGGGCAGATGTTTGATATCCCGGTGCGCGGCACCCACGCCCACAGCTGGGTGATGAGCTTCCCCACGGAGATCGAGGCCTTCCGCGCCTATGCGGAGGCCTTTCCGGACGCCTGCCTTTTGCTGGTGGATACCTACGATACGCTCAAAAGCGGTGTGCCCAACGCCATCAAGGTGTTTCAGGAGCTGCGGGCGGCGGGCCACGAGCCCACGGGCATTCGGCTGGACTCCGGCGACCTCGCCTACCTGACCCGCGAGGCGCGCAGGATGATGGACGAGGCCGGCTTCCCCGACGCGAAGATCTGCGCCTCGGGCGACCTGGACGAAACGCTGATCCGGGACCTTCTGCTCCAGGGCGCGAAGATCGACATCTGGGGCGTGGGCACGAAGCTGATCACCAGCATGGACTGCCCGGCGCTGGGCGGCGTGTACAAGCTGAGCGCGCGCATGGAAAACGGCGCCTTTGCGCCCAAGATCAAGATCTCCGAAAACCCCGCCAAGGTCACCAATCCGGGCGTTAAAAAGCTTTTGCGCCTCTACGACAACAAGACCGGCAAGGCCATCGCGGACCTGATCGCGCTGGAATCGGAAACCTTCGACGAATCCGGGCCGCTGACCATCTTCGACCCGGTGGATACCTGGAAGCGGATGACGCTGACCGACTACCGGGTGCGCGAATTGCAGGTTCCGATTTTCAAGGGCGGCAGGCAGGTGTACACGTCGCCCGACCTCCGGGAGATCCAGGCCTACCACTTCCGGGAGATGGACACCTTCTGGGACCAGTACAAGCGCAACCTGAATCCGCACCTGTACAAGGTGGACTTGTCCGACGGGCTGTGGACGCTCAAGCAAACGATGCTGAAAAACAAGGCGGGGCAGCCCTACTGACCGGGCTCTTTTCCCCAAAAAAGAGCGCCGGAAAGCCCTTCGGCTTTCCGGCGTCTGCGGCGCACCGGCGGTTTGTCCGCGCGGCCGCGCGCGATCCGGCCCTAGCCCATCTGCGTTTTCAGCTGCTGAAACTTCTGCCGCGCGGCCTGGATTTCAGGCTGCGGCGCGTCTTTGGTCTGATACCAGCCCATCTGGCTCATCCGGTCAAAGACGCTGTACTGACTGGTCGCGCATTCGTTGAAGTTGTCGGTCAGCACTTGCCTCAGCTGCGGACAGGTGGCTTCGGGCAGGAAGGTGGAGTAGGACGAAATCAAGTACTTTTCCTGCGTCAGCAGGTCTTCCATCATGTCCTGTTCGTTGAGCACGGTGTTCGGGTTCGGATTCTGATTCATCGCAAAGCTCGCCTCCTCATGCGTGGCTGTTCAGGTAATTGAACAGTCGGTCAAAGTGCGTACGATGCTTCATGGCCAGATCGCCCGCCAGCGTCTTGAGCGACGGATTGGTCAGCGTCTTGGCGTACTGTTCCGCCTTTTTGCAGGCGAGAAACTCATGTTGCATCTGGTCTTCGAGGATGGTCAGACTCTTCGTTTGAATCGCCGTGCTCCCTTGATTCGCCATACCGTTTCCCTCCCCTTTCATTGGATCGCGCTTATTTTGCCCGCCGCGCGGGCCGGAAAATCGAGGTGATTTTTTCCATGGCCGTCATTACCGCCGTCGAAAAGACGGGACCGGTCTACCGGATCTACGCGGACGGCCGCCTGATGGCGCGGGTCGACCGCGCCTGCTTTGAACGCCTTCCGCTAAACGCGGGCGACGAAGTGGACGAGGCGGACTACCTTGCGGCCCTGGACCGCCTCCAGCGGCCCCTGGCCTACGAGGCGGCGCTAAGCGCCCTGGAGCGTTCCGGCAAGAGCGAAAAGGCCCTCAGGCGCTGGCTCGGTCTGCGCGGTTACCAGGAGGGCGCCATCGACGAGGCCGTCGGGCGCCTCTTGCGCGCGCGCCTTCTGGACGATGCCGCCGAGGCTGCCCGCCTGGTGGAAACGGCGGTTTCAGGCGGCCTCTCCAGGCGCGCGATTCAGCGCAAGCTCTATGCGCGGGGCATTGACGCCGACGACGCGGACGCGGCCCTCGCCGCGGTCAACGATGAGGACCAGCTGGCCGCGGCAGAAAAGCTTGCGCGAAAAATCGGCCCCCGGTACGCCGCGCTGGAAAGCCGCGCGGCGCGGGCCAAGCTTTCGCAGGCACTCGCGCGGCGCGGCTTTTCGTGGGACGTGATCGACCGGGCGCTGTCCGACCGGGACGAATGAGCTAGTCGTCTGCGAAGCCTAATTTCTGGGCCATATCATCGGTTCTTAGACTTCGTGGACGACTAATGGCGCTCGTAGCTGCCGCACATGCTCTCGTCCTCGGGCTTGCCGGTGCACGAGTCGCGGCAGGCGTCCACGTGGATCGAGCGCAGCGAGCAGAAATCCTCGTCCATGCAGTGGTGGGTACAGCTCTTCACATTGCAGCGGATGTCGGCGTTGGGATGCTTATGGCTCATGGTTTTCCCTCCTCAAGTCTATCGGTCCCCGTTCATTTTGCACCCCGGCGCGGCTTTTCATGCGGCTCAAAACGTGGTATAATGCCATCTTGAAATGGAGCGTGCATCCAGTGGCGATTGAAATTGTCGGAAAAATCGGATCGATGGCGATGATCCGCAAGGAAGAAAACGACGTCGACTACAACATCATCTCCCGGGTGGCGTCGGAACTGCATCCGGGCATGGTTTTTGTGACCAGCGGCGCGGCCGAAATCGGCCGGGTGGACTACATGAAGCGCACCGGGCGCGAGCTGACCGGCGACCGGCAGGAGGCCAAGATGGACTACTGCGCCCAGGGCCAGATCGCGCTGATGGAAAACTATCGCATGTTCTCGCGGCCGGAGTATTCGATCCGGCAGCTTCTGGTAGAGCACCAGCACTTCAACGACGAGGCCAAGCGCGAGAACATCCGCCGGCTCCTTCTGCGGGCGGCGGAGCAAAACGCCATCCCCATCGTCAACTACAACGACCCCGTTTCCGACGACGAGATCCTGAAGATGGAGCTCAACTCGCTGAAGCAGTACCACGAGCACGTGGTGGAGTGCGTCGACAACGATGAAACGGCCGCGGTGATCTGCGAACTGGTGGGCGCAAAGTACCTGGTGATCCTGTCCTCCACCGAGGGCATCTACCGGGACGCCGCCGACCCGAGCACGCTGGTGACGGACGTACTCGCCGGGACGCCGGAGGCGCTGATGGAAAAGGTGCGCGTTCTGCAAAAGAGCTGTTCGGGCGCCAGCCGCGCCGGCGCGGGCGGCGCGCGGGCCAAGCTGGCCTTTGCGGCGGGCCCGGCGCTGAAGGGCGTGACGGTGATCATCGGTCACGCGCGCCACGGCATCAACGCGCTGCTCTCCGGCACGGTCCCCCACACCAGAATCGGCGTGGTGTGAGGCGGATGCGATCAGAAGCCGGGCACGGGGACGATCCCCGCGCCCGGCTTTCGCACAAAAGCGCCTCCTATGCCTCTTCCGCCGCCAGCACCCGCGCGCCCGCCCGGGGCGCGGCGCGGCCGGGTGCCTTGCCCAACGCCAACTCCAGCGCCTCCTCCAGTGATCGGATGGCGATGACGCAAATGGGCTTCTCCGCGTAGCGCGCCAGGTAGTTTTCCTCCGGAATCAACACCCGCTTCAGCCCCGCCTTGGCGGCGGCATCGATCTTTTGGGCGACGCCGCCCACCGGCAGCGCCTTTCCGTAGACGGAAAGCTCCCCCGTCAGCGCCACGTCGCAGGCCACCGGCATGCCGTCGATGGCGGAGGCCACCGCCACGGCCATGGCCACCCCCGCGGAGGGCCCGTCCACCGGCGCGCCGCCGGGAAAGTTGATGTGCACGTCGTAGCGATCCACGTCAAA
Organism: Eubacteriales bacterium; assembly: GCA_029974035.1. Next base: position 14,719 of record JARKQG010000030.1, on the reverse strand, counting down.
TCCCCGGGTTCTGAGGCAAGTCAGCGCGTTTTCGGCGGCGGCGCGGGCCATGGACCGCCTGCGCATGGTGCGGCCGCGGCCGTCACCGATGTCCTCTTCCTCGACGATGCCTGTCACGGTGATCCGCCCGCCGCCGGGGATGGCGATGGCCTCGATCTCCATCACCGCGCCCTGGTGGGCCCCGTATACCGCCAGGCCGTTGACCAGGCCCGGCGCCGGCTCCTTATGGGTGCGCGGTTCGACGCGGGGCGTGTAGTGCCCACTCTCGGCCACCCATTCCACATCCCGCCGTTCGATGGTGCGCCGCCCCTCCTGCCGGGCGACGCCGGAAGCCATCTGCACGATGTTGACCGCGTCGCGGCCGCTGGCCGCGTACCGGCCCACCAGCCGGGCTTCGTCCTCCTTCATGGGGAATCCGGCCTTGACCGCCGCACCGGCAGCGATTTGCGCCAGTTCCTCCCGCTCCAGCGGCCGGAAGAACACCTCCATGCAGCGGGAGCGCAACGCCTGGGGCAGGTCCTCCGGCGAGCGCGTGGTGGCGCCCACCAGCCGGAAATCCGCCGGCAGGCCGTACTTGAAGATATCGTGAATGTAGCGCGGCGTCGCGCGGTCGTCCGGGTTGTAGTAGGCGGATTCAAAGCGCACCAGCCGGTCCTCCAGCACTTTTAAAAGCTTGTTCATCTGCACCGGGTGCAATTCGCCGATTTCATCTAGAAACAGCACGCCGCCGTGGGCCCGGGTGACGGCGCCCTCCTTGGGCTGCGGCACGCCGCTGATGCCCAATTGACCTGCACCCTGGTAAATAGGGTCGTGCACGCTGCCGATCAGCGGGTCCGCGATGGCGCGCTCGTCAAAGCGCACGCAGGTGGCGTCCATTTCGATGAACGGCGCGTCCGGCCCAAAGGGCGTGCCCTCCGTGCTGCGCGCCTCCTCCAGCACCAGCCGCGCCGCGCAGGTTTTGCCCACACCCGGCGGGCCGTAGATGAGGACGTGCTGCGGGTTGGGCGAGCACAGCACCGCCTTCAGCGCGCGAATGCCCTCCATTTGGCCGATGATGTCTGAAAAATCCCGGGGCCGCACCTGTTCGGAGAGCGGCTGGGTCAGACTGATGCGCCGAAGCCGCCCCAGCTTATCCATCTCCCGGTGACCGGCGCTGGAGCGCGGCACGCCGCCGTCCACCCTCGGCTGCCCCTTCAACTGCCGGTAAAAGTAGATTCCGACGATCACCGTCACCGTCAGCTGAATTACGAGAAGTACTGCGGAAAACAAAAGCATCCCCTCCCACCGCTAGTATGGGAAGGGATGCCGGAAAAAAATCAACGGACGTACCCGGGTTCGGCAAAGCCCGTCAGGATACGTTCGGCTCCGTGGCGCGCGCGGCCTTGGGGCTGGCCTGGAACTGCCGGCGCTTCTGCGGCGCGGCGACGGGCTCGCCCTCGATCAGGTCGGGGTGGGCGCCCTTCATCACCGCGTCCTCCGTGATGATGCACTTGCGCACGCTGTCCTTGCCGGGCAGATCGTACATGGTGTCCAGCATCACGCCTTCGATGATGGCGCGAAGGCCGCGGGCGCCGCTCTTGCGCTTGAGCGCCATCTGCGCGATGGCCTTGAGGGCATCGTCGGTGAAGGACAGCTCTACGCCGTCCATGTCCAGCAGCCGCTGGTACTGCTTGACCAGCGCGTTCCTGGGTTCGGTGAGGATCTTGACCAGCGCCGGCTCGTCCAGCTGCTGCAGCGTGACCACCACCGGAAGCCTGCCGACAAACTCGGGGATCAGGCCGAACTTGATCAGATCTTCCGGGCGCACCTGCTCCAGCACCTCGTCGCTGTTCTCGCCCGACTTGCTCTTGACGTCCGCGCCAAAGCCCATCACCTTTTTGCCGATGCGGTTGGAGACGATCTTGTCCAAGCCGTCAAAGGCGCCGCCGCAGATGAAGAGGATATTGGTCGTATCGATCTGCAAAAAGTCCTGATGCGGGTGCTTGCGCCCGCCCTGGGGCGGCACGCTGGCCACGGTGCCTTCGAGGATCTTCAGAAGTGCCTGCTGCACGCCCTCGCCGCTGACGTCGCGGGTGATGGAGGGGTTCTCGCTCTTCCGGGCGATCTTGTCGATCTCGTCGATGTAGATGATGCCCCGCTGGGCCAGCTCGATGTCGTAGTCCGCATTCTGGATGAGTCTGAGCAGGATGTTCTCCACGTCCTCGCCCACGTAGCCGGCCTCGGTAAGGCTGGTGGCGTCGCCGATGGCGAAGGGGACGTTCAAAATCTTGGCCAGCGTCTGCGCCAGATAGGTCTTTCCGCAGCCGGTGGGGCCCATCATCACGACGTTGGACTTTTGCAGCTCCACGTCGCCCTTGCGGGCGGGGTGGCCGATGCGCTTGTAGTGGTTGTAGACGGCGACGGACAGCGCCTTCTTGGCGTACTCCTGTCCGACGACGTACTGGTCGAGCACCTCCTTGATCTCGGAGGGCTTTTTGAGCGTCATCGCTCCGCGTTCGGAAATCATGTCCACATCGTCGGCCACGATCTCCTGGCACAGGAGCACGCACTCGTCGCAGATGTAGACGCCCGGGCCCGCAACGATGCGGCGCACCTGATCGTGCGTCTTTCCGCAGAACGAGCACTTGACGGTCTTGTTGCTCAGAAAATCATCCTGCTTTGCCATGAAGAACTCCTTTTCATTGGCGCCCACGCGCCTGGTAGTGCCTGCCCGTCAGCGCCTGGGCGCAACGATCTCGTCAATCAAACCGTATTCCTTGGCGTCCGCCGCGGTGAGGAAGAAATCGCGCTCGACATCCTTTTCGATTTCGCTGAGGGGCTTACCGGTGTTTTTGGCCAGTTCCTCGTTGAGCTTTTTCTTGATGCGGAGAATCTGCTCGGCGTGGATCTGGATGTCGGTCGCCTGGCCGCGCGCGCCGCCCGAGGGTTGGTGGATCATGATCTCGGCGTTTTGGAGCGCCTTGCGCTTGCCCTTGGCGCCCGCCGCCAGCAAAAACGCGCCCATGGACGCGGCCATGCCGACGCACAGGGTGGACACCTCGCACTTCAGGTACTTCATGGTATCGTAGATGGCGAGGCCCGCGGTCACCGATCCGCCCGGGCTGTTGATGTACAGCTGGATGTCGGCGTCCGGGTCTTCCATCTCCAGAAACAGCATCTGTGCCACGATGATGTTCGCGGCGTCGTCATCGACCTCGCCTCCGAGAAACACGATGCGATCCTTGAGCAGTCTGGAGTAGATGTCGTAGGAGCGTTCCCCCCGGTTGGTCTGCTCGATGACATACGGGATAAGGTTCATATGCGTGGCACCTCCTGCGCGGCTTTGCCGCTTGTTGTTTGGGTTCCTTCCAAGGCATTATACCCGCGGCCGCGCCGCGTCAATCGCCGACCGCGCTGGATTTGAGCAGTTCAACGGCCTTTTCCGTGGCCGCCATGTTCTGGAAGTACTTGCGGTCGTCCTCGGAGAGCGTCTTTTCAAACTCCTCGGCGGACTTGCCCGTCTGCGGCGCAAACTTTTCGATCTGCGCCCTGACTTCGTCCTCGGTGGCCTCGATGCCTTCCGCGCCGCGGACGGCCTCCAACACCAGCTGGGTCTTGACGCGGCGGAGCGCCTCGTCGTGCTGGGCCTCGCGCAGATCTTCAATGGTCTGGCCGGTGTACTTCAGGAAGTCGTCCATGCGCATGCCCTGGTACATCATGCGAAGCTCCATGTCCCGCAGCATGGAATTGATCTGATTCTCTACCATGGGCTCGGGGACATCCACCTCGGCGTTTTCCACGACGGCCTCGACGACCTCGTTTTCAAACTCGGCGTCGACGCGGTCCTGGGCGCGCTTTTCCAGCTTGGCGCGGGCATCGTCCCGATAGGCGGCCAGCGTGTCAAACTCGGAAACGTCCTTGGCGAACTCGTCGTCCAGGGCGGGCAGCTCCTTTTGCTGGATGGAGTTGATCTTCACGTGGAACACGGCCGCCTTGCCCTTGAGGGCTTCGGCGTGGTAGTCCTCCGGGAAGGTGACATGGACGTCCACCTCGTCGCCGGCGTTGGCGCCGACAAGCCCTTCCTCAAAGCCGGGAATAAAGCTTCCGGAGCCGATGGTCAGGTTCTGGCCCTGGGCCGTGCCACCCTCAAAGGGCTCGCCGTCCACAGAGCCGGCGTAATCGATGTTCACCTGGTCGTCCAGCTTGACCGGGCGGTCGGTCACGTCGATAAAGCGGGCGACGCGCTCGCGGGCGCGCTCAAGCTCGGCGTTGACGTCGTCATCGGTCACAAAGACCTCGGCCCTTGCGGCCTTGACGCCCTTGTATTCGCCCAGTTTGACCTCCGGCTTGACATAGACGGTGGCGGTGAATGTCAGCGGCTTGCCCGCGCCGATCTCGCCCACGTCGACCTTCGGCTGATCCACCGGCGTCACGTCGTGCTCGCGCACCGCGGCGTCGTAGAGCTCCGGAAAGACCGCGTCAAAGGCGTCCTCGTAGAAGACCGATTCGCCGTAGTGAAGCTCAATCACCTTTCGCGGCGCGTGGCCCTTGCGGAATCCGGGGATGTTGATGCGCTTGACCAGCTTGCGGTAGGCGCTCTCCATGCCCTTTTCAAAGATTTCAGGCTCGACTGAAAAATCAATCTTGACCTGATTGGACGAAATTTTCTCAAGTGTGCTGCTCATAAAGTCTGTCCTCCCAATCTCACCGCCCAAAGCGGCCATAGCCAAATAATTTTACCACAATTGACGTTTCGATGCAACGGCTAAACGCAAATAGAACTTGTGAAGCGCGCCATCGCGTGTTATAATTTGGTTGATTGTCAACCGGAGGGGTGTAATATGGAAGATTTTACGCGGGCGCTGGCGGGGGGCGTGCTGCTCTTTGACGGCAGCATGGGCGCGCTGCTGGGGCTGATGGGCGTCGAAACGGAGTGTCCGGATCTGCTGAGCGTCACGCGGCCGGACCTGATCCGCGGCATCCACGAGTCCTATGTGAAGGCCGGGGCCGACGTGGTTCTGACCAACACCTTCGGCGCGACGTCCATCAAACTGGCGCGTGCCGGGCTTGAGGCGCGCTCCGGAGAGATTGCAGCCGCGGCGGTCAAAAGCGCGAAGGCCTCCGGCGCGCGGTTTACGGCGCTGGACCTGGGCCCCACCGGGCGCTTTCTGACGCCGGTGGGCGACGTGGGCTTTGATGAGATGATGGCGTCTTTGCGCGCTTTCTGCCGCGCCGGCGCGGAGGCCGGCGCGGATCTCATCGTCATCGAAACCCAGACCGACCTCGCGGAAATGCGCTGCGCGATTCTGGCTGCCCGGGAGACGGGGCTTCCGGTGGCGGCCTCCTCCACCTACTCCGCCAACGCCCGCACGCTGACCGGCGGCACGCCGGAGTGCGCGGCGCTGATCGCCCGGGCGCTGGGTGCGGCGGCCGCGGGGGTCAACTGCTCCGGCGGACCGCAGGAGATGATCCGCCCGCTGAGCGCCATGCGCGCCGCCTGCCCGATTCCCGTGGTGGTGCAGCCCAACGCCGGGCTGCCCTCGGTGGGGCCGGACGGCCGCGCGGTATTCCCCTTCGGCCCCGACGCGATGGTCGCGCCCATGGAGGCGATCCTCGCCGCGGGCGCCGCCGCCATCGGTGGATGCTGCGGCACCACGCCGGAACACATCGCGAGAATGCGTCCGCTGGCGGACGCGGCCGAACCGCCCGCCTCCGCCTGGGACGGCGTGCTGAAAATCTGTTCCTCCCGCGCGTTCCTCCCACTGGAGGCGGCGCGGCGGGCTGTCGAAGCGGTGGACGATCCCGAAGACCTCTACGACATCGAACCGGGTCAGGTGCCGCTGATCGACCTGACGGGGCTCTCCCCCGCCGAGGCGCGCGCGGCGTGCGAAGCGGGCCAGACGATGACAAAAGCGCCGCTGGCCTTCCGTGCCGGCGACGCGGAAACCCTTAACGCCGCGCTTGAGGTGTATACCGGCGTGGCGCTGGCAGACTGTCCGGCGGCGGACGAGGTGCTGGCGCGCTGGGGTGCGGAGCGATTGTAGCGCGAAACACAAAACAGAGCCGTTTCCGCGGGGGAAACGGCTCTTTCGCGTTCGGGGACTACTTGATGAGCGTGTAGCTGCCGATGTAGGGCAGCTCGCGGGCCTCGCCCTTGGATATGGCAAGGTATGCGTAGTACAGTGCGATCACGGCGATGGCGATATTGCACAGCGAATGGACGATGCTCACCAGCCATCCGATCACCGGGATCCCGCCCAGAATCCATTCCAGCACGCCAAAGGCGATCCAGACCGCCAGCGAGGCGATCCAAACCAGAAGCCCCTGGTTGGCGCAGAACCTGCCAAAGCGGGATTTGGGACACGCGATCAGCGGCAGGAAGAACACCAGGTAGCCAAGACCGCCAAGCACACGATTCTTTTCAACGTCGGACGGTTCAAAATACGCCATGCCCAACACCCCTCTCCTTTATTGGCATCATTATAGTATACTTTACCCGAAATTTCCATAGGCATGTCCGCGCCGCGGCAAATTTAATGCTCGGAGGAAGGAAAGGGCCCCGCGGGGATGTTGACGGTCTCCGCGCGGGTGTCCTTGCCCGCGAGGGTGACCAGCACGCCGCCGCCCGAGCGCCAGGTGGAAACCAGCGGGACGCCGCGCGCCTCCAGCAGCGCCACGATGCGCGGGTCGGGCAGTTCCGGCCGCGCGTCCGAATCGGTGGACACGACGGCAACCACGGGCGACACCGCTTCGATCAGGGCCGGGCTCGTGGCGTCGCTGTTGCCGTGGTGGGCGATCTTGATTAATTCGCAGCGAAGGGATTGGCCGCTTTTCAGCAGGTCCTCCTCCTCGTCAAACTTCATGTCGCCGGTCAGAAGCGCGCTGCCGCCCGCCGCGGAAAACCTCAGCACCAGCGAATTGTTGTCGTCATCCTTCCTGTCCCGCGTCAGCGGCGCCAAAACCGTAAAGGGGCCGACCGCATCCCCCGCCGACAGGAAGACCGCCTGTCGACCCTGCAGGGCGGCGGCCTCCGCCGCGGGGTGCCCCTTTTCTCCGTCGTCCAGGTACAGGTCGGAGGCGTACCAGGCGGCCACGTCCATGCCGCTCATGGCCAGATCCTTCAGCCCGCCGGCGTGATCCCTGTCCCCGTGGGTCAAAAACACGCCGTCCAGCGCCGTCACCCCATAGTATCGGAGCGCCGCTTCCACGCGCGGCCACGCGTCCTTCGGCCCCGCATCCACCAGGTAGCGCCGTCCCTCGGCCATTACGAGCGCCGCGTCGCCCTTCCCCACATCGATGAACAGAACGCCGGCGGGTTCCGCGGGCGCGGCGGCACAGCCCGCCAGCAGCACCGCGGAGGCGACCGCCAGCAGCAGCCGTTTCATGCGCCGTATCCGTTCGGATTCATGGTCTGCCAGCGCCACGCGTCCCGGCACATTTCCGCCAGCGACCGCTCCGCCCGCCAGCCCAGAAGCCGCTTCGCCTTCGCCGGGTCCGCGTAAAAGCCCGCCACGTCGCCCGGGCGTCGTGGCCCAAAGGAATAATCCAGCATCAGGTCGTTGGCCTCGGCAAATGTACGGAGGATCTGCAATACGCTGTACCCCTCGCCGGTGCCCAGGTTGATCGCCTCCGCGCCGCGCATGGTTTCCAGGTATTTCAGCGCGGCGACGTGCCCCAGGGCCAGGTCCACCACGTGGATGTAGTCCCGGACGCAGGTGCCGTCGGGCGTTGGCCAGTCGCGCCCGTAGACGCTGATGCCGTCGGGAATCTTTCCGGCCAGCGACTGCATGACCCGGGGAATCAGATTGTTGGGGATGCCGTTCGGGTCCTCGCCGATGCGGCCGCTCGCGTGGGCGCCGACGGGGTTGAAATAGCGCAGCATCGCGATGGACCAGCTGTCATCAGAGAATGCCAGGCTCTTCAAAATCTGCTCAATCATGTATTTAGTCCATCCGTAGGGATTGGTGCATTCTCCGGTGGGCGCGTCCTCGTCCAGCGCTCGGACCGATTCCGGCGCGGTGTACACCGTGGCAGAGGAACTGAACACCAGCTTTTTTACGCCGTGCGCCCGCATGACCTCAAGAAGCGACAGCGTGGCGTCCAGATTGTTCCGGAAGTATTCGAGCGGCTTTGCGACCGACTCCCCCACCGCCTTCAACCCCGCAAAGTGAATGACCGCGTCAATTTTTTGTTCGGAAAAAACGCGGTTCAGCGCGGCCTTGTTGCACAGATCAATTTCGTAAATCGGAAAATCCGAACCCGTGAGCGCCTTGACGCGCGCCACCGCCTCCGGACAGCTGTTGACGTAGTTGTCCGCCACCACGGCGGCGTGCCCCGCCCCGATCAGTTCCACACAGGTGTGCGCGCCAATGTAGCCGGCGCCGCCGGTCAGAAGAACCTTCATCTCATCGCCTCCTTTCCCTATTATAGACTGGAAGAAGTACCCGTTTCAACGAGGTTTTTGCAAAGAAACCCCGGCTTCCCGGCTTTTTGCGTACGCAAAATTTGCCCCCGCACATCAGACGACGCGCGGGGGCAATCGATGTATTTCTCAGTGCATCAGCCGGCCACGGGGGCTTCGGTGGCGGCGTCGGCGACAGGCGCCTCAGTAGCGGCGTCGGCGGCGGGTGCCTCAGTGGCGACGTCGGCGGCGGGCGCCTCAGTGGCGGCGTCGGCGGCAGGCGCCTCAGTGGCGGCGTCGGCGGCGGGCGCCTCAGTGGCGGCGGGCGCGGCGGTCGGAGCGGGGGTAGACTGGGTGCAGCCGGCCAGCACGGCGACCAGCGCCAGAACCATCATCAGTACCAATGCCTTTTTCATGGAATATGTCCTCCTTCAGAATTGCATTGTTCTCGAAGCACGCAGTTATGATATACCCGAAGGCTTCGTCTTACATGCATGAATCGGTAGCAACTGGGTTAATTTATTGAAAACTCCCAAACCAGAGGCCGCCGAATGCATCACTGGGCATGCGCCAGTCCGCCCTCGGGGACAGCGTGACAGAGCCGACTTTCGGCCCGTCCGGAAGGCAGGACCGCTTAAACTGGTTCTGAAAAAACCGCTTCATAAACACGCGCAGCCACTTTTCGATCGTCGCCTCGTCGTAGACGCCGCCAAAGGCGATTTTCGCCAGCCGGAAGATCTTTCCGGGCCCCGCCATGCGTCGCACCATGTGGTAGAGGAAAAAGTCGTGCAGTTCGTAAGGGCCCACGATGTCCTCCGTCTTCTGGGCGATCACCCCATCCACCGGCGGCAGCAGTTCCGGGCTGACGGGGGTGTCCAGTACGTCTTCAAGGGCCGAGGCGAGCCCGGGGCTTTCCGCGTGGTCGGCCGCGTAGCGCACCAGATGCCGCACCAGCGTCTTGGGCACCGACGCGTTGACGCCGTACATCGACATGTGATCGCCGTTATAGGTGGCCCAGCCCAGTGCCAGCTCGCTCAGATCGCCGGTGCCGATCACAATGCCGCCCAGCTTGTTGGAAAGGTCCATCAATACCTGGGTGCGCTCCCGCGCCTGGGCGTTTTCATAGGTGACGTCGCGCGCCGCCTCGTCGTGCCCGATGTCCGCGAGGTGCCCGCGCACCGAAGCCGTAATGTCCACCTCGATCAGCTTCGCGCCGAGGCCCTCCGCCAGCTTCAGCGCGTTGGCGTGGGTGCGACTGGTGGTGCCGAAGCAGGGCATCGTGACCGCGGCCAGGCCGTCCATTGCAAGGCCCAGGCGGCGGAAGGCCCGGGCCGCGACAATCAGCGCCAGCGTGGAATCCAGCCCGCCGGATACGCCCACCACCGCCGATTTGCAGCCAATGTGCCGCAGCCGCTGGGCGAGGCCGCTTTCCTGAATCGAGAGAATCTGCTCGCAGCGCAGGTCGCGCTCCGCGAGGTCGGAGGGCACAAAGGGCGCGGGGTCGATAAATCGCTCGACGGGCGTTTCCCAGAAGGCGGTCACAAAGGGCACCTTCGCGTGGGTATCCTCCCGGAAGCCGAAGGTGTTCATCCGCAGCCGCTCGCTGACCAGGTACTGCAAATCCAGCTCCGCCGTGACGAGTCCGGTGCGGTACGGCTCGGACTGCTTCAGCAGAACGCCGTTTTCCGCGATCAGGTTGTGCCCCGCAAAGACCATGTCGGTGGTGGATTCGCCCTGACCGGCGTCGGCGTAGAGATAGCCGCAGATCAGCCGCGCAGACTGGCTGGCCAGCAACAGTTCCCGATAGGCGGCCTTGCCGATGGTCTCGTCGCTGGCGGAAGGGTTCGCGATCAGCGTCGCGCCGGCGAGGGCGTGACCGACGGAGGGCGCGTCGGGCACCCACAGGTCCTCGCACACCTCCACCGCAAGGCTGAACTCGGGCATGTCCCCGCAGACAAACAGGATGTCCCCGCCAAAGGGCACGTCCCGGCCCAGAAGCCGCAGCGGCCGCGCCTGCCTGGGGCCGGGCGTAAAGTGGCGCAGTTCGTAGAACTCTCCGTAATTGGGCGGATTGCGCTTGGGGACCACCCCCAGAACGCGCCCGTCCTTGATCACCGCGGCCACGTTGTAGAGCCGGGCATCCACCTCCAGCGGCAGGCCCACCACCGTCAGAAGATCCAGCTCCCGGCTTGCCTCCGCAACGCCGGAGAGCGCCGCCAGCGCGCCGTCCCGAAGGGTCTTCTGCAAAAACAGGTCGCCGGAGGTATAGCCCGTCAGGCAGAGCTCCGGCAGCGTCAGGACTTTTGCGCCCGCCCCGGCCGCGTCGCGCATCAGCGCAATGGCCGCGTTCATGTTTCCCTCTGTGTCCCCCACCCTGATCGCGGGTGTACCAACCGAAACCCGGACAAACCCGTCGCGCATCCGGCTCATTCCTTTTCATGGCTTTTCCACTATTATAGCCTATGCGGCGTGAATTCACAAATACCGGAACGCCGCTTTTATAAAAATACCGCGCGGATTTGAATTTGCCGGCCGGCCTATGCTATAATGTACTGAAAGGCTCGCCTGAGGAGGTGAACCGCTTGGATCATTTGGCAGAGCTCGAGCGCGAGCGCGCCTACACGGCGCGCGTGCAGCAGCTCGTCTATGCCGTCATTCAAAAGACGAGGGGCTTTACGAAGGCCCACGACCAGACCATCCGGGACATGCTCTCCGACGCCTGGGAAGAGCTGCGCCTGAAGCCCACGGCGCTGTCCCCCCAGGATCTGGAGCAGCTCTCCACCGAGATCGACCGTTACCTCGTGCGGAAGAACTTCTCCGAGGAGGTCGCCCAGCGGTACGAGCGGATGCTGCTGAACCCGTTCTTCGCGCGGATCGACTTTCGCGAGGACGGCGCAGACGCGCCGGAAAAAATTGTCATTGGCCTGTACAGCCTGAAAAACGAGCGGGGCGATCTGATGGTGCACGACTGGCGCGCGCCCATCTGCAGCCTGTATTACGACGCCCAGCCCGGCGAGGTGGCCTACCGGGCCCCCGACGGCCTCATCCGCGGCACCATGACGCTCAAGCGCCAGTACCGCATGGAGGGCGGGCGGCTGAAGTACTACGTGGATACGGACGTGTCCATTGACGACGAAATGCTCCTGGACATCCTCTCCCGCGCCACGTCCAGCCATATGCGCTCCATCGTCGCCACCATCCAGCAGGAGCAGAACCTGGCCATTCGGCATGAAAGCGCGCGGGTGGTTTCCGTCATCGGCGGCGCGGGCTCGGGTAAGACCAGCGTGGCCATGCACCGGGCCGCGTATCTGATGTACCGCCACCGGGATCAGCTGGACGCCAGCCACATCGCGGTGCTCTCGCCCTCCAGCGCCTTCAGCGAATACATCTCCACGGTGCTTCCGGACCTGGGCGAGGAAAACGCGCAGGCCGTCACGCTGCACGGTCTGATGCGGCGAATCCTCGGCCGCGAAATTGAGCCCTCGATCCGCCAGATTGAGCGCCTCGTGGACGAGGGCAGCCCGCTGCGCCGCCAGAGCGTGCGCTTTAAGTCCGATCTGAAATTTTGCGACGTCCTGTCCGCCTACGCGCAGCGCTTTGAGGAAGAGGGGCCCCGCTTTTCGGACGTCGGGCTTGAAAAGCACCTTCTGATCTCGCGGCAGGACCTGGAGCAGCTCTACCGCGTGGAATTCAAGATGCTCAATCCCGCCCTCAGGCTGATCCGCATCCAGACGGTGCTGGAAAACCGGCTGGACGGCTGGGAAAAGACCCTCGCAGTCCAATACGAGAGCCGTTTTCTGAAGAGCTACCGGGGCCGCGAACTGGAGCTGGCCAAGCGCCTGGCGGTGGCGCAGCACCTGGCGCCGATTCGCCAGCAGATTCGGCAGATGATCTCGGTGGACCCACTCAAGATGCTGTCCGACGCGCTGTCCGGCGCGCCCAGGCAATTGCGCGAAGCCGCCCGGGAGAACGCGCTGTCCGGCGTCGTCTGGTGGGAGGACGCCCCCGCCGTCGCCTGGCTGATGGTGCGACTGGGCTTTGCCGCGCCGGACAAGAGCATGCGCCATATCCTGGTGGACGAGGCGCAAGACTACCCGGACATCGCGCTGAGGCTGCTCTCCGCCTTCTACCCCGCCGCGCAGGTGACGCTTCTGGGCGACGTGAGTCAGCGCACCTGCCCGGGCATGCCGCCCTGCAACCCCCGCGCCTGGGGCGCGGATTTTCAGTCGCCCAAGGCGCCGCTGGTGCGCCTGACGCGCTCCTACCGCTCCACCCAGCCCATCACGCGGCTTTGCAACGCGCTGATCCCGGACGAACCCCACGCCCTGGAATTCGGGCGCGAGGGCGATTTTCCCGGCATCGAACCCTTTATGCCCAAGCGGCTGGGCGAGCTGGTGGACGAATGGAAGGCCGAGGGCATGAAGCACATCGCGCTGATCACGCGCTCGCAGTCGGAGGCCGCAAAGCTTGCGCGCAGCCTCGGCGGCGCGATCCTCCTCACCGGCGGCGACGACGACATGCTGCCCGAATCCGGGGGCGTGGTGGTGTCCGGCTATCACCTGATCAAGGGGCTGGAGTTTGACGCGGTGGCGGTGGTCTGGCCCGGCGTGGAGGTGACGGACGGTGAGCGGCGCAGGCTCTACACCGCCTGTTCGCGGGCGCTGCACCGGCTCGTTCTGATGTGCGACGACGCGCTGCGGCGCGATTTGGGGATTGTGCTGTGATTTCCTACGATATTGCCGTCGTGGGCGGCGGCGCATCCGGCCTGGCGGCGGCGGTGATGGCGCGGCGGCTGGGAAAGCGCGCGGTGCTTCTCGAGCGCGGCGCGCGGGTGGGCAAAAAACTGCTCGTCACCGGCAACGGGCGCTGCAACCTAACCAATACCACCGCCGCCCCCGCCGATTATTTCGGCGGGGTTTCGGTGATGGCGGGCGCGATGGCGGCCTTTCCGCCCGCGGCGGTGATGGATTTTTTCGAGTCCCTGGGCCTGATGTGTCACGCATTCTACGGCGGGCGCGTGTTTCCGCTGTGCGAACAGGCGGCGGCGGTGCTGGACGCGCTGCGGCTCGCCCTTCAGGAATCGGGCGTCGAAACCCTCACAAGCTTTGAGGCGGTTTCCGTCAAAAAAGGCGGCGCCTTTCAAATCACCGCGGCGGACGGGCGGGTTCTTCGCGCCAGGCGCGTGATCCTCGCCACCGGCGGAGCGGCCTCGCCGTCTTTGGGCGGCACCGACGCGGGCTACCGCCTCTTTCAGCAGCTGGGCCACCGCGTGACGCGGGTGCTGCCCGCGCTGACGCAGCTGGAAACCCCAACGGAGCCCATCCGGGCGCTCAAGGGCATCCGCATCGACGGCGGGATCGCGCTGACGGCGGCGGATAAACCCATCGCCAAAGCCGAGGGTGACATTCTGTTCGCCGAATACGGCCTGACCGGCACGGCGGTCATGGCGGTGTCCCGCGAAGCGGCCCAGGCCCTGGCCGACGGCCTGAAGGTGATGGCCGCGCTCCGGATGCTGGACAGGCCCTTTGACGCGGCGCTTTCGCTGTTGACAGCGCGCCGCGCGGCGATGCCCCGGCGCGCGCTGGAGGATTTTCTGACCGGCACCGTCCACAAGCGCATCGGGCAGACGGTTTTAAAATTGGCGGGGGCGCTGCCCCTCTCTCGGGAGGCCGCCTCACTGACGGACGCCGAGCTCCGCGCCGCGGCGCGCCTTTTGTCGGACTTCCGGTTGCCCGTCACCGGCCATCGCGGCTTTGCCGCGGCCCAGGCATCGGCGGGCGGCGCGGACGCGGGCGAATTCGATCCCGAAACGCTGGAATCCCGCCTGGTGCCCGGCCTGTTCGCCTGCGGCGAGGCGCTGGATGTGGATGGCCCCTGCGGCGGCTACAACCTGCAATGGGCGTGGGCGTCCGGGCTCTTCGCCGCGCAAGGCGCCGCCAGGCCCTGAAAGGAAAACATGCCGAAAATAACCAACCTGCGCGCGCCGCTGGACGTGGGCGGTCTTACCGCCTTCGCGGTGGACGCGCTGAAGATTCCAAGGAGCGCGCTGGCGTCCGTCCGCCTGCTTAAGCAATCGGTGGACGCCCGCGACAAGGGCGACGTCCATTTTGTGCTGTCGTTGGACGTGGCCTTCGCGCCGGGCTTCCGGTTTGACGAAAAGCGCCTGCCCCGGGGCGCAGGCATCGCGCAGGCGGCGAAGGCCGCCTACGCGCCCCCCGCCACGGCGCGCCTGAGCGGCCGTCCGCTGGTGGTGGGGTTGGGCCCGGCGGGGCTCTTCGCGGCGCTCACGCTGGCGCGGGCGGGCGCGCGGCCGGTGGTGGCGGAGCGGGGCCGGCCCGC
>JARKQG010000005.1 GCA_029974035.1 Eubacteriales bacterium | reverse complement strand
GTACACGTAGCCGTAGCTCATGGCCATCATGCCCAGATCCTTCTTGCGGGTGCGCTTGCCGGCGGCGGCAAACTTGGCCACCGCGCCGGTGGGCGACGCCTTGGAGGCCTGGCCGCCGGTGTTGGAGTACACCTCGGTGTCCAGCACCAGGATGTTGACGTCCATGTTCTGGGCGATCACGTGGTCCAGCCCGCCGTAGCCGATGTCATAGGCCCAGCCGTCGCCGCCGATGATCCAGACGGACTTCTTGACCAGCTGGTCCTTGTCCTCAAGGATCTCCCCGACCAGCGGATCGTCCTTTTTGGCCTCCATCAGGTCGATCAGCTTCGCGGCCGCGGCCTTGGAGGCCTCGCCCTCGTCCCTGGCGTCCAGCCAGGCCTGGCAGGCGGCGGCGCCATCGGGATAGGCGGCCCATGCGCCGTCCATCAGCGCCTTGACGCTTTCGGCCAGCTTCTCACGGCGCTGCACGCTGGCGAGGTTCATGCCGAAGCCGAACTCGGCGTTGTCCTCAAAGAGGCTGTTGGCCCAGGCCGGGCCGCAGCCCTCGTCGTTCACGGTATAGGGGCAGGTGGGCGCGGAGCCGCCGTAGATGGACGAGCAGCCGGTGGCGTTGGCCACCACCATGCGGTCGCCGAAGAGCTGGGTGACCAGCTTCACATAGGGCGTCTCGCCGCAGCCGGCGCAGGCGCCGGAGAACTCAAACAGCGGCTTTTTGAACTGCGAGCCCTTGATGGAGCGGGTGTTCAGCGCGCCCTTGAATTCGGGCTGGCGGACGGCGAACTCCCAGTTGGCCTCCTGCTCCTTCTGGGTGGCCAGCGGCTTCATCACCAGCGCCTTCTGCTTCGCGGGGCAGATGTTGGCGCAGTTTTCGCAGCCGGTGCAATCCATCGGGGAGATCTGGATGCGGTACTGGTAGCCCTCGTACTCCTTGCCGATGGGTTTCTTGGTCTTGAAGGTTTCGGGGGCGTCCTTCATGGCCTCGTCCTTGATGAGGAACGGGCGGATGACCGCGTGGGGGCACACCAGCGAGCACTGGCCGCACTGGATGCAGTTGTCAATCTGCCATTCGGGCACGTTGACCGCGATGCCGCGCTTTTCGTACTTGGTGGTGCCGGTGGGCACCACGCCGTCGGGCGAGAAGGCGGAAACGGGCAGCTTGTCGCCCTCCTGGGCCAGGATGGGCAGCACCACGTTGTCAAAGTACTCGTTGGCCTCCACCTTGACGGGGGTGGCGCCGGAGGTGGCGGAAGCCCATTCGGCGGGCACCGGGATCTCCTTGAGGCCGGTGATGGCGATGTCGATGGCGTCCTGGTTCTGCTTGACGACCGCTTCGCCCTTCTTGCCGTAGCTCTTCTTGACGTATTCCTTCATGTAGCGGTCGGCGTCCGCGTAGGGGATGACGTCGGCCAGCTTGAAAAACGCCGCCTGCATGATGGTGTTGATGCGGCCGCCCATGCCGATCTTCTGCGCCAGGTCGATGGCGTCCACGTTGTAGAACTTGGCCTTCTTCCTGGCCAGCGCCTGCTTCATGGCGGCGGGCAGCATGTCGTTCATTTCCTCGGCGGACCAGGGGCTGTTGAGCAGGAACACGCCGCCTTCCTTGAGGGCGGAGAGCATGTCGTAGCGGGTGACGTAGGCGGGGTTATGGCAGGCCACAAAGTCCGCCGAATCGATGAGGTAGGTGGACTTGATGGGCTTCTTGCCAAAGCGCAGGTGGCTCACCGTGATGCCGCCGGACTTCTTGGAGTCGTAGGCGAAGTAGGCCTGGGCGTAGAGGCTGGTATGGTCGCCGATGATCTTGATGGAGTTTTTGTTGGCGCCCACGGTGCCGTCGGAGCCGAAGCCGTAGAACAGGCAGCTCTTGGCGCCCTCGGCGCTGGCGTCGATCTTCTCGCCCAGGGGCAGGCTGGTGCCGGAAACGTCGTCCACAATGCCCACGGTGAAGTGGTTCTTGGGCGCGTCGGCCGCCAGGTTGTCAAACACGGCCTTGACCATGGTGGGGTTGAACTCCTTGGAGCCCAGGCCGTAGCGGCCGCCCACCACCTGAACGTCGGCGCGGCCGGCCTCGGCCAGGGCGGAGCGCACGTCCAGGTACAGCGGCTCGCCCAGGGAGCCGGATTCCTTGGTGCGGTCCAGGGTGGCGATCTTCTTGCAGCTGGCGGGGATGGCCGCCAGGAAGTGCTTCATGGAGAAGGGGCGGTACAGGTGCACCTTGATGAGGCCCACCTTTTCGCCGCGCTTGTTGAGGTAGTCCACGGTCTCCTCGATGGCGTCGCAGCCGGAGCCCATGGCCATGATGACGCGGTCGGCATCGGGCGCGCCGTAGTAGTCAAACAGCTTGTAGGGGCGGCCGGTCAACTTGCCCACTTCTTCCATCACCGCTTCCACGATGTCCGGGGTGGCCTCGTAGAAGTTGTTGGCGGCTTCGCGGCCCTGGAAGTAGATGTCCGGGTTCTGCGCGGTGCCGGACTGGTGCGGGTGGGTGGGGTTGAGCGCGCGGTCGCGGAAGGCGCGCACGGCCTCCCAGGGCACCAGCGCCTTCATTTCGTCGTAATCGATGCCTTCGATCTTCTGCACTTCGTGGCTGGTGCGGAAGCCGTCAAAGAAGTGGAGGAAGGGCACGCGGGCCTTCAGCGTGGCCAGATGGGCCACCAGCGCCATATCCATGGCCTCCTGCACGGAGTTGGAGGCCAGCATGGCAAAGCCGGTCTGGCGGCAGGCCATGACGTCGGAATGGTCGCCGAAGATGGACAGCGCGTGGTAGGCCAGCGCGCGGGCCGATACGTGGAACACGCAGGGCAAAAGCTCGCCGGAGATTTTGTACATATTGGGGATCATCAGAAGGAGGCCCTGCGACGCGGTGAAGGTGGAGGTCAGCGCGCCGCCCACCAGGGAGCCGTGCACCGCACCCGCCGCGCCCGCTTCGGACTGCATCTCCGCGATGCGAATCGTCTGCCCGAACAGATTCTTGCGGCCGCCCGCGGCCCATTCGTCCGCAACCTCGGCCATCGGCGAGGAAGGCGTGATGGGGTAGATCGCGGCTACGTCGCTAAACGCATACGCGACGTGGCTGACGGCGGTATTGCCGTCGATGGTCATCTTGGTACTCAAGTGGTATGCCCCCTTTGTCCTATGGAGAAAATTTGGAAAACAGCGAAAGGCTGTCTGCCCTCAACAGTCCTATTATAGGAAAAAACCCGCCGCAAGTCAAGGTTTGCCGAAGGGCCGCGCGAATTGTGGAGGTTAAGATTCGCTCATTGCGCCAGCGCGACGGCGTCCGCGCCGAAGGCGCGCTCCAGCGCGCCGCGGTCAAAGCCCTCCCGCACCCAGAGATTGCGGGGCGCGGTTTCCTCCAGGCCCTCGTCCGCGAGGCGGAACACCACCGGGATCAGCCCCGGCGTGGGCATGAGAATCAGCGCCGCCCGCTCCCGGTCCGCCCGGCCCGGAAGGGTCAGGCACAGCCTGCGGCCGTCGGGCCGGTCGTCTCCCCCGCGGAAGACGATCTCCCCGGAGAGCGCCGTCGGCAGATTGCCGGCCGGGGCGGCGGGCCCGTGTCCATTGTGGGCGGAAGCCCCGCCGTTTATGCCGCCTGGGCGGCAGCCGTCGCCGTGACACAGCGCGCGCACTTCCTCCGGGATGATCTTGGGCGCTTCCTCCTCGCGGACGGACAGCCGCCCGCGGAGCACCACCAGCGCCTCGGGCAGAAGCAGCGCCTGGTACTTTTCGTACACCCGGGGGAAGATGAGCGCCTCGGTGGCGCCGCGCAGGTCCTCCAGTTGCACAAAGGCCATCATGCCGCCGGACTTCGTGGCCTTCGTGCGCCGCTCGGCCACCATGCCCGCCATTTCGACAATTTCGCCGTCGTGTGCCAGCCCGCCCTCCGGTTCGTCGGCAAAGGCGGCCAGCGCGGCGTGGTCCACCGGAAAGCGGCTCAGCTCTTCCTTATATTCGTCCAGCGGATGGCCGGAGATGTACACGCCGGTCATGTCCCGCTCCATCTGCAGCGCCTCCCGCAGGGTTTCCGGCGGGCAGTCGGGCAGCGGCGGGGGCGGCAGCACCTCGGCCCCGCCGAAGAGGGACACCTGGCCCTCCAGCGTGTTTCTGCGCTTTTTCGCCGCGCCGTCCATGGCCCTTTCCAGGGCCGCCAGCTTCTGGCTGCGGGAACCGGGCAGGCCGTCCAGCGCGCCGGCCATGATGAGGCTCTCCACGGCCTTTTTGTTCACCAGATCGCAGCAGGCGCGGTCGATGAAGTCGTAAAGATCCGCAAAGGGTTTTTCCCGGGCGGCGATGATGGCGGCCACCGCGCCGCGCCCCACGTTTTTCACCGCGCCCAGGCCAAAGCGGATGGCGGCGGCGCCGCGCCTGTCCACGGAAAAGCCCACTTCGGAGGCGCCCACGTCCGGCGGCAGCACGCGGATGCCCAGGTGCTTGCAGGTGTCGATGTAGAAGGCCACCTTGTCGGTGTTGCCGGTGACGGAGTTCATCAGCGCGGCCATGAATTCCACCGGGTGGTGCGCTTTGAGCCAGGCGGTCTGGGCGGCCACCACGCCGTAGGCGGCGGCGTGGGACTTATTGAAGGCGTAGGAGGCGAAGGCGGTCATCTCCTCAAAGAGGTGTTCCGCCACGGCCTCGGGCACGCCGCGGCGCACCGCGCCCTCCACCTCAATGGAGCCGTCCCCGGCCAGCTTGCCGTGGATGAAATATTCCTTTTCCTTGGCCATCACGTCGTGCTTTTTCTTGGACATGGCGCGGCGCACCAGGTCGCTTCTGCCGTAGGAGTAGCCCGCCAGGTCCCGCACGATCTGCATCACCTGCTCCTGGTACACCATGCAGCCGTAGGTCACGTCCAGGATGGGCCGGAGCATCGGGTGCTCGTAGCGCACGGAGGACGGGTTCACCTTGCCGGCGATGTAGCGGGGGATGGACTCCATCGGCCCCGGCCGGTAGAGGCTGATGGCGGCGATGATGTCCTCAAAGTTCTCCGGCTTCATGCCCATCAGGAAGGCGCGCATGCCGCTGGATTCCAGCTGGAAGATGCCGTCGGTGTCGCCGGAGGCGATCATGCGGTAGATGGCGGGATCGTCCAGCGGAATGTCCTCCGGCGTCATTTTGGGGCCGCCGCCCTCCGCCACCATGCGCAGCGTATCGCCGATCACCGTCAGCGTGCGAAGGCCCAGAAAGTCCATCTTGAGAAGCCCCAGCGCCTCCAGCGTGCCCATGGGAAACTGGGTGGTGACCACGTCGTCATTGGTCTGCAGGGGCACGTATTCGTAGACGGGCTTGGCGGTGATCAAAACCCCCGCCGCGTGGGTGGAGGCGTGGCGGGGCATGCCCTCCAGCTTTTTGGCGGTATCGATCAGCCGCGCGACGGCCTCGTCCGATTCGCAGGCGGCCCTGAGCTGCGGGTTGGCGGCCAGGGCTTTATCGAGGGTCATGTCCAGCGCGAAGGGCACCATCTTGGCCACCTGGTCCGTCTGCTGGTAGGAAAGGCCCAGCACGCGGCCCACGTCGCGGATCACCGCGCGGGCGGCCATGGTGCCGAAGGTGATGATCTGCGCCACGTGGTCGTGCCCGTAGCGCCGGGCCACGTAGTCGATTACCTCGCCCCGGCGCTCGTAGTCAAAGTCGATGTCCAGATCCGGCATCGAAACGCGCTCCGGGTTCAGAAAGCGCTCAAACAGCAGGTTATACTTCAGCGGGTCGATGGAGGTGATCCCCAGGGCGTAGGCCACGATGGAGCCCGCGCCGCTGCCGCGGCCGGGGCCCACCAAAATGCCGTGGTCCCGGGCGTATTTGATAAAGTCCCACACGATGAGGAAGTAGTCCACATACCCCATCTTTTCGATGACGGACAGCTCGTAGTCCAGCCGCTCCCGCGCGTCGGCCCGGTCCGGGGCGTAGCGGGCGGCGAGGCCCTCCCGGCAGAGCTTCCGGAGCAGCGCCTTCGCCTCCTGGCCCTCCTCGAGGGGGAAGCGGGGGAGGTGGGTGGAGGAAAAGTCAAAATCCACCTGACAGCGCTTTGCGATGGCCATGGTGTTGTCGATGGCCTCCGGCAGGTTGGGAAACAGCCGCCGCATCTCCTCCTCGCTCTTGACGTAGAGCTGGTCGGTGTCCATGCGCATGCGGTTTTCGTCGGAAAGGGCCTTGCCCGTCTGGATGCACATCAGGACTTCCTGGGCCTGGGCGTCCTCCGGGGCCAGGTAGTGGCAGTCGTTGGTGGCGACGAGGGGCATATTCAGCGCCCTGGCCAGCTTGACCAGCCGGGGCAGCGCCTGTTTTTCCTCCGCCAGGCCGTGGTCCTGCAGCTCGATGAAGAAGTTGCCCTCGCCAAAGATGGCGCGGTATTTTTCCGCCATGGCCCGGGCTTCGGCCTCGCGCCCCTCCAGCAGCAGCTTCGGGATGTCGCCGGAAAGGCAGGCGGAGAGGGCAATCAGCCCGCCGGAATACTTTTCCAGCAGCGCATAGTCCACCCGGGGCTTGTAGTAAAAGCCCCGGGTGAAGCCCTCGCTGACCAGGCGGATCAGGTTTTTGTAGCCGTCGCTATTTTCGCACAGCAGCACCAGATGGCTGTATTCCCGGGCGGCGGACTGCTTTTCGTCCATGTCCGGGCACACGTACACCTCGCAGCCGATGACCGGGTGGATGCCCCGCTTTTTGGCCTCTTTATAAAAATCGACGGCGCCGTACATCACGCCGTGGTCGGTGATGGCGCAGGCCGTCTGTCCGAGGGCCTCCAGCCGGTCGAAGAGCCGGTCGATCCGGCAGGCGCCGTCCAGAAGGCTGAACTGGGTGTGCAGGTGCAGGTGCGCGAACATGGGCCGCCTCCGTCCGGGAAATTTGCCATCCCTGATTATACCATCTTTTCGCATTTAACGCAAACCAGCGCGCAACCGTCCGGAAAAAGTTCTATACTACTATACTGACGCGATTTTGACTTGGGGAGGCTCCTCCGATGTGACAGACGGTGCGCGACCCAGAAAACATCGGGAGGAAGAATGCATGAATCATCCGGAACTCAAGGCGGAAGTCGGCCGCAGGCGCACCTTCGCCATCATTTCCCACCCCGACGCGGGCAAGACCACGCTGACGGAAAAGCTGCTGCTCTACGGCGGCGCCATCCGCCAGGCCGGCTCGGTCAAGGCGCGCAAGGCCGCCCGCCACGCCACCAGCGACTGGATGGAAATTGAAAAGCAGCGCGGCATCTCCGTCACCTCCAGCGCCATGCAGTTTGACTTTGACGGCTACCGCATCAACATCCTGGACACCCCCGGCCACCAGGACTTTTCCGAGGACACCTACCGCACGCTGATCGCGGCGGACTCGGCCGTCATGCTGATCGACTGCGCCAAGGGCGTCGAGGAGCAGACGGTGAAGCTGTTCAGGGTGTGCCGCCTCCGGTCCATCCCCATCTTCACCTTTGTAAACAAGCTGGACCGGGCCGGCAAGGACCCCTTCGAGCTGATGGAGGAGCTGGAGCAGGTGCTGGGCATCCGCTCCTGCCCGGTGAACTGGCCCATCGGCGTGCACGGCGACTTCAAGGGCGTGTACCAGCGGGACACAAAAGAGGTGCTGCTCTACCGCGGCGGCGACCACGGCCAGGGCCGCGCCCAGGAGGTGCGCCTGTCGCTCAATGACCCGGCGCTGCCCGGCGCCCTGGGGCAGAATTACTACGACAAGCTGCTGGAGGACGCGGAGCTTCTCGACGTGGCGGGGGACCCCTTTGACCTTCAAAAGATCCTCTCCGGCCAGCTGACGCCGATGTTCTTCGGCTCCGCCATGAGCAACTTCGGCGTGGAGCCGTTCCTCACCCGCTTTCTGGGCTACACCCGTCCGCCCGCGGCCCGGGAGAGCGACGAGGGCCCCGTGCCGCCGGACGAGGACCGCTTTACCGGCTTCATCTTCAAGATCCAGGCCAACATGAACCCCGCCCACCGGGACCGGCTGGCCTTCATGCGGGTGTGCTCCGGGGTGTTTGAAAAGGGCATGACGGTGTGGCATTCGTCCTCGGGCAGCCGCATCAAGCTGGCCCAGCCCCAGACCTTCATGGCCCAGGAGCACGAGAGCGTGGAGACGGCCTACGCCGGGGACATCATCGGCCTTTTCGACCCGGGCATCTTCCGCCTGGGCGACACCCTGTGCGAGGGCGCGCCGCTTCGCTATTCCGGCATCCCCCTGTTCGCGCCGGAGTTCTTCTGCCGGATCAGCCCGGTGGATTCCATGAAGCGCAAGCAGTTTGCCAAGGGGGTTTCGCAGCTCTCGCAGGAGGGCGCGATCCAGACCTTCAAGCGCCCGGACATCGGCCGAGAGGAAGTGATCGCCGGCGTGGTGGGCGCGCTGCAGATGGACGTATTGGAGTACCGCCTGAAGGGCGAGTACGGCGTGGAGCTGACCCGCGAAACGCTGCCCTTCCGCTACGTGCGCTGGGTGGAAACCACCCCGAAGCCCGTCGAAAGGCTGCGGCTGACCTCTACCACCGCCCGCGCCGTCGACCGCGCGGGGCGCGACGTGCTGATGTTTGAAAACGAATGGTCGATCCGCCTCGCCACCGAAAACAACGAGGGGCTGGTTTTGAAGGAAACCGCCGACAGACTCACAGCGGACGTGCTGGACTGAAAAAAGGGGTAAACGCATTTGAAAATCATTCGGGAAGACCTTCGCAACGTCGCCATCATCGCCCACGTCGATCACGGCAAAACCACCCTGGTGGACGAAATGCTCAAGCAGGGCGGCGTGTTCCGCAAAAACCAGCAGGTGGCTGAGCGCGTGATGGACTCAAACGACCTCGAGCGCGAGCGGGGCATTACGATCCTTGCCAAGAACACCGCCGTGCACTACGGGGGCGTGAAGATCAACATCGTGGACACCCCCGGCCACGCGGACTTCTCCGGCGAGGTGGAGCGGGTGCTGAAGATGGTGGACGGCGTGCTGCTGCTGGTGGACTCCTTCGAGGGGCCCATGCCCCAGACCCGCTTTGTCACCAAGAAGGCGCTGGAATTGAACCTGCCGGTGATCGTGGTGGTCAACAAGGTGGACCGGCCCGACGCCCGCTGCGCCGACGTGGTGGACGAAACGCTGGAGCTTCTGCTGGAGCTGGACGCCAGCAACGAGCAGCTGGACAGCCCCATCGTCTTCGCCTCCGGCCGGGACGGCACCGCCACGCTGGACTTTGAAAAGCCCGGCACGGACCTTCGGCCCCTCTTTGACCAGATCCTCACCCACGTACCCGCGCCCGAGGGCGACCCGGACGCGCCGCTGCAGCTATTGATCTCCACCATCGACTACAACGACTACCTGGGCCGCGTGGGCGTGGGCCGCGTGGAGCGCGGGCAGATCCGCCAGGCCCAGATGGCGGTGCGCGCCACCCACGGCTCCGACGATGTCAGCGCCCCCACGCGGCTGGCAGGGCTGTTCCAGTTCGACGGGCTCAAGCGCGTGCCCTGCGACGAGGCCCGGGTGGGCGACATCGTGGCCGTCAGCGGGTTTGACGAGCTCTCCATCGGCGACACCATCTGCCCGCCGGGCCAGGCCGAGCCGCTGCCCTTCCTCAAGATCTCCGAGCCCACCGTGTCCATGAACTTCTGCGTCAACGACAGCCCCTTCGCCGGCACGGAGGGCCAGTACGTGACCAGCCGTCACCTGCGCGCCCGGCTGATGAAGGAGATGCAGACCGACGTTTCCCTCCGGGTGGAGGATACCGACGCCACCGACGCCTTCCGGGTGTCCGGCCGGGGTGAATTGCACCTTTCCATCCTCATCGAAACCATGCGCCGCCAGGGCTACGAATTCCAGGTGACCAAGCCCCACGTGCTCTTCCGCGAAATTGACGGCGTGGTCAACGAGCCGATGGAAAAGCTCGTCTGCGACGTGCCCGCCGAGTACGCCGGCGCGGTCATCGAAAAGCTGGGCCGCCGCAAGGGCACGCTGGTGGCCATGCAGGGGTCGGAGCGCACGCGGATGGAGTTCACGATTCCCTCCAGGGGTCTTTTTGGCTACCGGCCGGAATTCCTCACCGACACCCGGGGCGAGGGCGTGATGAGCGCCGTGTTTGACGGCTACGAGCCCTACAAGGGGGACATCCCGACCCGCATCTCCGGCTCCCTGGTGGCCTTTGAAACGGGCGAATCCACCAGCTACGCGATGTTTTACCTGCAGGACCGGGGCGAACTTTTTCTGTGGCCGGGCACAAAGGTCTACTCCGGCATGATCGTGGGCCGGTCCTCCCGCCCCGGCGACATCGACGTCAACGTGTGCAAGAAAAAGCACCTGACCTCCATGCGCAACTCCGCCGGCGCCGAGGAGGCGCTGAAGATTACCTCCGTCCGCATCCTCACGCTGGAGGAGGCCCTCGAGTTCATCGACGACGACGAGTTGGTGGAGATCACCCCGAAGTCCGTCCGCATGCGCAAGCGTGAGCTCAACGCCGAGCAGCGCAAAAAGAACCTCAGCAGGGCGAAGTAGGGCACCGCCCCCGGAAAGGAGCGCACCCATGCTGGTCAGGCGCCTGGCCGTCGAAAACTTCCGCCCCTATGAAAAGGCGGAGCTGCTGCCCGCGCCGGGCGTGACGCTGCTCTACGGCGGCAACGCCCAGGGGAAGACCGCGCTCATTGAGGCGCTGTACCTCACCTGCACCGGGCGCTCCCACCGCACCGTCCGGGACGCGGAGCTGATCCGGACCGGGCAGGCGTACGCGCGGGTGGCGGTGGAGGCCCGGCGGCGGGATGGACCCCACGACGTGGAGATCCTCCTGCGCGCCGGCGAAAAAAAACGCATCCTGATCGGCGGCAGCACGGCGTCCCGGTCGGGGGAGCTGATGGGCCACGTGACGGGGGTGCTGTTCTCGCCGGAGGATTTGCGCATGGTGAAGGACGGCCCCGCGGAGCGCCGCCGCTTTGTGGATATGGAGCTTTCCCAGATGCGTCCGGCCTATTACCAGGCGCTGCAGCGCTACAACCGCGCGCTTTTGCAGCGGGGCGCGCTTTTGCGCACCGGTGATTTCACCTGCCTGGACGCCTGGGATGAGCAGCTGGCCCGGCACGGCGCGGCCATCATGCGCGCGCGCATCGCCTTTTCGGAAAAGCTTTCGGCCATCGCGCGGGCCGTGCACCGGGACATCTCCGGCGGCGAGGCGCTGCGCGTGGCGTACCGCCCCGGCGCCAGGACGGAACCGGAGGAGCGCGCGCTGCTTACGCTGATCCGGGCCGCGCGGCCCCAGGACGAGCGCCGGCTGACCACCTCGGTGGGCCCCCACCGGGACGATTTTCTCTTCACCATCGGCGGCGCGGACGCCCGCGCCTACGGCTCCCAGGGGCAGCAGCGCACGCTGGCGCTGTCCCTCAAGCTGTCGGAGCTGGAGGTCATGAAGGACGAAACGGGCGAATACCCGGTGCTCATGCTGGACGACGTGATGAGCGAGCTGGACCCGGACCGCAGGCGGCTGCTCCTTCAGCGCCTCGACGGCGTGCAGACGCTGATCGCCTCCACCGACCCCGCGGACCTGGCGGGCGCCCGGGTGGATCTTTCGGTCCGGGTGGAGGCCGGCAGGCTGGAAATGTAAAAAGGCGGCGCCCCAAATGGGCGCCCCCTCAGCCCATCAACAAAGTGCGCTCAGCCCGCTTGGGCTGGGCGCAAATTTTGTGTAGAGGTGAGCAAAAACCAAAAGGAAAAAGCAGCGTGGATGTCGAATAGATAGGAGAGATGCGGACACAGGAGGTCGGGCG
>JARKQG010000143.1 GCA_029974035.1 Eubacteriales bacterium | reverse complement strand
CGACACGATTTCGGCATAAAAGGAAGGCCTCGGTGCGCGTGCCCCGCAAAGCCGCGGCTTTGCGGGGCATGCGCATAAAGCGGATGCCAGCCGGAGGCGGCTGCCTTGATTGTATTCGGAGGGGCCGCGGCCCCCCGAACCCCCCGTTGGGTTCGGACCGGCGCTTGCGTCACGCCCTGTCGCATGGTATAATGCTCCCGATCTATACGAAAAAAGGAGCGATGCGCGATGCGGCTGGGCGCGCTGGAGGCCGGCGGCACCAAGATGGTGTGCTCGATCGGCGATGAAACCGGAAAGATCCTGGACAGGGCGAAATTCCCCACGCTGTCTCCGGCGGAAACGCTGCCGCCGATGATCGAATACTTCCAAAAGGCGGGCATCGAGGCGCTGGGCATCTCCAGCTTCGGCCCGCTGGACCTGAACCCGGATTCCCCCACCTACGGCTATGTGACCACCACGCCCAAGCCCGGCTGGGGCAACTGCCCGCTGTTGCCGGAGCTCAGGCGGGCGCTCAAGGTGCCGGTGGGCATCGATACCGACGTAGGCGGCGCGGCGCTGGCGGAATACCGCATGGGCGCGGCCCGGGGCCTCAAAAACTGCGTATATGTGACGGTGGGCACCGGCGTGGGCGCGGGCGTCGTGGCCGAGGGGCAGCTGCTTCACGGCATGGTGCACCCGGAGTGGGGGCACATGCTGCTCCGCCCCCATCCGAAAGACCCGATGCCCCGGGGCGTCTGCCCCTACCACGACGGCTGCCTCGAGGGGCTGGCCTGCGGCCCGGCCATCGACAGGCGCTGGGGCGTGCCTTCGCGGGAATTGCCGAAGGATCACATCGCCTGGGAGATCGAGGCCTATTACCTGGCGCAGTTCTGCGTGACGGCGCTGGTGGCCATCTCCACGGAGATGATCGTGCTGGGCGGCGGCATCATGCAGGAGGCCTTCCTGTTTCCGATGATCCGTGAAAAGACGCTGGCCATGCTCAACGGCTACGTGGCCGCCGACCGGGTGCTCCACCACATCGACCAGGTCATCGTGCCGCCGGGTCTGGGCATCCACAGCGGCGTCACCGGCGCGCTGATCCTGGCCGCCGAGGCGGCGGCGAGGCCGTGAGTCCGGGGTTGGACATGCATACAAAAAAGGCGGCCCGAAGGCCGCCCTTTTCGATGAGCTCGACTCAAGCTTCAACCGGGGCGCCGACGGGGCAAACCCCCGCGCACGCACCACAAGAAATACAGGTTTCGGCATCGATAACATACTTGCCGTCGCCCTGGGAAATCGCGCTGACAGGGCATTCACCCTCGCAGGCGCCACAGCTGATGCACTCATCGGTGATTACATAAGCCATGAAATAAATGCACCTCCTTATTTAAAAAGTGATTGTATTATAACACCGCCCCCGAACCAATGCAACTACTAATTTCGCCAGGAGGCCATATGAATTCGCAGATGGACGAGGCCCGGAAACTGCTGCAAAACCTGACGCCGCTCGTGGCCGACTGCGGCGCGCTGTGCGGGGCGGCTTGCTGCCGGCCGGACGAGGACGGCCAGGGCGGCGTGGCGCTGTTCCCCGGCGAGGCGGCGCTCTACCGCGGCGAACGGTGGGCGCGGGTGGAGCGGGGCGTGCTCTACTGCGGCGGAACCTGTCCCCGGGACGCGCGCCCGCTGGGCTGCCGCATCTTTCCGCTGACGCCCTGCCGCAAAAAGGACGGCCGCCTTTCGGTGCGCATCGACCGCCGTGCCTTTGCCATGTGCCCTCTGGCGCCCTCTGGCGTCCGGGCGCTGGACCCCGCCTTTGTGAGCGCCGCCCTCCGGGCGCTTTTGCTGGTGGACGAAACGGACGAGGGCCGTGAATTTCTGAACCAATGGATTCGCCGGGAGCGCATATTTCGCCGCGCTGTTTTGTAATATTTCTTTGCGCGTTTGCCCATAATGAGGGAGAACAACGCGCAAAGGGGTGCTTTTTTTGCAGCATCGATGGAAAACGCAGCCGGCCCTGTGGGCCGCGGTGGCGCTGGTGATCCTCGTCGCGGCGGTGGTGACGCTGATCCTCCTCAACCGGCCCGAGGCTCGGGCGTATCAGGACGCCGTGCTGGTGTACGCGGGGGGGACGGCGCTTTGAGCGAGGCCGACAAGATCAAGCGGTACGCAAAGCTGGTGGAAGCGCGCACGCCGGGCAGCAAGCTCCTGCGGGACTGCTTCCGGGCGTTCTGGGTGGGCGGGCTGATCTGCGCCATCGGCCAGGCGATCACGATTTTCGGCAGCGAGGTGCTGCATCTCAACGTACTGGCGCTCGGCGCCTTCACGCCGTCGGTGCTGGTGTTTCTGGGTACGACGCTGACGGGCCTGGGCGTCTACGACCGGATTGGCGAATACGCGGGGGCGGGCTCCATCGTGCCCATCACGGGGTTTGCCAACTCCGTGGCCGCGCCGGCCATGGAGTTCCGGCGGGAGGGGCTGGTGCTGGGCCTGGGGGCGAAGCTTTTTTTGCTGGCCGGGCCGGTGATCGCCTATGGCGTGACCACGTCCATCCTCATCGGCGTCGTCTACTACGCGATCGGGCGGTGGTTTTCGTGAGGCGCGCGGGCCGGCGGACGCTCCGGTACGAAAGCGGACCCGTGCTGCGCGCCGCCGCGGCCGTGGTGGGCCCCAAGGAGGGTCAGGGGCCGCTGGGCGCGGATTTTGACGTGGTGCTGCCCGACGACCTTCTAGGCATGGCCTCCTGGGAGCAGGCGGAGAGCGAGATGCTCCGCCGCACGGTGGAGCTGTGCGCCTCCAAGGCGGGCATGACGACAAAGGCCGTGGACCTGATGCTGGCGGGGGACCTGCAGGACCAGATTACCGCCTCCGGCTTTGCCGCGCGGGCGCTGGGCATCCCGTTTTTCGGGCTGTACGGCGCGTGTTCCACCTTTATCGAGTCCGTTTTGCTGGGGGTCGCGCTGGTGGACGCGGGCTTTGCCGAAACGGCGGTCTGCGGTGCCTCCAGTCACTTCTGCGCGGCGGAGCGCCAGTACCGCTTTCCGCTGGAGCTGGGCAATCAGCGGCCGCCCTCCGCCCAGTGGACCGCCACCGCCGCCGGCGCGGCGCTGGTGGCCCGGGGCGAAGAAGGCCTGTGCCGCCTGACGTACGGCACGCCGGGCCGCATCGTGGACTATCAGATCAAGGACGCCAACCACATGGGCGCGGCGATGGCCCCAGCCGTGGCGGATACGATGACCGCCCACTTTGAGGATACGGGGCGCGGTCCGGAGGCGTACGACCACATCGTCACCGGGGATCTGGGCAGCATCGGCCGTCAGCTTCTGATGGACCTGATGGCCGAGCGGGGCATGCCCCTTTTTGCCGACCGGCTCAGCGACTGCGGCGCGTCGCTCTACGCGCCGGAGCAGGACGCCCACGCCGGCGGCAGCGGCTGCGGCTGCATCGCGTCGGTGCTGTCGGCCCATTTCCTGCCGATGCTCTCCGGCCCCTTCCGGAAAATTCTGGCGCTGGGCTCCGGCGCGATGCTCAGCCCCGCCACCACCCAGCAGGGGGAGAGCATTCCTTCAATATCCTACGCGGTCGCGCTGGAGGCGATGTAATGGACACGTTCTGGCTGTTTGTGCGGGTATTCCTCGTGGGGGGCGCGCTGTGCGCCGTCGGCGAGGTGCTGATCCTCAAAACAAAGCTTACCAGCGCCCGCATCCTGGTGCTTTACGTGGTGGCCGGCGCGATTCTGACCGCCCTGGGGCTTTACAAGCCGCTGGTGGACTTTGCCGCCGCCGGCGCCACCGTGCCGCTGACCGGTTTTGGCTATTCCCTGGCCATGGGCGCCATCGAAGCGGTGCGGGAAGCCGGACTCATCGGCGCGCTGACCGGAGGGCTGACAAGCACCGCCGCCGGCATCGCCACGGCAATCCTCTTCGGCATCATAAACGCCCTCCTTTTCAAGCCCGCGGCGAAGCCGTAGGCGCCCCGATCCCCCAGGCGGCCCCGCAAGGCGAGGGGCCGCTTTTTTGTGTTCTTAACGGGAACAGCGCCAAAACGCCGTGGCACGGCGAAAGGTTTTAACTTAAAATATTTTTAAATTAAAACGAATTGGGGGGAGCGGCGTGGACGAGGCGCAGCGGGCGCGGCTGAACGCCTTTCTCGTCGGGACGTTTAACCGCATCCTGACGCTGGAGGAGCGGGCGCTGGCCGGGCCGGGCAAGGGGCCGTCCGTGAGGGAGATGCACGTGATCGACGCGGCGGCGGCCCTCGAGGCCGCGGGCCGGAACACCATGGGCCAGGTGGCGGGGGCGCTGAACATCTCCATGGGCGCGCTGACCACCGCGGTGAACACGCTCATCCGCAAGGGATACCTGGCGCGGGGGGCGGACCCGGACGACCGGCGCGTGGTGCGCGTCTTTCCCACGGCGCTGGGCCGGGCGGCCAACGAACGGCACCGGGCCTTCCACCGCGACATGCTCCGGGCGGTGGAGGAGGCGCTGCCGGAGGAGGACATCAAGAGGCTGACCCTCGCGCTGGAGCGCCTGAAGGGGTTTTTGGATCAATACGCGGCGAAGGGATGAAGAGGATGCACATCGTTGTCGACAGCACCTGCGACATGACGCTGGAGGAGGCGCGGTCGCTGAATATTTCCGTGATGCTGCTGAAGGTGTTCTTCGGGGCGCAAGGGTACCGCGACAAGCTGGACCTGACGGGGGAGCGCTTTTTTGAAATGCTCGAAACCAGCCCCCGGATGCCCACCACCACGATGGTGACGCCCGAGGAATTCCTGGAGGAATTCGCACGCCATCCGAACGAAGAGATTCTGGTGATCACCATCTCGTCGCACCTGAGCGGCACAGGCCAGTCCGCCTGGGTGGCCAAGGCGCAGGCGGCGCGGGAGGATGTGTACGTGGTGGACAGCGGCTCCGCCACCATCGGCCACCTGATCCTGGCGCGCCACGCGGCGCGGCTGCGGGACGCGGGCAGGAACGCCGGGCAGATTCGCGACACCCTGGAAAGGCTCAAGCCGCGGCTGCGCGTTTTCGGGGCGGTGGACACGCTCAAATACCTGGTGAAGGGCGGGCGCCTGTCGGGCGCGGCGGGGACGCTGGGCACCATCCTGGCACTCAAGCCCATCATTCAGGTGCGCGACGGCGTGGTGACCAGCGTGGACAAGGCGCGGGGCGCCCGCGCCGCCCTCCGAAAGGTGACGCAGCTGGTCGAGCGCGAGCCGATTGACCCAAACCTGCCCGTGGCCTACGCCCACGCAGGGAACCTGGCGGCGCTCACGGCGCTCTCCGGCGCGGTGGGGATCGACGCGCCCGCCGCGTGGCTGGGCAGCGTGGTGGGCGCCCACGCGGGCCCCGGCGCGGTGGCGGTCGCCTACTTCACGAAGGCTTTTCCGTGAGGCACCGGAGCGCGGCCAGATGGGCGCCAAAGTTCAGCGGTGCCAGCCGGACCGCTTGGAGGAGCGCGCGCCGGGCCTTTGATGGCTGCCCCGCGCGGACGTAATGGGGCACCAGCTTGTCCAGCCGCGCGCTCAGCGCTTTGGGGTGCGCCGCGAGGTAGTCCCGATGGAGTTCGTTCAGCCGCTCCAGTCCGTCGACGCGGCTTCCGGCGTTGGTGGAAATGCGCGCGCCGCCGTCCACGTGGTACAGCGCCAGCGGTTCCTCCACCCAGTCCACCGCGTACCTTTGCGCGATGCGCAGCCAGAGCTCGTAGTCCTGGGCGGACTTCATCAGGGGGTCGAAGGGCCCCACGTCCGCCAGGCAGGATGCGCGGATCAGCGGAAAGGAGGTGGACCCGATGAAGTTTTCGAGGATCAGTCGGTCAAACACGCGGCCGCGGGCGGGCCAGGGCTTGCGCGGCCGGCGCGATCCGGCGCCGTCGTCCACCGTCCAGGCGCCGCAGCCGATCAGCGCATAGTCCGCGCCCCGCTCGTTCATCCGTCGCAGCTGCTTTTCCAGCTTTTCCGGAAGCCACTCGTCGTCGTCGTCAAGAAAGGCCAGATACGCGCCGCCCGCGCGGGCGATGCCGGTATTGCGGGCGGCGCAGGCGCCTCGGTTTGCCTCATGGCGCACGTACAGCACGCGGGGGTCGCCCGTTGCCTCCAGCATCCGGCGCACGTCCTCCCGCCCGGAAAAGTCCGCGGGGCTGTCGTCCACCACAATCAGTTCGATGGCCGGGTGGGTCT
This sequence comes from Eubacteriales bacterium, assembly GCA_029974035.1. Next base: position 9,332 of record JARKQG010000143.1, on the reverse strand, counting down.
GGCCCAGCGCGCTCATCACGGCGCGCTTCAGGATGCGCGCATCCCGCCGGCAGGTGGGGATCACGACGCTGATCAAATCGTTCGGGTTCATGCGATCCTCTTTTCGGTTTCCGGATGTATGCGGCCATTATACCAGAAGCCGCGCCCCGCTTCAAGGCGATTGCGCGGGGCGGGGCGGTGTGCTATAATGGACAAAATGGAAAAACAGGCGCGAGGGCGGGCTGGGTGGGCGCGTTTCGCGCGAAGCGACGAGGAGGGCCCATGAGCACGCCAGCGGTAAGCGTCATCTTGCCCGTGTACAATGTGGAGCCCTATCTGGAGCGCTGCCTGAATTCGCTTCGGGCGCAGACTTTTTCCGATTTTGAGGCGATTGTCGTGGACGACGGCTCGCCCGACGGTTGCGGCGCGATCATCGACCGCTTCTCCCGGGAGGACGCGCGGTTCGTCCCGCTGCATCAGCAAAACGGCGGCGTGGGGAAGGCCCGGAACGAGGGCGTCGCCCGCGCCTCCGGGCGGTTTATCGCCTTTGTGGACCCGGATGATTTCGTCGGGCCGGACTATCTCCGGCACATGGTGGACGCCCAGAAAAAAAACGACGCCGACATGGTGCTCGCCCGGTACGTCTCCCTCAGCGAGCGCACGATGCGCACGGTGTGGAGCGTGCCCGGCGTGCCCCCCGCCTTTGTACCCAGGGCGGATTTTTGCGCGGCGCTGCCGGAGCTGTACGTCAAAAACCGCATCGGCACCCTGTATGCCAAGCTGTACAAGCGGGAACTGCTGGCGGAGGTCCGCTACCGCGAGAAGATCAAGATGCGCGGCGACGTGGTCTTCGTCACCGAAATCCTCTCTCGCGCCGCGAGCCTTGAAGTCATAGACGACAGTGACTATTTCTACGTCCGCTATGCCGCCCGGGGCATCACAAAGCAGGTGGACCCGGACCTCTACCTCACCCACATTGAGGTCAACCGCGCCGTCCGCGAGCGCATGGAGGCCTGCGGCTGGATGAGCGGGGCGATGGCGCGCATGATCGACAAGCGCTACGTCGACGCGGCCAGGCTGTGCGTGGCCTCCATCCGCAGCGGCCCGTGGACCCTCGAGGAAAAGGGCGCGTATGTGGACAGGATGCTCGCCCACCCCGAATACCGCGGGGCGATGGATCGCCTCCGGGCGGACTATCCCGCCCGGGCGGACGCGCTGATGCGCGACGGCCGGGGCGCGGAGCTGGTGCGGTATCTGGACAGCGAGGATCGCCTCAGGGCGCCGCTTCTTCGGGTCATGCGGCCGCTTGTCGCCCTGTGGGCGAGGCTGCGCCGCCCCGCCATCCCATAATCCAGGTGCAATCTTTACGGGATTGAAATGCTTTTTATCGTTTATCGTTAAAAATAATTTCCAAGCCAACACTTTTCGCTTGCAAAGTGGTAATATGTACATGGCCGACCATCAACCAGAACACGGAGAGCCGAGCGCCGTCACTGTGCCTTCGGGCGCTTCGACGCGGCTTGAGGGGGTGCCATCGATGGACGCAGATACACCCGCGCTGCTGATTGCAGACGATGTGGAGCACAATCGGGAAGTTCTGCGCGCGATGTTTTGCGGGCGCTATGAACTGCTGGAGGCTTGCGACGCGCCCGGCGCGCTGGAGCTGTTCGAACACAACAAAAACCGGATCGCGCTGGTCTTTTTGGCCATCGACCTGACGGGGATGGACGGCTTTCACATGCTCCGGGAGATGCACGCACGGGGGTACCTGCCCGGCGTTCCGGTGCTGATGATCGCCTCCGGCCTGTCCCCCGAGAGGGCGGCGGCCGCGTTCGGCCTGGGGGTTTCGGATTTTGTCGAGCAGCCCTTCAACGCGGAGATCGTCAGGCACCGCGTGCTGCGCCTGGCCCAGCGCGAGCGCGAGCGCGTCAGCATGGAGGAGCTGGTGGAGGCCAGAACCCACGAGATCCGCAACGCCAACCGGTACGCCATCGAGGCGCTGTCCACGATTGTGGAATTTCGCAACGGCGAAACGGCGCAGCACACCCGCAGGATCGCGCTGGTCGTGCGGCTTTTGTGTCAGGCGCTCTCCAAGCACTACGTGGACTACAACCTGACGGGCGCCATGATCGACGACATTGTGTGCGCCTCCGCGCTGCACGACGTGGGCATGATCGCGGTGCCGGAATCCATCCTGAACAAGCCGGACCGCCTCAGCGACGAGGAGTTTGAGATCATGAAGCGCCACACCCTTTACGGCGCGAAGGTCATCGAGCGCATCTCGGCCACGGGCGGCGAGCGCTTTTTCGCCTATTGCCGCGACATATGCGTGGGCCACCATGAGCGGTGGGACGGCAACGGCTACCCCCGCGGCGTCGCGGGGGACGATATCCCCATCTGGGCGCAGGTTGTGGCGCTGGCGGACGTGTACGAGGCGCTGACCAGCGAGCGCGTGTACAAGCCGCCCTTTACCCACGAACAGGCGCTGGCCATGATCGAGGCGGGCGACTGCGGCGCGTTCAATCCAAAGCTTTTGTTCACCCTGCGGCTGATCGAGGCGCGCCTGAAAGCCGCGCTGGACGAAATGACGCGAAGCGGCGATCCCGCGCCGGGCGACGCATCCGGCGATGCGCCGGATCATATTCCGTCCCGGATGCTCAAGCTCTTGGAGCACGAGCGCGAACAATACAAGACCTATGCGTCGCTCTCGGGCGAGGTGCTGATCGACTACGACTGCGGGCGGGATGTGCTGATCTTCTCCGGGCGGTTTTCCGACCACTTCGACGGCGAGACCGTGGTGGAGAATGCGGTGGGCGGCGAATCGGCGGACCGCTACCTGTATCCCGGAGACCGGGAGGTGCTGGAGGACGCGGTTCATGCCATTTCGCCGGAAACGCCCACCATCAAGGTGGATCTTCGACTGCTCACCAAGCGCGGCTGGTATGAATGGTACGAGGTTGTCATCCGCACGCTGTGGTCCGGCGAGGCGCCTGACCGGTGCATCCGCGCGCTGGGCAAGCTCACCAACATCGATCAGGCGGTGCGGGAGACCTGCCGCCTCAGGGAGCAGGCCACGCGCGACGTGCTGACCGGCCTTCTCAACCGCGTCGAAACCGAGCGCCGCATTACGCAGCGGCTGATGGAGGGTGACGAGGTGAGCGGCGCGCTGCTCTACATCGACATTGACGACTTCAAGGAGTTCAACGACACCCACGGCCACGGCTACGGCGACGATGTGCTGCGCATGATGGGCCGGGCCGTGCACACCAACATCCGGGAAACGGACATCGCCGGGCGCATCGGCGGCGACGAATTTGTGGTATACCTGGACCGGGTGCGCTCGGACGAGGGCATCATCGTCAACGTGGAACGGTTGATCTCCGTGATGCAGCAGGGGTTTTGCATCCGGTCGGAGCGAACGCCCATCTCGGTATCGGTGGGCGTCGCCCGATTCCCGCAGGACGGCGCGCGTTACGAAACGCTGCTTGAAAAGGCCGACCAGGCGATGTACTCCGCCAAGTACGGCGGCAAGGGGTCCTACGTGTTTTACACGCCGAACCCGCCCGCGCGGCCGTAGGTGCCTTAGCCCCCCTTGGGGCCGGGACGCTTCAAGGCCTCCCTGAGCGGCAGGCGGCTGCCGTCCGGATACTGGACGAGGGTGCTGTCCAGCGCCTGCCGGGTGCCCGCCTTGAAGTGTTCGACGTACTGCCGGCGCAGCGCGGCGCGCTCCGCCTCTTCTTCCGGGGTGAGCGCCCGCTCCCGGGCGAGGCGCGCCAGTTCGTTGATGCGCCGGGTCATTTCGGGGGTCATGGGTTCACGCTCCTTTGCGAATTCATTCAGTGCGCGGCCGCAAAGTCCGCCGCGCCGGGAGGGTACGATGATTCGGGGAAAATATCTGACTTCCGCCGACGATTGCGCGCAGGTCTTAGCGCTGCGCCAGGCGGTGGCCCGGGCCGAGGGCCTGAAGTCCGGCGAGGACTGCCATGACCGGATGGCCGTTTACGCGCTGGCGTTTGACGAGGACGGCGCGCCCGCCGGCGGCGGGCGGCTGTACCTGGACGAGGACCGCTTTGTGATCGGCTGCGTCGGCGTGCTGCCCGCGCGGCGCAAAAAGGGCCTGGGAGACCTCGTCATGCGGATGCTCATCTTTCGCGCGCAGGAATTGAACGCGCCGGCGGTGTGCGCGCTGGTCCGCCCCGGCGACGCGGCCTTCTACGCCCGCTACGGTTTTGCGCCCGAGGGCGAGGCGCGGGACGAATGGGGGCAGACGGGCCTTCTGATGCGCGTCGCGGCGGACGGGATCGCGCCCGCGGGCTGCGGCGGGCACGGGGCGTAGCGCGCCCGCAGGGGGATGGGTTAAAGCCGCCCGGCGCGTTTGCGCCGGGCGGCCCTTGATGCAGTCAACCCGCGGGAAGGCCTGCGCTACGCATTGGTGGGCTCCAGCAGGCCATAATCCCCGTCCTCGCGGCGGTACACCACGCTGTAGGTGTTCGTATCCTCGTTGAGGAACAGGTGGAAGTTGTGGCCCAGCATTTCCATCTGGGTGATGGCCTCGTCCACGCTGGTGGGCTTGACGCTGAAGCGCTTGGTGCGCACCACCTTGTGGGTCTCGGGGGCCTCGTCCACCGGCTCGGCCAGCTCCGGCACCTCAAAGGCTCCGGCCCGCAGCCGCTTTTCAATCTTGGTGCGGTGGCGGTGGATCTGGCGGACGATCTTGTCCATCACCTTGTCGAGGCAGGCGTTGGCCTCCGGCCCGGTTTCCTCGGCCCGCAGGAGCGAACCCGCCAGCAGAATCGTGATCTCCGCGGACTTGCGCGTGCCGTGCTCCTGGGAAAGGCGAACCTGGACCTCGGCGTCATCGCGCAGGTACTTGTCCAGCTTGCCGACCTTTTTTTCTATTTTGGCGCGCCATCCGTCGGAAATATCCAGGTTTCTGCCCGTAATTGAAATACGCATCGTTCAAGCCTCCCGAAATTTTATTTTACCGGATTGGGTGCGGGGATTATCGCCCATGGGCACCGCCTCCTCTCAGGGGGTATGATGGTATATTCTATATGGACGCCCGAAACTCCTTCCGAACATTAACTCTCTGTTACAGATTTTGCAGCTCCGACGCGGCCGCCCCGTCCAGCATCAGCTGCGCGTTGGGGTGGAAGCGCAGAATGGACGCAGGGCTGTCCGGCGATACCGGCCCCTTCGCCGCGCGGGCCACCGCGCCGGCTTTGTCCGCCCCGGTGGCGATGAGCAGCACCCGCCGGGCCTTCATGATGCCGCCGATGCCCAGGCTGATGGCCTCGCGGGGCATCTTTTCCGGGTCGTCAAACCAGCGGGCGTTGGCCTCCCGGGTGGAGTCGGTCAGCGTGACCACGTGGGTGCCCCAGGTGTAGTCCTCCGCGGGCTCGTTAAAGCCGATGTGGCCGTTGTGGCCGATGCCCAGAAGCTGCAGGTCGATGCCGCCCGCCGCCTCGATCATCCGGTCGTAGGCGCGGGCGTTTTCCGCCGGGTCGCCCAGGCCCGAGGGCACGTGGGTATTGTCCGGATGGATGGGAATGTGCCGGAACAGCTGCTCGTCCATAAAGCGGCGGTAGGCCTGGGGATGGTCGGGCGCCAGGCCCACGTACTCGTCCAGGTTGAAGGTGCGGGCGCGGGAGAAGTCGGTAAGCCCCCGCTGGGCCAGGTCGATGAGCGCCCGGTAGGTGGGAATGGGCGTGGAGCCGGTGGCCAGGCCCAGCACGCTGTCGGGCTTTTGGTAGAGCTGCGCGGCAAACACCATGGACGCGGCGGAGGCGACTTCCTCCGCGTTTCGGAACACGTAAATCTGCATGGCGGTACTCCTTTGTAAGCCTTCTGGTTTTAGGGGATGAGCGCGAGGCGCAGCGTATTCAGCGCGTGCTGGCAGCTGAGGGTGCGAATCCAGGACCGGTCGCCCAGAAACTGAAACCTTTGCGCATCGGCGACGCCGGGGCCGGCAAGGCCGATGAACACCGTGCCCACGGGCTTCTCCGCCGTGCCGCCGTCCGGCCCGGCAATGCCGGTGACGGAGAGCGCCCAGGTGGCGCCGGCGGCCGCGCGCGCGCCCAGCGCCATCTGCCGCGCGCAGGCCGCGCTGACGGCGCCGTCGGAATCCAGCACTTCCCGGGAAACACCCAGCGCGCGCACCTTGGCCTCGTTTGCATAGGTGACGTAGCCCGCCAGGAGCGCCCTGGAGGCGCCGGGGATGTCGGTGAGCATGGCAGACAGCCTTCCGCCGGTGCAGCTCTCCGCCAGCGCGAGGGTTTCGCCCCGGGCGATGAGCTTTTCCAGCACGACGCCCTGCATCGTCGCGTCGCGGCCCTCGGCGTACACGGCGTCGCCCAGGCGCCCGCGGATCTCGGCCTCCACCGGGTCCATCAGCGGGGCCAGGTCCGCGCCCGGCGCGCCGGAGGCGGTGAGCCGGGCCGTCACCTCGCCCGCGCCGCAGTACAGCGCCAGCGTGGGGTTCTGGCTGTGGAACAGGTCCAGCAGGATGGTTTCCACGTTGGATTCGCCCACGCCGAAGATGCGAAAGAACCGGGAGGAGAGGTTCATCTCCTGCCGGGCCAAAAGGTACGGCGCCAGCTGCTGTTCAAACATGTCCTTCAGTTCCCGCGGCGGCCCCGGCAGCACCGCCACCGCCTTGCCCTCCGCCTCCACGATGCAGCCGGGCGCGGTGCCCCGCCGGTTGGGCATCACGATGGCGCCCTCCGGAAAGTAGGCCTGCTTCAGGTTGTTCTCGGTCAGCGCCCGGTCCGGATGGATGCGCCGCATGCGCTCCGTCAGCGCGTCCATGCTGGGCTGATGAAGCCGCATGGCGAGGCCGAAGTGCTCCGCCACCATTTCCTTGGTCAGGTCGTCCTCGGTGGGGCCCAGGCCGCCGGTGGTGATGACCAGATCGCTTCGGGAGAGCGCGGTCGTAAGCGCCTCCCGGACGCGGGCGGGGTTGTCCCCCACGACGGTGTGGCGGTACACGGTCGCCCCCAGCTCCGAAAGCCGGCGCGACAGGTACTGGGCGTCGGTATTGGCCACCTGGCCCATGAGCAGTTCCGTTCCGACCGACAGGATCTCGCAGATCATTTTGTAAAGACCTCTTTATTTCGCAGAATGTAGAAAACGCAGGACGCCACCGAAAGCGCCACAGAACCCCACAAAAGCGCCTCGCCGGCCTGGGCGCACCAGGCGCCCAATACGGGGGCGAGCACCAGCATCGGGATGGCCACCATCTGCAGCGCCGTCTTGTACTTGCCCCACCTGTCTGCGGCGATCACGCGGCCCTTTGCGGTGGCCACCAGCCGGATGCCGGAAATGACAAATTCCCGCGCCAGGATGATCATCGCGGCCAGCCAGGGCGCGCGGCCCTGGGCCACCAGCAGGATGAGCGCCGCCATCACCAGGAGCTTATCCGCCATCGGGTCCATCAGACGGCCAAAGTCGGTCTCCTGGCCGTGCCGGCGGGCATACCAGCCGTCCATCCAGTCCGTCAGCGACGCGATGGCAAACGAAAGCGCCGCCAGCACCTGCATGAGGGGCGTGTTGACGCTGAGCAGCGCCACAAACGCCGGGATCAGCATCACCCGCAGGATGGTCAGCCGGTTGGGGAGGTTCATTGCACGGCCTCCCCGTCAAGATCATACTCGGACGCGCCGGTAATCTTCACCGGCACGTATTCGCCCGGCAAAAGCCTGCGGCGGGACCGGAAGCGGATCACGCCGTCCACCTCCGGCGCCTCCAGCCGGGAGCGGCCCAGGTAGCGGCCGCTTTCGAAGGATTCCACCAGCACTTCGCAGGTTTCGCCCACGCGCGCCCGGTTGATCTCGAGGGATATGCGCTGCTGCAGCCGCATCAGCCGGTCCAGCCGGTCCGTCTTGACGGCCTCGTCAATCTGGCCGGGCATCTCCGCGGCGGCGGTGCCCTCCTCCGGCGAATAGGCAAAGGCGCCCAGCCGGTCAAACCGGGCCCAGCGGACAAAATCCAGAAGCTCCTCAAACTGCGCCTCGGTTTCGCCGGGAAAGCCCACGATGAACGTGGTGCGCAAAAGAATGCCCCGGGCGCGGCAGGCGGCGATCCGGTCGCGGATCAGATCCGGGGAGCCCCGGCGGTTCATGCGGCGCAGCACCTCGCCGCTGATGTGCTGCAGCGGCAGGTCCAGATAGGCGCACACCTTGTCAAGGCCGGCAATGGCGTCCAAAAGCCCGTCGGTCACCGTGTCCGGGTAGCAGTACAGCGCCCGGAGCCAGTGCACGCCGTCGATCTCGCTCACCTTGCCCAGAAGCCCCGCCAGGTTCATCTCCCCGGTTAGGTCGCTGCCGTAGCGGGAGGTGTCCTGGGCGATCAGCGTCAGCTCCGTCACGCCCCGGGCGGCAAGCTCCCGGCATTCCCGCAGGATCGATTCCGACGGGCGGGACTGATAGCTTCCCCGGATCAGCGGAATGGCGCAGTAGGCGCAGCGGTTGTCGCAGCCGTCGGAGATCTTGACGTAGGCGGAGTGGGCGGGGGTGGTCAGAACGCGCGGGCTGTCGAAGAAGCGGCCGCACTCGCCGGTGCGCAGCGGGCGCCCGCCGCGGAAGGCCTCCTCCAGGATCTCCGGCAGGTTCTGATATTCGGCCACGCCGAGCACCGCGTCCACCTCGGGCATGTCCTCCCGAATCTCCCGGCCGTAGCGCTGGGAAAGACAGCCGGTGACGATCAGCTTTTTCAGCCGGCCGCCGGCTTTGAAGCGGGCCATGTCCAAAATGGCGTCGATGGACTCCTCCTTGGCCGACTGGATAAAGCCGCAGGTGTTGACCAGAATCACGTCCGCCTCTTCGGGGTTGGCCACCACGCGGTAGCCGCGCCGGGTCAGGATGCCCAGCATCACTTCGCTGTCCACCCGGTTTTTCGAGCAGCCCAGCGACACGAGTCCCACCGTTCGTTCCATAAAATCTCCTTACGAATCGCCGAACATCAGCTTGAACTGTTCGCGCGAGATCAGTACGCTGCGGGGTTTTGCGCCGTCGGCCGGGCCGACGATGCCCCGTTTCTCCATTTCGTCGATCAGCCGGCCCGCCCGGGCGTAGCCCACCCGCAGCCGCCGCTGGATCATGCTGGTGGAGGCCTGGCCGGCCTCGATTACCATTTCCACGGCCTGGGGCAGCAGATCGTCGTATTCGTCCCGGGCGTCGTCCTTCTCGGCGTCAGACATGGCGGCGTTCTCCAGGTGCTCGATCACGTCCTCGTCGTAGGTGGCGTCGTGGCGCACCTTGATGTAGGATACGATGTCGTTCACCTCGTCGTCCGACACCCAGGCGCCCTGCACGCGGGCGGGCTTGTTGACGCCCGCCGGCGCAAACAGCATGTCG
>JARKQG010000138.1 GCA_029974035.1 Eubacteriales bacterium | reverse complement strand
CGCCCGGTAGACCCGGAGGATCTCCGCGCCCTCGGGCAGCTGGCGCCGGATCTCGGCCATCTGTTTCTCGGTCATGTTCGCGTCCTTCCCTTCCGCGGCGGCTCCGGCTCAGCCGAAGCACACCGCGCCGTCCTTGTGGGTAAGGGTTTCGCTCTCGCCGTCCACCGGCTCGCAGTTTGCGGCGGAGGCGATCCATCGGGTGCCGTCGTTGTAGAAGGGGCGGAGGATGGGGTCGCCGGTCACCTCGTGGAAGCCGGCCACCTTGGCGAGGATGCCGAAGTTTCGGACCGTCTGGCCCAGCTTGAGCGCGTTGGTCATGGGGAAAACCTCCTTGGAAAGTGGTGTGTGCCTTTCGGCGCGTACATAATCGCTCTCTTCGGGCACATAATCAAGATATGTGTTGGATAACTCTGCGCCCTATTCCACCTTCCCGATCAGGATCAGCCGCGCGTAGGCCAGGCGGTCGCTCTCGATGAAGTCCACCAGTTCGTAGTACCTTTTGTCAAACGCGACGCGCTGAACGGCGTGAATGTCCAGCATGTTGACCTTCCCCTCCGCGCGCACCGCCATGAGCTGTTCCATGACCTTTTCAGGGATGGACGGGACTTTCTCGATCCGATCCACGTTGTACACCGCGCCCAGGGTGACACCCGTCCGCCACTTCACGAAGACCGTGGCGGTATCATCTATGCCCGTCACCTCGCCCAAAGTCCCCGGCGGAATCTCCGTATAGGGATCGGAGATGGACACGCACCGCACCGTCGTCCCAATGGGGTACGCCCGGCGCACCTCCTCCACCTGGCGCTTATCGGGAAAGGTCATCGTCCACCGCCTCCTTTCGCTGCCCGTCCTTCCAGGCAGAACTGCCCGATAGGTTTGAAAGCAGGATCTTCCGCGCGGTTTTGTATTCATCCCCGATCATCCCAATGGACAGGAGGAAGCACCGCAGCGTGTACTTGGCGTTCTCCGGTGCCGCCTTTTCCCTGGCCGTGACGCGCTTCTTCTGGAGCGCCGCCTTGCACAGAAGGCTTACCAGCGCGGCGCAGGCCTGGGCGTGGTCGCCGTCCGTCCTTTGGAACCATGGAAACCGGATGGTCTCTTCTCCCACCTGCACCGGCAGATCCTCCGCGCCCAGCGCCAGCTTCAGAAGCGGCGCCTTGGCGGCCACCATCCGGGTGAGGTTATTGAGCTTCTCCGGGGTAAAGCCCTGAAGCGGCACCTCGATGGTCAGGCGGTCGGGTGCATCCGGTTCGACCGATTGGATGCCTGTTTCTGTGCCGTCCATCCAGGTTTTCGCCCGCTTCAGCATCTCCGCCGTGGGCGGCTCGGCGGGGTCGGCGCAGCGCCCGGGATGGTGCGGGTCGATGTCCGGCTCCGCGCCTTCCGCGCCGTCGTATTCCTCGCCGACCGGTTCAAAGCCGTGCGCCGCCCGCAGCGCGGCCACCAGTTCCCGGTCATCCGGGCCGCTCAGCTCGCCCGTCTTGGAGAGGGTGTAGCCCCCGATCCGGTACGCCGCGCTCGGCATTCCCAGGTATTTCGTCGGC
>JARKQG010000116.1 GCA_029974035.1 Eubacteriales bacterium | reverse complement strand
GATGGGCCTCCTTCATGGCCAGAAGCCGCGCCTTCAGCGCCGCGCCGACGGCGCGGACGTTGTCCAGAATCTTCGCCTCCCCGTAGTAATTGACGCAGGCCACCCCCGCGGCGCAGGCCAGCGGGTGGCCGGAGTAGGTGAGCCCGCAGGAGAGCACGTGGTCGTCAAAGTAGTCCGCCACCGCCCGCGACACCGCCACGCCCCCCAGCGGCACATAGCCGCAGGTGACGCCCTTGGCGAAGGTGACCATATCCGGCTTCACGCCGAAGTGCTCAAAGGCGAACATCTTGCCGGTGCGGCACCAGCCGGTCATCACCTCGTCCAGGATCATCAGGATGCCGTACTTGTCGCACAGCGCCCGCACCCCCGGCAGGTAGCCCTCCGGCGGGATGATCACGCCGTTGGAGCCGGTGACGGTTTCCAGCACGATGGCGGCCACGGCGGCGGGGTTTTCATAGACGATCTGTTCTTCCAGCATGGAAAGGTAGTATTTTGTGGCGGCCGCCTCCGATTCAAAGGGCACCGGCGCGCGGTAGACGTAGGGGTCAAAGAACTTCACAAAGCCCGGCACGCCCGGCTCCAGCGCGAAGCGCCGGGGCTCACCCGTCAGGTTGCCCGCCCCGAAGGACGAGCCGTGGTAGCTGCGGTAGCGGGAAAAAATCTTGTTGCGCCCGGTGACCATGCGGGCCATCTTGACGGCGTTTTCGTTGGCGTCCGCCCCGGCGTTGGTGAAGAACACCTTGGCCATGTTGTCCGGCATCAGCGAGATGATCTTTTCGGCCAGCGCCGCCCGGCTTTCGGCGCCGTAGGAGGGGCCCACAAAGCAGAATTTGTCCACCTGCGCCTTGATGGCGTCGCCGATGGCCCGGTTGCCGAACCCCAGGTTCATGTTGACCAGCTGGCTGGACATGTCGGTAAAGCGCCGGCCCTCGTCGTCCCAGAAGTAAATGCCCTCGCCCCGAACCACGGGAATGGGGTTGATGCTGCGCTGCGCGCTCCAGGATTGCAGGTTGTATTTCTTTAATATGCATTTCATGGACTCGCCGGTCACGGGATCATCTCCTAAAATTAACGCGCGGCAATGGTTTGCTGCTCCATTGCCGCGCGCCTCGTTTTATGAACTTGCAAGGAGTATATCTCAATGCTGCAATTTTGTCAAGCGGCAGAGGCTACAGTTTTTCTTGTGCATCTGCACAGCGCGCCGGAAGATTGTTAAAAAAACCCGAAGGACCGGGGCTGCCCGGGGCGTGCCGGGCTGTATTTTTGCCCAGAGGGGCGCGCCCTTTACAGGATCTCCCGGATGTGGAGCCCTGTGGCGAGCATCAGCATGTCCTTCTGCACCATGGGGTCCAGGCCGGTGATGGACCTGATCTTTTTCAGCTGGTTGGTGACGGTGTTGCGGTGCACGTAGCGGCTCTGGGCGATCTTCACCAGGTTGCCGTTGAGCGCCTGATAGGCCAGAAGCAGCCCCGTCAGCTCGGTCCGGTTCTCCCGGTCGTACTTTTCCAGCGGGCCGACGGTCTCCTGGTAGAAGGCGCGCAGCACGCTTTTGTCCTCCACCGCGCACAGGATTTTAAAAAAGCCCAGCCGGTCGTAGCGGGCCACGGTTTCGCCGCGGCGGCGCGCCATCTGCATGGCGGACAACGCGCGCTCGAAGTTGGCGGTCTGGTCGTAGATGCCCTCCTGGTTGGAGCTGACGCCCACCCGCAGCGTGAGCCCCGGCAGGTCCGCCGCCGCCAGCGCGAGAAAGTCTGCGAGGAAGGTTTCGATCTCGTCGGCATCGTAGTTGACCAGCACCAGTATGCGCGTTTCCTTATAGGAAAAGGATACGAACAGTTCGTGCAGCCGCCGCGCCGCCGCCTCCGCGATGCGGGCGACGTCCATCTCCCGCCAAGCCTCGCCCTCCGCGCCGACGCACACGAAGGCGAAGCGGCTGCCCCGCTGGTAGCCGTAGCGTTCCAGCTGCAGGGCCTGGGCCTCCACATCCCCCACCTTGAACAGGATGTTTTTGATCAGCGACGCAATGGTCTCCTCCGCGTGCTCGTTGCGCATGATGCGGTGGCAGAAGTCCCGGGTCATGTCCACCATGCGGGTTTCCCAAGGGATGGTGAAAAGGGGCAGGTTCACCTGATCGCAGTAGGCGATGAGCGAAGGGGGGATCTCCCTGGTATGGGGGCCCAGGTTGACCACAAAGGCGCTGGCGCCGTTGTCCACGAGGCGCCGGGCAAAGCTCAAAAGCCAGTCGCCGCCCCGGTTCATGATGCCCGCCGTGAACACCAGCTCCCCGCCGTGCAGAAAGCCGGTCACAGCCTCGTCCTCGATGATGTGCACCCACTGGACCAGGCCGTTCATGCCGCCCTTCCCGGCCACCAGACTCATGCCGTAGAGAAAGGTGGCGTTTTTGTAGAGCTTGCGCACCATGATCGCCATCGCGTTGCCTCCCAAAAAGGCGCGAGGGCGCCGCATGTGCGACGCCCTCGTCCCTCAAGTTGGGGCAATTATAGCACACTCCCCGCCGCCCGTAAAGCGCGCGCGTGTTACGCGCGGCGGACGTCATTCGATCCGCACCCGGTACTTTTCCAGCCAGTAGTCCACCTGCAGGAGGTAGGCAATGGTCTGCGGCGCGGTCATCAGCTGGCCGTACCAGTTCTGGACGGGCTCTTCGGCCAAAAGCGCCTCGGCCCGGCTCCGGCGGACGATGGTCCACAGGGGCGCGCCCGGGGTGGCGATCAGATCCCGCAGCCGCTGCGCGACCAGGCGCGCGTAGGCGGGGTTGTGGGTCTTGGGGTAGGGGCTTTTTTTGCGCGTAAGCACCTTTTCCGGCAGGTAGTCCGCCATCGCCCGGCGCAAAAGCCCCTTTTCAAAGCCGCCCAGCTCCTTCATCGGCCAGGGCACCGAATAGAGGTATTCCGCGATGCGGTGATCGCAGTAGGGCACCCGCACCTCAAGGCCGGAATACATGCCCATCCGGTCTTTCCTATCATGAAAAGATTCTAAAGAAAACTATGGCTCCGAACCCGAGACGGTCAGTTCTCCGGCGTTCGTATAGTGGATATCCATGCCTTCGTCGGTGACGTAAACCGCCTTGATGAACGCGCGGGCGATTCGCTTTTTCTTATCAAAGGGGATCGCGTCCCAGTCCGTTATCGCCGCGACGACCGAATCCATCGGCAGCGCGCGGCGCGCCTTTCCGGAGAGAATCTGATTCAGCTTCGCAAGTGTTTCCCGCTTTTCCTTATCCAGATTTTCAATCGCTTCGTTGATGTAGCGCATGACCGTTTCATTTGCCATGGGGATCTTTGCAAGCATCGCGCTGATTTCCTCATCCACTTTTACAAGGCGGATTTTCAGCTCGTTTTCCTCTTTGCTCTCGCGGCTGACGCCGATGCTGTTCACGCCGGAAACCATGTTCCGGATCTCGGGGATCAGCGCTCCGGCCACCGCCGCTTCGATGTCCTCAATAAGGAATGTCTTTTTCCGGTCATAGCAGATGCGCAGCTTCCGTCCGCCGCAGGCAATGTACTTTTTGTCCTTATAGCCATTGACGACGTTTATTGCCATTTTGCAGTATCCGCACTTAATGATTCCCGAAAGCCAGGTGTGGCGGCCCTTTCCCGTGTTCTTGACCTGCCTGTTATGGTCCAGCTTGTTCTGGCAGGAAATCCATGTGTCAGAATCGACAAGGCCTTCATGCAGGCCCAGCGTTACAAAGCTCTTGGAGATGTCGGTAAACCGGCTTGTCGTGACGCCTTTGCGCTCTCCGTAGAGGTAGCAGCCGTTGCGTCCGATATAGTCTTCCACGCCGCTGTTCATGGTCGCTCCCTTATTCTTCAGGTAGAGGAAGACGTCGGCGTCCGCCCGCACGTAGGCCGGATTCCGAAGAAGCCGGCCCAGAGATACGCTTGTCCATGCCCTTTGCCGGTTGGTCAGCACCGCCGCTTTGTTGAGCCTTGCGCATATTGCGCCCAGCGCCACATCCGTCGTCGCGTATTCCTGAAACAGCTGCCTGACCCGTTCGGATGCAACCTCATCCGCCTCGTAGGTATAGGTTTTTTTCCCGCCATGGAATGTTTCGACCTTTTTGAACCCGTAGGGCGCGGCGCCGCCCAAATAGAAGCCGTCTTTGCCCCTGGAATAGTAATTATCGCGCACCCGTTCCTGAATCGTCTCGCGCTCAAGCTGGGCAAAGACCATCGCGACATTGATCATGGCCCTGCCCATCGGCGTCGTGGTGTCGATCGGGTCGCTGTATGAAACGATGGAAACGCCGTGCTTTTCAAAGACCTCAAACATATTGGCAAAGTCAATGATCGCACGGCTGATCCTGTCAAGCCGGTATATGATGACCTTTTGAATTTTCCCGGCGCGGATATCGTTCATCATCTGCGCAAACTGAGGGCGCAGCGTGTTCTTCCCGCTGTATCCCCGATCCGCATAGACGGTGCATTTTTCGCCGGGCAAGGCTTTTGAGCGGCAATGCGCAATCTGACTTTCGATGGAAATGCTGTCTTTTTTGTCTATGGACTGGCGCGCATAGATGGCGTCCACCACCCCAATCACCCCGTCTGTATTTTATTCCGCTCTGACTCAAAATACGCTTATAGGCGCTGCCGCCAGATTGCTATTGCGGGTCGCTCAGAATTTGAACCAACTGTTCAACCGCCTGGTTCCTTTGGGCCTCAGCTTCCGCCGGAGTCATTGCCGGACGATAAATGCGGATGGAAATACCCTCATACTGCGCGGTACGGGACAGCACATATTCCCCGTCTTCCATCGCTCCACCACCCCGGCCAACGTATGCGTTTGCGCCGTGAAAATATGCCGGGGCGGCGACGCGCCGGGCGGGCCCGCCTGCGCGGGGAATGGCTTTGGCGGATTCAGCCATGCTACTACGGGGCAAGCGCGGAAATAATTGCCGGAAAGGCGCCGTAAACCGGGCGTCTTTGGCGAACAAAAGCGGAGAATGAGTTTTGAAATCATCTTGACAGCTAGATTAAATTATGGTACATATAGACTGGTTACAATTTGACCTTTGGGGGAGTTTTGATGGGCGCTCGCTTTCGGTGGCGCCACTGGATTGCGGCCGCGCTGGCGATGGGCTGTGTGGTGCTTTCGCTGCCCGCGGGCGCGTTTTCGCGCCCGGAATCGGACGCGCGGCGGGCGCCCTTTGCCTGGGACGCCGCCGATCCCCCGGAGACTCGATGGGTTTTGCCGGAATGCGCCTGGGCGTGGCGGCTGGTGGTCCGCCCGGCGCGCCTGGGCGTGACGGCGCCCGCCTCGGTGCGGGCGGCGGCCCTCGCGCCCGATGCCGCGGCCCAATCCGGCCGGCCTCGGACGCCTGCTTTTTGCAGGCGCCGCGCACCGCCCGCCATGGTGGCCTGAACGACTGTTTTCCGCTCCGCTTCCTTTCACGGGGAACCGCGCGGCGCGGCAAAATAGATTCCGGAGATGTTTCTCCAGGCACATATTTAAAAAGGGAGATGTTTCGCATGGTTTGGGCGATCGTGGCCATCGTGGTTTCCATTGCCGCGTTGGGCGTCGCGGCCTACTTCTACCGTTGGGTGAAGGCGCTGCCGACAGCCAACTCGGAGGTTGACCGCATCAGCGACCTGATTCGCAAGGGCGCATTTACGTTCATCAAGCGCGAGTACAGGACGCTCGCCATTTTCTGCGCGGCGGCGGGCCTTCTGATCCTGCTGTTCCTGCCCCATCCGATCTGGTCCACCTCGGATCCGTCCCACAATGTGGGCATGCTGCTGAGCTACCTGTTCGGTTCGGCGCTGTCGGCCGTGGCGGGCGTGGTGGGCATCTCGATCGCGACCTACGCCAACAGCCGTTCGGCCTCCGCGGCGCGGGAAGGCATTGCCCCGGCCTACATGGCGGGCTTCCGCGGCGGCGCGGTCATGGGCATGGCAGTCGTGGCCACGTCCCTTCTGGGCACCGCGATCCTGTTTCTCATCAAGCAGGACAACCCGGATGAGCTGATCATGGCCTTCAGCTTCGGCGCGAGCTCGCTGGCGCTGTTTGCCAAGGCGGGCGGCGGCATCTTCACCAAGACCGCGGACATCTCCGCCGACCTCACCGGCAAGGTGGAGCTGGGCATCCCCGAGGACGACCCGCGCAACCCGGCGGTCATCGCCGACAACGTGGGCGACAACGTGGGCGACGTGGCCGGCATGGGCGCGGACCTGTTTGACTCTAATGTGGCCTCCATCGCGGCGGCGATGGTCATCGCGACGGTGCTGGGCAAGATCGAGCTGATCTTCTGCTTCGGCGCGCTGGGCCTTCTGGCGTCGATCATCGGCGTGTTCGTCTCCAAGATCGGAAAAGACGGCGACCCGGGCAAGGCCCTCAACAGCGGCACCTACATCACCTGCGGCCTGTTCGCGGTGATGACCCTCGTCGTGACGCTGATCTGGCCCCTGGGCATGGATACCGTCGCCGACG
>JARKQG010000126.1 GCA_029974035.1 Eubacteriales bacterium | reverse complement strand
ACCCCACACCAAGCCTTTAACTCTTCAGAATCTGACTGTTCTTTCTCTCTCGCTCTCGCTGTATCGTTTTCAAGAATCGCTCTGCACGCCTTTCCGCAACTGCCGCCCGTTTTTCGCGTGCCTGATTATATTATCACGAGGATGCCCGTTTGTCAACCACTTCATACGCCGCGTCGAAACCCGTCGTTCGTTCGACAAATTGATCTTTTTCTGACACAATTCTGATAATACTTGCACTTCCCCATGCGCCCGCATCGTTATACACGGACTTTTTTAAATTTCCTCCCGTTATCGTCCGTATTGTCAGCGGTTTTCCGGCATTTGGCGCTGCGTTAAGTGTCCGAAAACTTCAGCGCGCATAGCGGCGGGCGGGCCGCCCATAGAATAATCGGGAGGTGTGGAAGTGCGCAAACTGGCATATGCTCTGGCCTGGGCGGCGCTGATTGCGCTGATCGCGGCCTGGCCCCTTCTATCCGAAGCGCTCCCCGCGACCAACGACGGCGCCGCCGCCCGCATCGGCGGCGGCTGGGCGGGGGTTTTGCGCCTTTGGGTGTGCGACGAGATGTGGTCGCCGGGCGGCGGAAGCTTTGTACCCTGGCTCAACACCTGCATCAGCCGATTTGAGCGGCGCAACCCGGGGGTGTACGTACAGGTCTTAAGCGTGCCGCTGACGGTCCTTCAGGCTTTTTCCGGCGGGGACTTCAATCCGCCCGACATGCTGCTTTTGGCTCCGGGCATGCTGGAGCGCGGCGACGGCCTGCTGGCATTTTCGCCGGGCGCGGCGATCTACGAAAATCTTCGGGACGCCGGCGAGGGCTACGCCTCGGCGGTGGCGCTGGGGGGCTACGGCTGGGCGCTGAATCGCGCGCACCTTTCCGAAGCCCCGCTGGACTGGTCCGCGCTGGGCGACGGACCAAAGGAAAAGAAGGAATCGCGCGCCTTCGCCTGGATGGACGCGCCGGCGGACAAACCCTTTGTTTCCTATTCTTATGCGTTTCTTTCGCTGATGGCGGAGCGGGAGATTTCTGAAGAAGCGCGGGAGCCCGCAAAGGCCGGCGAGGGGCTGAACCTGGGCCTTGACGACGAAGACGCCGAATCCACACCGGCACCGCGACGAACCCGGCGGATTGCCGTCACGCCGCCCGCCGCGCTTCCGGCAGACTTTCGGACGCGCGCGGGCATCCTTACCGATTTTGCTTCGGGCCGGACGGCGGCCGCGCTGGTGTCCCTTCGGGACATGGGGCGATTGGAGGCGCTCTCCGGCGCCGGCCGGGCGCCCGACTGGACGCTGGAACCGGCGCCGGCCACGGATCAGGTGGCCTTTCTCGCCATCGTGGACCTGCCCAGGCAGGACCTCGAGGCGCGTCAGGCGCTTTCGAAAAAGCTGGTCGAACACTTGCTGGGCGACGAATCGCAAAAGGCGCTTTCAAAGATCCGCGCCTTTCGCACGCTGCCCGGCGAGTCCATGTACGCATCCCAGGCCGGCTTCGCCCAGCTCGAGCGGGCGATTGCCGACGGAGTCCGCGTGCCGTCCGTCTTTGACGCGGACTTCCGCGAACTGGCCCGGCGCGCTGCGGATGATCTGGTCACGCGTGCCGGCGGCACCTGACCCATTCGCCGTTGGCCATGCACATCCGCGGGCGGCGGACCAGCACGATCTGATTGCCGCATCCGTCCTCCCACAGCACGCAGGCTTCGCCGCCGCTCCAGTCCGCATCGCAGGCGGGACGGCGGCAGGGTTCGCAGGGGCGGGGCGGACAGGGCGGCGGACAGGGCGGCGGACAGGGCGGCGGACAGGGCGGCGGACAGGGCTCAGGCCGGCAGCAGGGATTCGGGCGCGGCGGCGAGGGGCGGCGGCAGGGGGCGCACCGGCCGTCGTCCGCCCAGGGCGGATCGGGCCAGGCCGGCGGGGCGGGCCGCCTCGGATCGGGGCAGGGCGACGGGCAGGCGTTTTTGCACCGCTGCCAATCAATCTGTGGGTAGAGCCACATACGCATCATCCTTTCACCGCGCGGTGCGCGGCTATGCCATCCTACGCAAATGCCGCTTGACAGGTTCCGCGCCATCCTATAAAATGGGAGCAACTGAATAGGGTCGGAGGACGATCCCGGGAGAGACCGCGCCGCGGCGCCGAAGGGGAAAGACGCTAAAACTCTCAGGCAAAAGGACCGGGGTCTGACGGCACTCTGTAAAGTCGAGCGATCGACACCGAAGAAGCAATCCCGATAGCCGGGAGAATCTTTCAGGTATCTGGACAGAGGCGCACCTTTTTATGGTGCGCCTTTTTTATTGGGATCGGAGGGATGAACATGGAGCTTAAAACGCCGCTTTACGACCTGCACGTGGCGGCCGGCGGCAGGATGGTGCCCTTCGCGGGGTACATGATGCCGGTGCAGTACCCGACGGGCGTGATCCAGGAGCACATGGCGGTCCGGCAGAAGATGGGCCTGTTTGACGTCTCCCACATGGGCGAGGTGCGCTTTGAGGGCCCCGACGCGCTCAAAAACCTCAACCGCCTGATGACCAACGACTTTTCCGGCATGGCCGTGGGACAGGTGCGCTATTCGCCGATGCTGAACGATGCCGGCGGCATTTTGGACGATCTCATCGTCTACCGCCTGGCGGAGGAGAAGTACCTGGCGGTCGTCAACGCTTCCAACCGCGAAAAGGACGTGCTGTGGATGAAGGCCCACCGCTTTGGCGACTGCTCGGTGTCCGACGTGTCCGACGACATTGCGCAGTTGGCGCTGCAGGGGCCGGGGGCGAAGGCGCTGATCGCGTCGCTGACCCCCGCAGGGGAGATCCCGCAGAAGTATTACTGGTTTACCGAGCGCGCCGACGTGGGCGGCATGGACTGCCTGCTCTCCCGCACCGGCTACACGGGCGAATTCGGCTACGAACTGTACGTGCGCCCCGAGGACGCGCCGGCGCTTTGGATGCTGCTGCTGGAAAAGGGCCGGGAGGCCGGGCTGATCCCCTGCGGCCTGGGCGCCCGGGATACGCTCCGCCTTGAGGCCGCGATGCCGCTCTACGGCCACGAGATGGACGAGTGCGTCTCGCCGCTGGAGACGGGCCTTGACTGGGCGGTGAAGGCAGACGGCCACGATTTTATCGGCCGCGAGGCCATGCTTGAAAAGGGCGCGCCCCGGATGCGCGTCGGCCTTAAAGCCGCCGGCAAGGGCATTTTGCGGGAGCATCAGACGGTCTTCCGGGACGGCAGACCCGTCGGGCAGACCACGAGCGGCACCTTTTTGCCCCATGTGGGCGCCGCCTGCGCGATGGCGCTGGTGGAGCGGGGCAGCCTGAAGCCGGACGACCGGGTGGAAGTGGATGTCCGCGGGCGGATGGTGGCCGCGGACGTCGTACCGCTGCCCTTTTACAACCGCGCGAAATAGGCCCTTCCGGGCACACATTTTAAGGAGGTACCGGCCATGAACACCCCCGAAACCCTGAAGTATTCCAAATCTCACGAGTGGCTCGAAACGCTTCCGGACGGCGCGGTGCGCGTCGGCATCACCGACTACGCCCAGAGCCAGCTGGGCGACATCGTGTTTGTCAACCTGCCCGCCCCCGGCGATGGCGTCGCCGCCGGCGGGGCCCTGGCCGATGTGGAATCGGTCAAGGCGGTTTCGGATATCTTCAGCCCGGCGTCCGGCCGCGTGCGCGAAGTGAACACGGCCCTCGAAGACGCGCCCGAATCCATCAACCAGGACCCCTACGGGGCCTGGCTGTGCGTGATTGAAGACGTGGGCGAAACCGAGGACCTCATGGACGCGGCGGCCTACGCGGCGTTTTGCGAGGAGGAAGGCTGATGGGCGGGTATCTTCCGTCGTCTCCGGACGAGCGAACGGCGATGCTCCGCGAGATCGGCCTTGAAGACGCCGGCCAGCTGTACCGCGATGTGCCGGACGCGCTGAAGATTGACCGCCTCAACCTGGCCGACGGGCTGAGCGAGCTGGAGGTTTCCCGCGCGCTCCGGGACATGGCGGCAAAGAACCGGGTCTACCGGTCGATCTTTCGCGGCGCGGGCGCCTACCACCACTACATTCCCGCCATCGTCAAGTCGGTGACTTCCAAAGAGGAATTCGTCACCGCCTACACCCCCTATCAGGCGGAGATCAGCCAGGGCATTCTCCAGTCCATCTTTGAATATCAGACCCTGGTGTGCGAACTGACGGGCCTCGACGCCGCCAACGCCTCCGTCTACGACGGCGCCACCGCCGCGGCGGAGGCCGTGGCCATGTGCTGCGACAAAAGGCGCCCCCGGGCGCTGGTGGCCGCCACCGCCAGTCCCCAGGTGAAGGCCGTGCTGGCCACCTACTGCGCCGGCTACGGCTGCCGCCTGGACGAGGTGCCCGAAAGGGGCGGCCGGGTGGACCCGGAGGCCCTTCGCGCCCTGCTGGGCCCGGACGCCGCCTGCCTTTTGCTGCCCTCGCCCAACCACTACGGGCTGATCGAGGACGCGGAGGCCCTGGGCGACATTGTCCACGCCGCGGGCGCAAAGCTGATCCTGTCCGTCAACCCCATCGCCTGCGCGCTGTACCGGTCGGCGGGCGAAGCGGGCGCGGACATTGCGGTGGGCGAAGGCCAGCCGCTGGGCATGCCCCTCTCCTTCGGCGGGCCCTACCTGGGCTTCATGGCCGCGAAGGCGGAACTGATGCGAAGGCTCCCCGGCCGCATTGTGGGCGAAACGACGGACGGCTGCGGCAACCGCGCCTTTGTGCTGACGCTGCAGGCCCGTGAGCAGCACATCCGCCGCGAAAAGGCGGGCAGCAACATCTGCTCCAATCAGGCCCTTTGCGCGATGACCGCGTCGGTCTACGCCGCCGCCATGGGCGCGGAGGGCCTGGCGGAGGTCGCCCGCCAGTGCCACGCCAAGGCCGCCTACCTGGCGGACCGGCTTGCCGAAATCGGCTATCCCCGGCGGCACGGGGGCGACTTCTTCCACGAATTTCTGACGGAAGCGCCGCTGGGCGCGGCGCGGGCGCTCTCCGCGCTTTCGGAAAAGGACATTCTGGGCGGCCTGCCGGTGGACGGCGGCATCCTGTGGTGCGCCACGGAGATGAATTCCCGGGCCGACATTGACGAAATGATCGACATCCTAAAGGAGGTGCGCTGACGATGAAGCTGCTCTACGAAAAGGGCGCGCCGGGCCGCGCGCTCTCGATCCTGCCCGCATGCGACGTGCCGGCGCGCGAAATTCCGGAGGCCCTGGCGCGAAAAAAGGCGCCCCGCCTCGCGCACCTGTCTGAGACGGAGATCAGCCGCCACTACACCCAGCTCGCCGGGCGCACACACGGCGTTAACGATGGATTCTATCCGCTGGGCTCCTGCACCATGAAGTACAACCCCAAGATTGACGACGAGATGGCCGCCCTGCCAGGCTTTGCGCTCATCCATCCGCTGCAGCCGGAGGCCGACGCCCAGGGCTGCCTCGAGGTGCTGGACGCCCTCCGCGGCATCCTCACCGAGGTGACCGGCATGGACGACATGACCTTTCAGCCCGCGGCGGGCGCCCACGGCGAGCAGACGGGGCTTTTGATGATCAAGGCCTACCACGCCGACCGGGGCGATACGCGCCGCACAAAGGTGATCGTGCCCGACTCCGCCCACGGCACCAACCCCGCCTCCGCCTCGATGGCGGGCATGACGGTGGTTTCGATCCCCTCCACAGCGGACGGCTGCGTGGACCTCGAGGCCCTTCGTCGGGCGGTGGGGCCGGACACGGCGGGGCTGATGCTGACCAACCCCAACACCCTGGGCATCTTCGATCACAACATCCTGGAAATCACCCGCATCGTCCACGAGGCGGGCGGGCTCAACTACTACGACGGCGCCAACCTCAACGCCATCATGGGGGTGGTGCGGCCGGGGGACATGGGCTTTGACGTGGTGCACCTGAACCTGCACAAGACCTTTGCCACGCCCCACGGCGGCGGCGGGCCGGGCGCGGGCGCGGTGGGTGTCAAGGCGCTTCTGGCCCCCTTCCTTCCCGGGCCCCGGGTGGAAAAGGCCGGCGGCGGCTACCGCTTTGCGGCGCCGGACAAATCCATCGGCGCGGTCAAGGCGTTTTACGGCAACTTCCTCGTGGTGGTGCGGGCCCTCGCCTACGCCCTGACGCTGGGCGCGGACGGCATGCGCCTGGCCGCCACCACGGCGGTTTTGAACGCCAACTACATGATGCACAGGCTCCGGGGCGCCTACGACACGGCCTCCGGCGACATCTGCATGCACGAATTCGTGATGTCGCTGGAAAAGCTCAAGAAGGAGACCGGCGTCACCGCCCTCGACGTGGCCAAGGCCATGCTGGACGAGGGGATGCACCCGCCGACGATGTACTTTCCGATGATCGTGCACGAGGCGCTGATGGTGGAACCCACCGAAACCGAATCCCGCGAAACGCTGGACGAGGCCGCGGACGTGCTCCTCGCCATCTTCGACAGGGCCCACCGCGATCCCGAGGGCGTGAAATCCTGCCCCGTCAAGGCCCCCATCGGCCGGCCGGATGAGGTGGCCGCCGCCCGGAACCCCCGCATCCGCTATCTTTTCCCGGACTGATCCGGACGGACCCGGCGGCCCCGCAAAACGCGGGGCCGTAAATTTTTGCCGCGCTGCGTGAAGAATTCAAACTGTGCTGGTATAATGACGCGGAAATAAGTCATCGGGAGCGTGTGCCTGTGAAGCTTGTTCGCCAGTTTCTCATCATCGCGTCCGTCTCCTTTTTGGGCGAGGGGATCAAGGCGCTTTTGCCCTTCCCCATCCCCGCCAGCGTGTACGGGCTGATCCTGCTGTTTTCGGCGCTCGCGCTGGGCATCGTAAAGCCCGGCCAGGTGAAGGACGCCGCCCGCTTTCTGATCGAGATCATGCCGGTGATGTTCATCCCCGCGGCGGTGGGGCTGATGACCGCCTGGGACGCGCTGCGCCCGGTGCTTTTGCCGGTGGGCGTGATCACCGTGGTTTCCACCGTGGTGGTGATGGCGGTCACGGGCCGCGTGACCCAGGCCGTCATCGCCCGCGGAGAGGGGGAGACGGAAAAATGAGCGGCTTTTTTACGGATTCCGTCTACTTCGGCGTGGCGATCAGCCTGGCGGCCTACGAAATCGGGCGGCTCCTCCAGGCACGCTTTCGCCTGGCGGTGCTCAACCCGCTGCTCATCGCCATCGCGCTGACGCTGGGGACGGTGGCGCTTCTCGAGGTGGACTACGAAAGCTACTATAACGGCGCGAAGTACCTTTCCTACTTGCTCACCCCCGCCACGGTCAGCCTGGCGGTGCCGCTGTACGAACAGGTGGCGCTCCTGAAGCGCAACGCCCGCGCGCTGGCGGCGGGCATTCTGTCTGGCATTTTTGCGAGCCTCGCCTCGGTGCTGATCCTCGCGAAGCTCTTTCGGCTGAGCCACGTCCAGTACGTGACGCTCTTGCCCAAATCCATCACCACGGCCATCGGCATGGGCGTCAGCGAGTCGCTGGGCGGCCTGGTGCCCGTCACCGCGGCGGTGATCATCATCACGGGCATCCTGGGCAACGTGCTGGCGGAGGGCATCTTCCGGCTGTTCGGCATTCGGGCGCGGGTGGCCAAGGGGCTGGCGCTAGGCACCGCGGCCCACGCCATCGGCACCGCCCGGGCGATGGAGATCGGCGAGGTGGAGGGCGCGATGAGTTCCCTCGCCATCACCGTGTGCGGCATCCTGACCGCGGCCGCCGCTTCCTTTTTCGCGCGGCTGATGTAGCGCGCCCGCCATGGTTCAAAACGCCTCGAACGGGGGATATATATCCTAAATCCAAGGAGGTGCCTGACATGAAGAAAAAGACCATTGGCGTCGTCGCCGGCAGCCTGCGCGAAGGCGCGTATTCCAAAGCCGTGGCGCGGTATCTGAAGAAGATCGCGCCCGAAAACCTCGAGCTCACCCTCGTAGACATCGCCAGCCTGCCGCTGTACAACCAGGATTTTGACGCGGACCCGCCGGCCGAATACACCAGATTCCGCGATGCGGTGCGGGCGATGGACGGGTTCCTGTTCGTGACGCCGGAGCACAACCGCTCCTTCCCGGCGGCGCTGAAAAACGCGCTGGACATCGCCTCGCGCCCCTACGGCGAGAGCGTATGGAACGGCAAACCCGGCGGCGTGGTCAGCGTTTCGCCCGGGGCCCTGGGCGGCTTCGGCGCCAACCATCACCTGCGCCAGGTGCTGGCGTTTTTGAACGTGTATGCGATGCAGCAGCCGGAGGCCTACGTGGGCCATATCGCGGACGCGGTGGACGGCCGGGGCGAGATCACAGACCCCGGCGTGCAGGACCTGCTGAAGGGATACATGAACGCCTTCGCGGCCTGGGTTGATCGGTTCTGAGAAAACTTCGGGCCGTTCCGCTTTCGCGGAACGGCCCTTTTTGATCAGGCGGCGGTCAGATCGATCTCCCCATAGGTGGACGACTGCCGCACCCGCACCGTGCCCAGGCGCAATAGCTCCAGCAGCGCCAGAAACACGCTCACCAGTTCAACCCTGCCCGGCGCGCCGTCAAACAGATCTGAAAACCGGGCGCCGCCCCGGGCCAGCCGCTTCTGAATGCGGCTCATGCAGCCGTGCATCGTAAATTCGTCCCGACGGATCTCGTGGCTGATCTTGCGCTGCGCGTCCTCGTGGGCTTCCGCCCGCCGGAGCACCCGCTCAAAGGCCTGCTGCAGCGCGGAAAGGGTCAGCCCGGTCAGTTCGTAGGCGGGCGGCGGCAGCGGATACTCCTCCGGCAGCTTTGTCAGCCGGTCCACCGCCTCCTTCTCCAGCGCCTTCATCCGCTCGCCCAGCTCCTTGAAGGCCTTGTACTCGGTAAGTCTGCGGATCAGCGCCTCCTCCGGCGTCTCCTCCTCGTCCTCCGGCGCGCGGGGCGGCACCGGCAAGAGCGTCCGCGACTTGATTTCCAAAAGCATCGCGGCCATCTGCAGAAATTCACTGGCGGCGTCCATGTCCAGTTCGTCCACGCCCGCCATGGACTCCAGGTACTGCTCGGTGATCTCCGACAGAAAGATGTCCTTGATGTCTATTTTGGCCTTGGAGATCAGCGTGAGCAAAAGATCCAGCGGGCCGTCAAACTGCTTCAGCGATACGACGTACATGGGCCCTCCCTACACGATGTGTATCGCGCGGAACAGTGCCTCAAACACCGTGCCCGCGCCGGTCAGCGCGCCGCCGATCACCGCGGAGAGGATCCTGTCCAGCGCGCCGGAGAAGATCAGCACCACCAGCGCGATCTGCCCCACCATGGCCGCCCGCTGCGGCGCGAAGAGCTGCCGCCTGAGCACCAGGTCGTTGAGCACGTGGTAGCCATCCAGCGGCGGCACTGGCAGCAGGTTGAAAACCGCCAGCACCAGGTTGACGGTGGCGAAGATCGTGATCATCTCAAACAGGTAGCTGGGGATGGACCCCAAAAAGGGACCGATCAAAAAATCGCCCATGCCCGTGGCGTAGAGGAAGGCCTCGCTGACGGAAACGCCGTAGCGCACGCCGCCCACCCGCACGGTAAACATGCCGTCCATCCAGGCGCTCTCCGGCACCCTCGAAAGCGCGAAGGCGATGGTGCCGTACATCAAAAGGCAGCCGACCACAAACATCATCAGGTTCGCCGCGATGCCCGCCAGCGACACCTTGATGTCGTCCCTGCGGTAGTGGCGGAAATTGTTGGGGTTGACAGGCACGGGCTTGGCCCAGCCAAACCCCACGATGAAGAGCATTGCGAACCCGATCGGGTCCACATGGGCCAGCGGGTTCAGCGTCAGCCGGCCCATGTACCGCGCCGTCGGGTCGCCGCAGCGGTCGGCCATCCAGGCGTGGGCGGCCTCGTGGACCGACAGCGCCAGGAGAAACGGCGGAATGCTCAGCAGCATCCGCACGATGAACTGTTGAAAATTAAAGGAAGAAAAACCGCCCTGCAACGCTTCGATCAGCATGAACGCTCTCCAATCTCGCCGCCGCGCGCAGCGCGGCCTCGTTTCTATTATAATACACCATGGGATCGCCCCGCAAGCGGCAGGAAAATGAGCTTTCTGTATAGAATTGGAGAGAACATGAACGTTTATGATTTCGACAACACCATTTTCCGCGGCGACTCCACGGCGCGCTTTCTGGCATTCTGCCTCCGGCGGCGCCCCATCGCCGCGCGGCACCTCCTCGGCGCGGGCCTTGCGGCGCTGAAAGTTCCGCTGGGGATGGCCGACAAGACCAGAGTCAAAGAGCGGCTCTTCGGCTTTCTGCGGGACATTCCGGATGTGGACCGGGCGGTGGCGGACTTCTGGGCGGAAAACAACGGCCGCATCAAGCCCTGGTACCTGGCTCAGCGGCGGCCGGACGATCTGGTGATTTCCGCCGGGCCGGAGTTTCTCCTAAGGCCCGTATGCCCGCGGCTGATCGCCTCCCGCGTGAACGCCCGGACCGGCCGCTACGCCGGAAAAAACTGCGACGGCGCGGAAAAGCTGCGCCGTTTCCGGGCGGAATACGGCGATGCGCCCATCGAGGCGTTCTATTCCGATTCCATGAGCGACGCGCCGATGGCCGGAGCCGCGGCGCAGGCGTTTTTCGTCCGGGGTGACGAGGTGCTGCCCTGGCCCAGGTAATGCCGCGCTTCCAGTCCGAGGAGCGCCTCTTTCAGCGGCAGCCCGCCGCCGTAGCCCACCATCTTCCCGCCCGCGCCGATCACCCGGTGACAGGGGATCAGGATGGGCAGCGGGTTTTTGTGGTTGGCTGCCCCCACCGCGCGGGCGGCCTTTGGCCGCCCCACCGCGCGGGCCACGCCGCCGTAGGTCGCCGTCTCCCCCGCGGGAATCTCCAAAAGCGCCGCCCATACCGCCCGCTCAAAGGCGGTGCCCCGGGGCGCCAGCGGCAGGTCAAACCGCGCGCGCCGGCCCGCGAAGTAATCGCCAAGCTGTGCGGCCGCCTCGCGCAGAAGCGGCGTTTGTCGCATCTCGCCCTCCGGCGCGCCTTCGCCCGGCAGCCTGAGTGCCGAAAGCGCCCCGTCCTCCTCCGAAAGCCAAATCGCGCCCACCGGGGTTTCCAGACGCATGACGGACCGCATCGCGCTCCCCTCCCGAAGTTTTTTATCCCGCGCTGAGTATAGCACATAAACCGCGCGTCCGTAAAGCATATTAATTTTGTCGGAAATACTTGACGGTGTGCGCCGGCAGGCATATAATGTGCGTGGAGAAAACCCGACGAAATCAGTCAGGATTGGAGGGGGCGGATTTGAGGCTGTCGACGCGGGGCCGGTACGGCATCCATGCGATGTACGATCTGGCCGTATCGTTTGAAGGCGGGCCGCAGCCGCTCAAGGCCATTGCCGAGCGCCAGTCGGTGCCGGAGGCATACCTGGAGCAGCTGATGGCGCCGCTCCGAAGGGACGGGCTGGTGAAGAGCGTGCGGGGCGCGCAGGGCGGCTATCTCCTGTCGCGTCCACCCGCTGAAATCACCATCGGGCAGGTGCTCCGGACCCTGGAAGGGGATCTGGCCATCATCGAGTGCCTGACCGAGGATGATTTTTGCGATCGGGCCGACGGCTGCCCCACCCGCAAGGTGTGGAAGCAGGTGCGGGACGGACTGAATTCCATTGTGGATGGCATCACGCTTCAGGATATGCTGGAGCCAAACGCCGGGACGCTGAAAGGGAGTTTGCAATGAACAGGATCTACATGGACAACGCGGCGACCACCCGCGTATCAAAGCCGGTGCTGGAGGCGATGCTGCCTTACCTGACGGAGGCCTATGGCAATCCTTCCAGCGTTCATTCCTTCGGCCGCGAGGCCCGCATGGCACTGGACCGCGCCCGCGAACAGGTGGCCTCGGCCCTGGGCGCGGAGCCTCAGGAGATCTACTTCACCGGCTGCGGCACGGAGTCGGACAACTGGGCCATCCGCGGCGCCGCCTACGCAAAGAAGCCCAAGGGGCGGCATCTCATCACCTCGGCCATCGAGCACCACGCGGTGCTGCACGCGATGGCGCAGCTGGAGACGGAGGGCTTTGAAGTCACCTACCTGCCGGTGGACGGCGACGGCCTTGTGAATCCCGAGGACCTGGAAAAGGCGATGCGGCCGGACACCACGCTGGTTTCCATCATGATGGCCAACAACGAAATCGGCACCGTCCAGCCCGTCGAGGCGCTGGCGAAGATCGCCAGGGCCCACGGCGCGCTGTTCCACACCGACGCGGTGCAGGCCATCGGCGTCATCCCCATCGACGTGAAGGCGCTGGGCGCGGACATGCTGTCGCTGTCGGGCCACAAGTTCCACGCGCCCAAGGGCGTGGGCGCGCTGTACATCAAAAAGGGCGTGCGCATCAACACGCTGATGCAGGGCGGCGCGCAGGAGCGCAAGCAGCGGCCCGGCACGGAGAACATCGCCTCCATCGTGGGCATGGGCGTGGCCATCGAGCGGGCCGTATCCACCCTCGAGGCCCGGCGCGCCTATCTGATCCCGCTTCGGGACCGGCTGATTGAGGGCATCCTATCCACCATCCCGGACGTGCGGCTGAACGGCCACGCCACAAAGCGCCTGCCGGGCAACGCCAACGTGTCGGTGCGCTTCATCGAGGGCGAGGCGCTGCTTCTGAGCCTGGACATCGCGGGCATCGCAGCCTCCTCCGGCTCGGCGTGCACTTCCGGCTCGCTGGACCCCAGCCACGTGCTGCTGGCCATCGGCCTTCCCCACGAAATCGCCCACGGATCGCTGCGCTTTTCGCTGAGCGAGGAGAACACCCCCCAGGAAGTCGAATACGTCATCTCGGAACTTAAGAAAATCGTGGATCGCCTGCGGGCCATGTCGCCCCTGTTTGTGGCCCACGCCTAACGACCGAAAAAAAATGGAGGGATCGCCATGTATACCCCTGAAGTGATGGATCATTTCACCAACCCCCGCAACGTGGGCGAAATCGAAAACGCCAGCGGCTCCGGCACCGTCGGAAACGCCAAGTGCGGCGACATCATGAAGATGGACATCAAGGTGGAGAACGGCGTCATCATGGATGTGAAGTTCAAGACCTTCGGCTGCGGCGCGGCCATCGCCACGTCCAGCAAGGCCACGGAGCTGGTCAAGGGCAAGACCATCGACGAGGCGCTGAAGATCACCAACAAGATGGTCATGGACAGCCTGGGCGGGCTGCCCACTGTCAAGATACACTGCAGCGTGCTGGCCGAGGAGGCGCTGCATGAGGCCATCGCCGACTATAAGCGCCGGTTGGACGCGGGGGAAATCTCCGCATGACGCGCGCGCCCCGTAAAGGAGTGCATTCATGATCCACGGCAACGTGGCGGGCATCCGGGATTCGGTGCTCGCCGAGCTTGAGCGGCTCTACGAGATGGAGTTTCCCCGCGACCAGTTCCTCCCCGACCGGCTTCTGGCCCTTCTGGTGCGCCACACGATGACGCTGGGGCGAGAGCTGATGGTCTACATGACCCGGGAAGGCTCTGTAATGGAGGTGGCGGTCGGCTCCATCGCCAGCGTCGGCCTGCCGGAGCGCCACCTTCGGAGAAACACCGAGCGGCTCTCCGGCATCCGCTGCATCCACACCCATCCGGGCGGCGACGCGCGCCTCTCCGACGTGGACGAGCAGGCGCTCAGGCTGATGCGCTTTGACGCCATGTGCGCCGTGGGCGTGGCCGACGGCGTGGCCACCGGCATCTCGGCGGCGTTTCTAGGCGAGGCGGAGTACAGCCGGCTGTCCATCGTGGCCTTCGGCCCGGTCAAGCCCGGCCGCATTCCCCAGAACCTGTGGATGCGCGAGATCGACCTGGCCGACCGCCGCGTTGAGGCCGCCATCCGCCAGATGGATCGGGTGGAGGAAGCCGAAAAGGCGCTCATCATCTCCACCGACAGCGATACTTCGCTGGATGAGCTGTCCGCCCTCGCCTCCACCGCCGGGGCCATCGTGGCGGCGCGCACGCTGCAAAAGCGCAAGCCCGACCCCGCCACCTACATCGGCAGCGGCAAGGCGGAGGCGCTGGCGCTGGACTGTCAGGCGCTGGAGATCGATCTGGCCATCGTGGACGACGAGCTCACCGGCGCGCAGCAGCGCAACCTGGAGGAAGCGCTAGGCGTCCGCGTGATCGACCGCACCCAGCTGATCCTGGACATCTTCGCCCGCCGGGCGGAGAGCCGGGAGGGCAAGCTGCAGGTGGAATTGGCGCAGCTGAAGTACCGCCTGCCGCGGCTGACGGGGCTGGGCACCTCCCTGTCGCGCCTGGGCGGCGGCATCGGCACCCGCGGCCCCGGCGAAACCCGGCTGGAGGTGGACCGCCGGCGCATCCGCCGCAGGATTGACGATTTGGCCGCCGAGCTGGCCGAGCTGTCCCGCCAGCGTCAGGCCCGCCGGGACCGGCGCAAAAAGACGGACAAAACCGTGGTGGCCCTCGTGGGCTACACCAACGCCGGCAAGTCCACGCTTTTGAACGCCCTCTCGGGCGCCAATGTGCCGGCGGAGGACAAGCTCTTTGCCACGCTGGACCCGGTGATGCGCCGGCTGCCGCTGCCGGAGGGCGGCGAATGCCTGCTGGTGGATACCGTGGGCTTTATCCGGAAGCTCCCCCACGAACTGGTGGAAGCCTTCCGGTCCACCCTCGAGGAGGCGCTGTACGCGGACCTCCTGGTGGTGGTCAGCGACCTGGCCTCCCCCCAGTATCACGCCCAGCGGCAGACGGTGCTGGACGTGCTGGCCTCCCTCGGCGCGGGCGACAAGCCCGTGATGGAAGCGCTCAACAAGGCGGACGCGGCGGCGGACATCGGGGAGATCGAACCGCCGGACGCCATTGTGATCTCCGCCGCCACCGGCGCGGGGCTTGACCGGCTCGTGGCCGAAATTGGAAAGCGCGTACAGAAGATGCGCGCCCGGGTGGAACTGGTCGTGCCCTACGATCGGGGCGCGGCGCTGAATCTCCTGCACCGGGAGAGTCAGATTCTCGAGGAAGAATACCTGCCCGAGGGCACCCGCGTGGTGGCGATGCTGGACGGCCCGCTGCACCAGCGGGCGCTGAAGCTGATCCGCTGACTTTCATGGCCGCCCTGCCATAAGGACGCGCCCGGCGCGAATGCGCCGGGCGCGTCAGTCTTCTCCCGAATTTGGCGGTGGCTCGTTTCCCAGCCGCTTCCGGTACAGTTTCACCGTCAGGTACATCGGCAGCGCGGCCCCCCAGAGCACCCAAAGCCAGCCAAAGTAGACGAATACCGCCGGAACCACCAGCGGCAGCGCCACAAAA